>WQSP01000047.1 GCA_009787795.1 Treponema sp.
GATGCAGGCAACTATCTTATCGGTAACTGGGACAATTTCGGCATGGCTTTAATCATCAAGCCGATTGACGGTCTTGCAATTAATCTTGCTACAATTATCCCCGGTGTCAACGAAGGAAACTTCCCTGGCAACCCTGCTACAGTAGAACATTCAGACTGGTTTAAGAGCTTGCAAGCTCAAGTTTCTTATGGTCTTGACGGCGTAGGCACTTTCTATCTTACCTACAGAGGCGAATATAACAGGGATCCCGGAAACAGACTCGGTTTGACATATTTCGCCAACAGCTTGGTTGACGGACTTCAGTTTGAAGTTGGCGGTAACTATAACCTGACAGACAATGCGTTAAACCCCCTTCGCATCGGCGTAGGCGTTCATTTTGGAATGGATGCATTCGGCATCAGATTCCGTGCATTTATGAACCCAAGAGAAGTAACAGGCGGCAACGACTGGCTCTACTTGAAGATGGACTTAATGCCCTTCTATACATTTGATTTTGGAACAATTTTCTGCAACTTCAGAGTTGAAACACGTGCAGACGAAAAAATCAATTTCCATATCAATCCTTATTTCAGATTCGCAATGGGCGGCGGCGACTTCCGCATTGGTCTCATTGTTGAAGGCAATACTGTTGACAATTCTGTTGTAACATGGAGACTCCCGATGTCGATGTTGGTTGCTTTCTAATTTAACCTGACGGTTAATGTTTTAAGAGGCTGTCCGAAAGGGCAGCCTTTTTTCTGTCTTGACTAACATTTTAATTTGCGACAGTATGTAAATATGAAATTCAAATGCAAATCGGCAATTGTCCTGCTATTATTGGCATTCGGCGCGGCAATTGTGTCATGCAACACTACGCGCAGCCGCGCGGAACCGTTTACAGTCAGTCACACGTCTCCGCAGGTAAGAATCGGAGAAGTTGAAGTTCAATTCGACACCTTCCTGTCGATAGGCGGATTAAGAAAACAAAATGTGGGCGTTTTTTATTACCCAAGAGAAGACGCGGTGTGCCTTCAATACAGAATCGATTTTTTTACATACAACCAGTTTTGGAGCAGGACGGGCCGTCAGATGTTTGTTAACGCGCTTCAGCAATACAACGACGACTACAACGCGCAAAACCTAAGAAGAAGCGGAAGAACTACGCAGGTCTACGGCAGGGTTCAGGGTTTTTTAATCTGGCAGCAACTGAGTTTTACTGTAAGGGCAAGAGCCAACATGAATCTGGAATTGGGATACGGTTTTAAGGACAGGGCTCCCTATTTTATGATAAATCAGCGCGAAGCGGAATTTATCGATCCGGGCTCGCAGGACAATTACAGGGTAAGCCCTACAATTCCGATGTTTCTGACAAGAGCGCAAGCCGCAAGCATTGCGGCGCTTTTTGATCAGGCTTTCCTTTCGGGGCTTGTCACTCCGTCCGCGCTTGACACTATTGTAATTCCCGACGTTTACGAAGAAGCCATAACGGATACGAATACCAACAACGCAGAAAAAGACGAGTATTAAATTGTATGGTACAAAAAGACGATCTTGATAAATGTGCGGCGTTAATCGCGGCATGCAGAAAGGAAATGGCGCAAAGGGTTGTCGGTCAAAAAGAGATGATCGACGGGCTTTTGGCTTCTCTTGTCGCGGGCGGACACATCCTTTTGGAAGGCGTTCCCGGTCTTGCAAAAACACTCGCAGTAAAAAGTCTTGCAGAAATAACGGGCCTCGATTTTAAACGCATTCAGTTTACGCCCGACCTTTTGCCTGCGGACTTAACCGGTACAATGATTTGGGAACAGGCGAACAGCAATTTTTCGGTTCGCAAAGGTCCCATTTTTGCAAACGTGATTCTTGCGGACGAAATTAACCGCGCACCTGCAAAAGTACAGTCTGCGCTTCTGGAAGCAATGGAAGAAAAGCAGGTAACAATCGGCGAAACAACTTTCCCCCTGCCCGACCCTTTCTTTGTTCTTGCGACCGAAAATCCAATCGAACACGAAGGAACATACAGTCTGCCGGAAGCCGAGCTGGATCGATTTTTAATGAAACTTTTAATCGTCTATCCCGCGCCCGTAGAAGAACTCGACATCGTAAAAAACAGTCCGTCCTTGTCATCGGGTTCGTCAAACAAAAGACCTCCGCTCTCTGCGGTTTTGGATATGGAAAAACTCACCTTCCTTAGATACATCGCAGACGCGATTCATGTCGACGAGGAAATCAGCAAATACATTGTATCGATAGTAACCGCAACGCGTCCTGCGCCGGGCAAATCGACAAGGGAAGGCGTTTACCGTTATGTGTCATTCGGCGCGTCTCCAAGAGCGTCAATTGCGCTTTTCCGCTGCAGTAAAATTCTTGCAATGTTCGAAGGGCGCAATTTCGTTAGCCCGGAAGACGTTAAAACTGCGGCGCTTCCCGTTTTGCGTCACAGGGTCGTGTTAAGTTACGAAGCCGAAGCCGAAGGCATGGACGCAGACGCGGTTATCGGAAGAATTCTAAGCCACGTTCCGGTACCATAATGGAAACCGGCGAATTATTACGAAGTATAATCAACCTTCCTATTTTTTCTTCCAGCCTTGCAGAAGAAATGCTCGCCGGAAATTTCCGCTCAATCTTTAAAGGTTCGGGAATGGAGTTTGACGAGGCGCGTCACTATGAACCCGGCGACGACATAAGATCGATAGACTGGAATGCAAGCGCGCGCTTCGGAAATCCGTTTGTAAAAATGTACCGCGAAGAGCGTGAATTGACAATTTTGGTTTTACTTGACATATCGCCGTCCATGCATCGCGGCAATATTGCGCGTCAGGGTTTAAGCCCTTACGAACAGGCGATGCTCTGCGCGTCTCTTATCGCGTTTTCTGCGGAGCATACGGGGCAGCAGGTTGGTTCCCTTTTTTTTGACAGGGACATAGAGAAAGTTTTTCCGCCGCGCAAGGGACGCAAATCGTTAATGACTCTTGTTATGGCGGCTCTTCAGTATCAAAACAATGTTTTGCCGCGCCGCGAAAAACACGGCAGCGATATTGCGGCGGCATTAACGGGCGCACAGCGCATGTTAAAAAAAAGATCGCTCGTTGTCGTCATTTCGGATTTTTACAGCACAGGCTGGGAACAGGAAATGGGACATCTGTGCAGAAAACACGACTGCATCGCAATCAGGATTTCAAGCCCGCAGGAGCTTCCGTTCAGGGGATTGATAACATTGGAAGACCCCGAAACGGGAGTGCGCATGGAAGCGCCCGCAGGATTAAAAACTTTTAAGGAAAGCTGGAACGATTGGCAAAGCGAACGCTCGTCAAGCTGGGAAGCGCAATGCAAAAGAAGCGGCGCGGCATTTTTGGAATTGTCAACAGAAACGGACGCGCCTTCTTCCCTGATTAAATTCTTCGGCAGCCGCACGTTGGGACAATACAGGCAAAGAAAAAAAATATGAAAGCGTTAAAATCAAAATACAGGTTTTTTTTGTCCGCGTGCTTCGCGTTTTTATTTTTCCTAGTAATTGTCACTCCATGCGCACATGCGCAGAATTCGGGCGCGTATTTGATACCAAGCCAAATATTCATAGGCGACCCCGCCACGCTTGTTCTGCGTCTTCCCGCTTCCGCGCGAAACGAAAATATAGTTATCAGTGACGCAGAATACTTTCCGCAGGATCCGAATATCGATTTTCATTTGATTGTTCTGGAGCGGCGGACAACCGGAAGCAGATTGATGATAGACTTTACGCCTTTTGCGACAGGTCATATAAATCTTCCGCCTATAGAAATAGGCGAGGAACGTTTCGAAAACCTTTCGTTTTCGGTCAACTCGCTTATTGACGGAAAATCGCCTAACGTATTGTCCGCCGCCGCCGCCGCTCTTGCGATGCCGGGAACTGCGGGAATGCTTTACGGTTCCATGGCTGCGCTGGTTGTATTTATTTTGGCGGCGGTTTGGTTTTTGTTTAAAGGACGCACCGTATTCAAATTGTTACGCGAAAAATGGAAACGCAAGCGTCTCTTTGCAAATATGCGCACAATAGAAAAACGCCTTGCGCGCGCGCTTTCCAAGGGAATAGACAGGCGGAAAATTTTGGACAGGCTTTCCGAAGAGTTCAGGGATTTCCTTTCCATATTGACAGGCAATAATTGCAGATCGATGACGGCAAGCGAATTTTTCGGCGGCATGTCGTTTGAAAATTTGAATCCGTCCGTCATTCGTGACTCCGAACAGCGCGAAACTGCGGTTTTTTTGGGGAATTTCTTTCAAAAATGCGACGAATTGCGCTTTTCCGGCATGGATATCGACGCGCACGAAATATCGCGCCTTTTGGAGGATTTTGGAAATTTTATAGACTTGGCACAAATGCCAAAAGAAAAACAGCAGGGAAACGGGGAGGCATCGCAATCGTGAGTTTCAGTTTTGACGATCCTTTTATTGCCTTCTTCACCCTTATTTTGGTTCCCGTAGGAGCGCTTGTTTATCACCGTTTAAAGAATCCGTTTGTTGCGGCAATTCCGTTGGGTGCGCCGGGCGGCGTTCCTTTCAAAACATCGCAAGTCTCGGGGCTTGTAAGGCTTCTAAAATTTTTGGAAGTAACAGGAATTTTTTTATTGTGTTTTAGCGCGGCAGGGCCTGCGATAAAAATTTCGGAAATGGTTTTCCTTAACCGGGGCGCGGATATTATTTTTATTTTTGACGTAAGCCCCAGCATGGCCGCGCTTGATATGGACGGAAAAAGCCGCTTCACTGTCGGAAGGGATTTAATCCGCAGCTTTGCAAACAATCGTCCTTCGGACAGCATCGGTCTTGTTGCGGTCGGCGAAGATGCCGCCCTTTTGGTGCCGCCAACCGCAGACAGAAACGCTCTGGAACACAGGCTTGAACAATTACAACCGGGCGAACTTGGAGACGGCACAGCTCTTGGCATGGGAATCTCCGTCGCGGCTTTTCATCTTGACAAATCAAACGCAAAGCGCAAAGTCGCGGTTCTTATAACAGACGGCGAAAACAATGCGGGCGCGATTCATCCTGAAACTGCCGCAGGTCTTATCCACGAAATCGGAGTTTCGTTTTGGGTAATTGCGGCAGGTTCCGCAGGAGAAGTTCCCATCGATTACACGGATCCAAACACAAAAATTCGCCTGACAGGCATTTTTGATTCGCGTTACGACGTTGACAGCTTGCGCCGTCTTGCCCTCTCGGGAAACGGCACGTTTATCTACGCGCCCAACATCGAAACATTTTCTTCCGCATTTTCGCAGTTGGATGACGGCGAAATTACAATTCAAAGAACGCGAATAATAAACAGAAGGCATTCGCTTTCGTTTGAGTTTCTGCTGATTTCGGTTATCTTGCTTGTTACCGTGAAATTTGTCAGACGAAAAATACTGGGAGCAATTCTATGATGATGGACAACCTGTTAAAAAGAAAACTTTTTCTTTCGCGGATATTTTTCATATTGTTTCTTGCGCTTGCAATTGTCGCGCTTATAGGACCCAAATGGGGAATGGGATACGCGCCTTCCGAATACCGCCGCGGTTTGGACATTGTGTTTGCGATGGATGTTTCGCGTAGCATGGACATTCGCGATCTGCAATCGGGAACTGAATCCCGTTTGGAACGCGGCGTAAAGATTGCAATAAACACAATTGCGTCCGTTCCGGGAGCGCGTTATGCGGCAGCCATCGGACGCGGACGCGGTTATCTGGCGGTGCCTCTTACATACGACAACGAATCTGCGCTTGGCTTTTTAAGCACGATAGGCGCTTCCTCAATGACGGGACGAAGCACAAATCTTGAAGCCCTTATAGAAGCCGCCGCAAGCGCGTTTATCGGCACATCCCCCGCGCGAAAAATAATTGTCCTGATTTCGGACGGCGAATCCCATTCCGGAAACATCAGAAACGCAATAAACCTTTGCGCAAGAGAAGGCATTTATATTTTTGCAGTCGCGGTGGGAAGCGACGAAGGCGCAAGAATTTTTGAACAGGATGACGTTCCCGATTCGCAGGTTGTAATCAGTCGCAGGGAAGCCGCTGTTATGCGCACAACCGCAGAAAGAACGGGCGGCATGTATATCGACGGGAACCGCGACGATGCCGCAATTTCAATTTCTTCCGGGTTGTTGTCCGCCGCGCAGGATTTGGAAAACAATTCCCTTCCGGGAGAAAAAGCCAAAACAGAACCTGTTTCGCGCCGCCCCCTGTTTGCAGTCCTTGCTCTTATTGCATACTGCGCGTCAAAATTTGTCACGCGCAAAACAGGCAAATTGCCACTTTCGGCTACAGCATCGTTACTTGCTATTCTTTTTGTTTTTACCTCATGTTCTCAGGGCAAACTTCTTCTTATAGAGGCAAATTATCTTAACTCGCGCGGCAGATTCGATGAAGCGCTTGTTCCGTATTTAAAGGCATTGGAGCATGAGGACGCGGCTCCTTACGCGGAATACGGCATTGGACTTGCATTTTATTTGATGGATCAGGAAAAAGCGGCGCTTTCGCGTTACAACGATTCGCAGAAAAAACTTGAGAATTTTCCCGACAGCGAACATCGCGAACTCAGGTTTCGCAATCATTACAATACGGGCATCATTCTTTTTGAAGACGGAAAATACGAGTCGGCAGCCGATTCTTTCAGGGACGCATTAAGGACAGACCCAAGAAGACTCGATGCAAAAAGAAACCTGGAGCTTGCGTTGGTATCGATATCCATGGAAGCAAAACAGGAAAACAGGACAGAAACCCAGCAGGAGCAGCGCAGTATTCTTTTTGAATATTTAAAAGACGAAGAGCAGCGCCTTTGGAGGAGCCGCGAATGGACTGCGGAAGAAGAATATACAGGACCGGATTATTAACATGAAAAATTTTATTTTTATTTTAACGCTTTTTGCAATAATTGTTTCTCCCGTATTTTCGCAGGAAGAAGAATTAAGCGCCATTTCCAGAATCAATCCCAGGGTTCTGACAGCCGGCGAACAATTTACGCTGACCATTACCGTTAACTACCCTTCTGCGGAATACGTTCGCGTTATCACTCCGCCAATGCCGCAGACTCTCACTGTCGATCGCTACATTGTTTTTTCGCGGATAGTGAATTCGGAAAACGTAACGGTAATCGAATTCAGGTTTACCGCAAGCTCTCCCGGCAGAATCGCCCTGGATTTCTTTACAATCGTAACGCCTGCCGGCATTATCGAAACAAATCCGTATGTTTTTAACATTTACAGCGCAGAATCGAATTATTTTATTCCGCGTCTTTTTTGGGAAGGAACTCCCCAAACGGCCGTGCCGGGAGAGCGCACGACGCTTACCTTACGCTCAAACGACTGGAACGCGCAGTTGCCGCTTCCTTCGTTTTTTATGCCGCCTGTGCCGCAGGGCGTAATTCTTTCCGTTGCGCCGCTTTCACCCCAAGAGAGAGAAAGCGGCATTGTTGCAAAATATACGCTTATACCGCTTGCGGCGGGTCAGTTCAGGCTTCCTGCAAGAATTCTTCAATACGAGAATACTCGTTTTGAAATACCCGCATTGTTTATAAGGATTAATTAATTAATTAATTAGGTTGCGCTTTTAAAATCATTACATCGCCGCATCCGAAAATCTTTACGGCGCGATCCGCCATTTTTTTAAGCCAGCCGGGAGCCATGCCTGCCGCAAGCCCTCCCCATGTGCGCCTTAAAGTTACCCTAAAACCTGTTTCTTTTAACATTTTGATCAATGTGCGGGCAGAAAACAAATACAAATGATCAAAAATCGCGGATCTCCATTTTGCACCGAAAAGACGAGCCTGAAAACCGCTTATATCGGGCGTTGTTATGTAAAAACACCCGTCTTTTTTTATTATGCGGCGAACTTCCGTTAAAAACGAGCGCGGATCGTTCAGGTGTTCTATCAAATGGGACGCAAGAACAACTTCGAAACTGTTTTCGTCAAAATTATTTTCTTCCAGCACAGCGCTTCTAACGTCAAGACCTTTTTCGTTTCTTGCGTATTCGCCGCCCGGAGATATTTCCACGCCTGTTACGCGCCACCCTTTTGCGCGAAGATGCTCAAGAAGCGCGCCTGTTGCGCAACCGATATCTAAAACCGACGGTTCGCCGTATTGCGTCGCGTCGAATTCAAAATTTGCGTCTTTTAGGGCAAGCAATTGAAGATTCAAAAAAGAACCTTCATTGGCAATTTCGTAGGAAAGGTAATCTTTTCCAAACATGTCGCTGTAACGCGCAATTATTTCATTTTTATCCGGCTGAGGATTGCGCTGTACAAGACCGCATTTAACGCAGCGGACAAAATAAAAGCCTTCGCAATTTAATTTTTTTTTGAATTTGCTATTTCCGCAAAGGGCGCACGGAGCTATCTCGCTTTTTACGGCGGACACGGGCATAGACCATGTTTTCACTTAATTCACGATTAATCGCGTGGTAAAACTGCGCGAGCCGCCTGTAATGTCCTGCACAATCACTTCCAGGTTTATCTGCCCTCTTGTCAAAAAGACTTCAGCCGCTTCAAAAGTGGGATAGGCGGCATATATCTGCTTTGCAGGGACAAGGCCGTTACGCGAAACCATCAAAATGCCGTCTCTTGCGGAAACCGCCTCGAAATTCAGGGAGCCCACTTCCGCTCCGTTTATCGAGCAGACAATTCTCTGCGGCGCAAACGGCTGCAATCCGGCAGGAGAAGAGGCGGACGGCGTTCCGCCTGCGGCATTTACCACAACAGTATAGCGCCCCTGCGTTAAATTGCGCGACTGCATCAAAACGCCGTCGGCATTGCGCAGATCAACAGAAACAATCGAAGGGGAACGGGTCTCCAACGCAGGGGTGATTATCATCGCGGGATTGATCCAGCGCCGTTCGCGTCTGTCAAAAAGCATATAATAAAAACCGTTGCGTGTTGACCATCCCGAGGCCCCGGAAAAAGCGATCGGCTGCTGTTTCTCGATATATTGAACAGCCAAAACATTTCTGCTTCTGTTCTCCGCATCCGTATCCGCATAACGGCTGTAAATGCTGATTAAGCCGTCGCCGTGATCAATTGCAGTCCATGCGCCAAGCGGAGAAGGAAGACGCGAAGCGGGATCGTTTTTTGCGCGCGAAAAAATTATTTCGCCGCTCTCCGCCGCCAAAACCTGCTCTCCGCCGCCGAAGATCATCCCAAGAACGGGTTTCCCCCTGTCGTTTGCGCCGAAGTTGCGGATTAAAACCGCATTATTGTCGGAAGGCCAGTTCATCGCGAGCAATGAATCGAATATCAAAAACAACGCCAGCAAAACAAACACAAAATGTTTTTTCATTTTATTTTTCCTCCAAGTTAAAGGAGATTAACAATTCACCGCCGCCTACAACCAGCGTATCGTTTGACCTGTTGATAAAAACATCATCGCTTCTAAACGGCGCTCTTAAAAAGATCGAATCTTCCGGTTTTGTGTTTGGAGCGCCGAAAAGTCTGTGCGGCGGAAACCTTATGCCGATCAGGTTTTTTTGCTGGAAATAATTGGAAGTAATCAAAAAAAGGTAACCGTTGTCGCCCGATTCGTCTATTGCGGCAATTTCGCCGTTAAGAGGAATAAACATCGTTTGTCTTGATCTTGAATTGTAAACGCCGATTCCGCCTTCGCGCTCAAAAACAATCCGCTGATCTTCGTCAATAAAAGAAACGCGCACAGGCCGCCTGAACCCCGTTTCCAAAAATTCGTGATAAATAACCTTATACTCGCCGCCCGAGCTTCCTACCCTTTCAAAAAGAAGGAAACGCTGCATGTCGATGCCGCATACGACAGCGATTCTCGAACCGTTACCCGAAATCGCGCAGCCAAGAATGACCGAATAACGCGAACCGCTGGGGGGAAAATTAAAAATGCGTTCGCCGTCGGTATTAAAAACCTCAACTGTGCCGTCAAGAGAACCTGTCAATACAAGACCCGCCTTCGCATCGATACAGGTAAGAGGAGCGCCAAAATCGTAAGTCCATCGAATGTTTCCGTTATCCGAAATTTCAGATATCGAATTTTGATCGCTTCCAAGAACAAAAACCCTGTTGTCAAGCAAAACGGGATAGCCTCTGGGATTGTCAATTTTAATTTCGGTGTTTTCCCTTATGTTGTTGACAATCAAACTTTCAGGTTCTGCGCCGTACTCTGTCCAGTAATTTTGGCTCAGGTAAATATCGTTCGTTTTAATCTGATGCAGGGCAAACAATCCCGAAATGTTATCGATATAGCCAAAACGATTGCCGAGCATAAAGGGAATAAAATCAGGTAACGAGCCGGGAACAAAACGTTCATTTCCCTCTTCGTCCGTAATGTCCATCCTGATTGCATTGCCCGGCATGGAAGTAAGCCAGTTGAATGTAAGAACAGTCTCGCGCGGAATCGGTCTTGCGGCGATAAAAAAATAGACAATAAAAATCAGAATGATGATAAAGTAATTAAGAACTTTTTTCTTCTGAGCCAAAATTCCCCCAAATGCCAGACTGTGGCTTGTAACGTAAATTTATTATATAATACATTAAAAAAGGAGGCAAGCATGGCTGATATGCAGATGGATGCATTGTTCGGGCAGGCAAGAGAAGCGGCGGACAAAGCTTATGCGCCGTATTCGCATTTCCGCGTTGGGGCGGCGCTTCTTTGCGAAGACGGAACTGTCATCACGGGTGTCAACGTGGAAAACCGTTCTTACGGGCTTACGATCTGCGCCGAAAGAAACGCAATCTGTGCCGCAGTCGCAAAAGGGCATCAACGCTTTAAAGCGCTTGCAATTTCCACCCCGGATTCAACCGAACCTGTCGGGCCGTGCGGCGCATGCCGTCAGGTAATAGGCGAATTCATGGCGGCAAATGTACCGGTCCGGTTCGCAGGTTCAGGCTCAAAAAAAATCGACAGCACGGTCGGCGAACTCCTCCCCTTCGATTCGCTGCACGAACTGAAGAAATAGAGACATCATCCACAAATTTTCACGGAAAGAGGAAATACCGAATGGCAATTTCGTGTAAATCCGTGGACCTTATTTGGTCAGCAGATCGTAGACTTGCTGAGGGGTTTCGGTTTTTAAAAGAGAATCGCGCAGTTCCTTGTTTTTAAGGCGGGTACTGAACCACGATAGCGCCTGCAAATAATACGCATGCTGATTGTGCGCCGCGGCAATCATGAAAACCAAGCGCACAGGCTCGTCGTCCAATGGATGAAAATCGACAATGTCACAGCGGCTGATTCCGACAGAAACGACGAGGTCTGTCACCGACGACAACCGCACATGGGGAATGGCAATTCCGCAGCCGATTGCAGTGCTCATAAGTTCTTCGCGCTTTAATATTTCCGTTGACAATTCCTGCCTGTTTTTTACCTGCGGCGCGGCTGCAAGATTTTCTGCAAGCGCCAAAAGCGC
>WQSP01000048.1 GCA_009787795.1 Treponema sp.
TCCGATGTCGCGGGTCAAAAGGACGCCAAGTTTGAACTTGAAGAAGTAGTCGAGTTTTTAAAAAATCCGCAAAAGTTTACAAAGATGGGAGCGCGTATTCCCAAAGGCGTTCTTCTTGTCGGGATGCCCGGCACCGGAAAAACATTGATGGCGCGTTCTGTCGCGGGCGAAGCGGGAGTGGCTTTTTTTCACATGTCGGGCAGCGACTTTGTAGAAATGTTTGTCGGCGTAGGCGCAAGCCGCGTAAGGGATCTTTTTGAACAGGGAAGAAAAAGCGCTCCCTGCATAATTTTTATCGACGAGCTTGACGCTGTCGGGCGCACACGCGGCGCAGGTTACGGCGGCGGTCACGATGAGCGCGAGCAAACGCTTAATCAGCTGTTAGTTGAAATGGACGGCTTTGATTCAAAAGACGGCGTAATTATTTTGGCTGCAACAAACCGTCCCGATGTTTTGGATCCCGCTCTTCTTCGTCCCGGACGCTTCGATCGTCAGGTAATTATCGCAATGCCCGACATTAAGGAACGCGAGGCGATTTTAAAAATCCACGCCGAAAAAATTCCGCTGGACAAGGAAATTGATCTTACGCGCATTGCAAGAGCTACGCCGGGAATGAGCGGCGCGGATATCGCAAACCTTGTAAACGAAGCGGCTCTTTTTGCAGCCAGAAAAGATCGCGAAGAAGTGCTCATGTCGGATTTTGAAGAAGCGCGGGATAAAGTGCTGATGGGCGTAGCGCGAAAAACGCTTGTGGTCTCGGACAAGGAACGGCGCATGACGGCAATCCACGAAGCGGGGCACGCGCTCCTTCATTATCACCTAAAAAACTCAGACCCGCTTCATAAGGTAACGATTGTTCCGCACGGCAGGGCATTGGGCGCCGCTCTTTCATTGCCGGAAGAAGACAGTTATAACCGATCAAGGGGCTGGATAGAGGATCGAATCTCCATCTGCTACGGCGGCTGGCTTGCGGAAAAGCTTTTCTACGACGAAACAACAACGGGAACCAAAAACGACATTCAGCACGCGACTGAACTTGCGCGTAACATGGTCTGCGAATGGGGCATGGCGGAAGACCTTGGTCCTGTCGCATACGGTCAGGAAGACGAACCGATTTTCCTTGGAAAGGAAATTGCGCGTCACAAAGACTATTCCGAAGATACAGCGAAACGAATCGACAAGGCAATAAAAGAAATTATAGACAACGCAAAGGGACGCGCGAATGACATACTTGCAAGCAGAAAAGACGAAATTGAAAAACTCGCGGAAGCTCTCCTTGTGCGCGAAACCCTAAGCGACGAAGAAGTCCGCCAAATACTCGGTCTTCCTCCCAAGGAGGAAACAGTATGAGGTGTACTCCGTGGTTAATATTCTTTGTATTTCTTTTTATATCCATTAATAACGTATTTGCGCAATCGCGGGATGATTCTGCGGCGGCGCAGCAGTATTACAGATGGATTGAGCAGGCGATAAACGAAGATAGATGGGACGATGCCCGCGCCGCGCTTGTACGCACAAGAGGTTTTGAAAACGTTTCGTCCGATTTGTCTTATATAAGAGCAATTGTATACAAACGTTTCGGCGAAATGCGAACCGATGTAATAGAAGCTCTGGATACTGCGATTCAAACGAACCGCTGGGTATTTAACAACGAAGTTAATGCGCTTCTTTTTAAAGCCGAAACGCTTCTTATTCTGCGCCGGTATCGTCAGGCAATTGCCTGTATTGATCTCATCGAAGCGCGGGAAGGAATAATAAGCACATCGCCGATTGCTGCATCTGCCGCAATGGTTCGCCTTGATGCGCTGCAATCGCTTGCTTTGGGAAGGGAACCCGTGAATGATCCCGGTCTTGCTCTTGCGCAGTTTAGAAGCCAGCTTTTGATTACAATGGACAGGTTTCCGCGCGATCCGCGTCCGCTTATAATCTTTTTTAATTATGCGCGTAACAGACGGCCTCAGCCGTCGGAATTGCCCGAGGCCGATATCAATCTTTTGGAACTTGTTTTAAGACGGCTTCCGTTTTTTATGGATAACGATACATACCTTGCATGTATAGCGGCTCCCTTTATAAGAAACATAGATGACGCGCGCCGTATGATTGGATCTTACAGGGCAATGACAACGCCGCCTAATTTAGAATCAATACCAATCGCCCTCAATTTGGGGCTTATAGATGATAACACTGCAATAGAAGAATTGCTTTTCACAGATGATGAAGATATAACGCTCGAAATTGACGTTATAACAGATACTTATAGATTTCTTCGCAGCGAAGAAGGACGCGTGCGCTTTACGCAAAGATTTCTTGTTTTTTCCGGGTACATTATCAGTGATGTTGATTATGACGGATATCTGGAAAGTCTTGCGCATTATCATAATGGAAATCTTCTTCAATTTTTATATAGCAAAGAACAAAACAATGAAACATATTTGAATCTTTACGAATTTACAAACGGTTCTCCGGTAAGGGGAACAGTTCAACTTACGGGGCATGAAAAAGCTGCCGGTATAACATGGGAACGCTATCCTTCCGTAAAAGAAATAATGTTCGGAGACCCATTATCAAATTCAAACGAAAGATTTACATTTGCTCCCGCAGATTTACAATACGCTCCCGTTGAATTCCTGGAAATCGGCGGAAGCGACAATCTGCGCGGGCTTCTTTTTCCCATGCCTTCACACCAGTACATGCCGCTAACGCTGCGCACGATACATTCATTTTGTACAACTTATACGCGCCCCAGTTTGGAAATTGAAGGCGCAATCGAAACAATACGAATGAGCAGGGGCGTAATTTTGCAATCGATAGAAACAACGGCAAACGGCAGGCAAGTCTCCGTTACCGAATTTGAAAGAGGACTTCCCGTAATTCAGCATATCGACCTTGATTTGGACGGCAGAATGGAAACAATACGCCGTTTTCGCCGCCCGGAGCCGGGTTATGTGTGGCGGGACGTTTTCGATTACCGAAGGCTGATTGCGTCTTCGGAAAGCGACTGGTCCGGAGACGGACGGCATAAAACAAGGGAAGTGTATCAATTGGACGGCTCGATTGTTTATTATTTTGACATGGACGGCTCAGGTACATGGACACATTCAGAAACCGGAAATCAAAGATGAAAAAAATAACAATTGCAATAATTTTAACAGTATTAATCATTGGCTGCGAAAGCCTGAATAACACTGTCGAAGAAAGACCTTTCAGGACAACAAGCGCGATTAGGATCAGCGATATAGAAAGGCTGATCGAGGATAGACCTGTCGTTGCGCTTAATCTGATTTATACCTACAAAGAAATTTATTCGGGTACGGAAGAAGAAAGGGCGGTAGACTGGCAAAGGATCGCAGAACTGGAGAGACAGGCTTCGGCGAATCTTGTCTCCCTTCAGCAACGCGCTATTGATGAACAAAGATGGGACGATGCAATATCGATTGGAAGGTCTCTTGCAAACATTGGCGTAAGAAATGCGAATACGGGAAGAGAGGGAGCTTTTACACTTTTATACGCAAAGAAAAAACTTGAAGAAGGCGACAATCTAAGCGCATTTTTGGCTGCTGTTAAGGCGCATGAAATGCAGCCGCTTGATGCCCAAAGCGCCCTTCTTTTCCTTGAAAAAGCCGTGCAGGCAAGGCAGCGCCGTTCCTCCGCTTTCTTTCTTGCCGCAGCTCAAGCGGCAGGAGCGCGCAATATTCCCGCCGCGTTACGCGAATATGCATCGGGGCGCGACACATTTTCCAACATGGTAAACGGAGTCGCCACTGTTATTGTCGACATGGGGTATCGTTCGGAAAGAGGGATGATTGTTCCCGACAGATCTTTGGGTTCCGCATTTTTTGTCGATTCGAGCGGTTTGCTGATAACCAATTATCATGTTATTGCAAGCGAAGTTGATCCCAAACACCGGGGTCCTTCTCGAATGTTTATCCGCATGGGAGACGCATCAAGCCCAAGAATTCCCGCCCGCGTTGTCGGCTGGGACAAGGCATTGGACTTGGCGTTGATCAAAACAGAAATAGAAACGGATTATGTGTTCTCGCTTGTTGATCGCGTAATTCCAAGAGTTGGCGACTCTGTGCTTGCAATCGGCTCTCCGGGCGGTTTGCAGCGAACCGTTACAAGCGGCATAGTTTCTGCGCTTGGAAGGCGTTTCATGCAAATCGGCGATGTGATTCAGATTGACGCAGCCGTGAATCCCGGCAATTCGGGCGGCCCGTTAATCGACAGCGAAGGACGCTTTGTCGGCGTTATATTTGCCGGGATTCCGCAATACCAGGGAATCAACTTTGCAGTACCCGCAGAAATGGTTGCAGCGGCGCTTCCTGCAATGATAAAAGGCGGAAGGGCGCAGCGTCCGTGGCTCGGTCTTACGTTATGCGAAACGCTGACAGGGGCGGAAATTATTTATACAGCTCCGAACACTCCCGCTTTCTCTCACAGAATAAGGGAAGGCTTTTTTATAAAGTCAATTAACGGAAAAGCGGTTACGGCTCCGCAAGGCGGAATTATTTCCGCAATGCAAAAAGCGTTATTCCTCTGCGGTCCCAATGAACTTATCGCCATCGAAACTGCCGGTTCGGACGGAGAGACAAAAAGATCCGTCATGATGACAACTGCGCGTCCCGATCTTCCGCTTTTGGAAGCTGCGCGAATCGACAGACGCGAAAGAATGGCGGCTCCGCTTTTTGGAATGATTCTAATGCCCGTGCAAACTTCCTTGTTCTCCCCGGGTTTTCGCGTAGACAGGGTGATTCGCGGATCAATAGCCGATGAAGCGGGCATTTCCGAAAACGATCCTGTTTCTTTGGGCCGTTTGCGCATAATGGAACCTGAAGGCATTGCAGTGCTGGAAATTTCGGTAAAGAAACGCAGAATGGGATATTTGGATACGAATATGATGCTCCCTGTTTGGCTGGATTCTCCCAATACTTTATAAGGATAAAACATGAGTTACAATGCAGAGACGACAAATTTAAACGGTTTTAAAACGTCAAAGAACGACGACTTGATTCATTTTATCGGAACAGCCGACGAGTTAAACGCATATTTGGGATTGGTTCGCGCAATGATCGCAAACGAAGACGCATGGCAGGTTTCATGGCATCGTTCCGTTCAGTTTATCGAACGAATCCAAAAAAACATGATGAAGATGATGTCTCATGTGTCCGACAGCCGCAACGAGAAATTTTTCTTCAGTGTAAATGACGTTACGGACATGGAAAATGAAATTAACCGTCTTCAGGGCGCTCTTCCAAAGCAGTATAAATTCAATGTTCCCGGTAAAAATATTATCGAAGCGCAGATACAGATTGCAAGAACTATCGCAAGAAGAGCGGAAAGGATGTACGCGGCAATTTACGAAGAAAAAACCCTGTGTCCGAATGCGGGAGCATATCTTAACAGGCTTTCCGATTATCTTTATTTTCTTTCTCAGCAGGAATCATTGATTAACGTCAATTTCATAAATCAAATCGCCGGAATTTGAATCGTATACCCGTCTTTTAAAAACTGTTGGAATGCGGATGTTTCCCACGGTTTCTTCGCCAAAATCTTCTACGATGATAATTACCCTTATTATTAAATATTCGGATGCGAGCCGTCTTGTTTCATTTTCCGTTCTTAGCCAAACGACCCTGTTTACATTCGGCGTCTGCGGCCAGACATTTGCGATAAAAAAAGTCATCAGCGCATTTTCGTAAGTGTCGTTAAAATCGGCATTAGGCGCCATGTGGCCCCTGTCGTAACCGGAACGGGTAAAATCGTTATGGCTTGGAAGCGTATATCCATGTTCTTCAAGCAGCGCCAGTAAAACGCCGCCGTCCCTGTCACGCGTAAACGGAACGGACGGTCTTCTTATGCCTGTTGCTTCGGCTCTATCGCGCGTAAGTATGTACTCGATAATGTGCGGCCCTGAATTTACGGCATCGTAGCAGCCTGTGTAGAGAACTTCTTCGTTGCTGTTGGAAACGATAAATTCAAAATGCCCCTCCCTGTCACAAGCAAAAGCAACTACAGCGGAAATAAGGAATAAGAAATAAAAAATAAAATTCTTAATTAATTTCATTTAAAAAGTCTATCAGCGCAGGAACCTCTGCGGGGATTGTTTTTGCATCCACGGTTCTGTCCATTGCGCGAGAAAGGGAAGCCGGTACGGGAACTTTGCCTGCAAGCGGCTCTACAGTTTCCGAAAATTTTGCAGGGTGGGCTGTGCAAAGAATGCCGACAGTACCTTCCTGCAATTTGTTTTGCGCGCGAAGTTTGTCTACTCCCTTCCAGCCGACTGCGCTGTGCGGATCCAAAAAATACCCTTCGTCTTTTGCAATGCGCGCAATTGTTTCTTTTGTTTCTTCGTCATTTACATAAACGCCCAAAATGATACGCTTCATTTCGTCCCACGAAAAATGCGAAGCCATGCGTTCAAAATTGCTTGGCGCGCCTACGTCCATTGCATTGGAAAGCGTCGCCTTTGAATCGCGCGCGAGATATTCGCCGGAATCCAAATAATCGGGAACCGTTTTGTTCATATTGGTAGCGGCAATAAATTGCGTAATGGGCGCGCCCATTTTCATCGCATAAAGACCCGCCGTCAAATTGCCAAAGTTCCCCGAAGGAACACAAAGCGTTACAGGCATTCCCTTGCCGCGAGTTCGCTCAGTTTGCGCAGCATACTGAGAAGGTTGACCGGTCAAACTTGTTTGATTGGTCAACCTAGGTGTTGCAGAGCCGTCAGGATCGGTCAGCCCTGCAAATGCTCTTCCCGCCGCTGCCGAATAGTAAACCGCCTGCGGAATAAGACGGCTTATGTTAATCGAGTTAGCCGACGATAAAGACATTCGTTTTTTTAAATCTTCGTCTGCAAGCGCGGCTTTAACAAGACGCTGGCAGTCGTCGAAACTTCCTTCGACAGCAAGGGCGGAAATGTTTTTTCCAAGGCCGGCAATTTGGCGTTCCTGCAAGGGCGATACGCGTCCCTTTGGATATAACACAGTGACAAAAATGCCGGGTACTTCAAAAAAGCCGTCCGCTACGGCTCCCCCCGTGTCGCCCGACGTTGCGACAAGAATGCGAAGGGGACGATCTTCGCCGCGGCGAAGATATGAAAAAGAACGCGCCATGAAACGTGCGCCAAAATCCTTGAAAGCGGCAGTGGGCCCGTGAAAAAGCTCGGCAGTGTATCGATCTCCAACCGCGACAAAAGGAGCGTCAAAAGTAAAAGCCGACCCCACAATGTCAGATAACGCATTGTCGGGAATTTCGTCTTTTACGTACGGTTTTATCGTTTCCATGGCGATGTCGCAAAAACCCATCGATCCAAGCGAGCTTTTTGCGCTTGCAGGCAGGGACGGTATCTCATCGGGGACAAAAAGCCCTCCGTCGGGAGCAAGTCCTGCCAGTGCGGCGGTTGCGAAATTTACGGATTCATTTTTATTTCTGGTACTATAATAGCGCATACGGCATTCTATCATATTGTCTTAATTGACATAAAGGGGTTTTATGCGATACCATTGCCTATAAGGAGAAAATGTGGCGAAAGAAGAAGCAATAGAAGTCGAAGGCATTGTTAGGGAAGCCCTTCCCAATACGATGTTTCGCGTGGAGCTGGACAACCAGAATGGACACTTAATACTGGCTCACCTGTCCGGTAAAATGCGCAAACATTACATTCGTATAGTTCCCGGCGACAGGGTCAGGGTGGCGCTTTCGCCGTACGATTTAAGCAGGGGCAGAATCATTTACCGCGAGAGATAATCAAATAGCATATAGAGGTTTTTATGGCAGATGACATTGTTTATATCAATGTAGAAGAAGGCTCAAAAAGAGTGATGAATAACACAAAACTCTACGCAAAATTACTTACAAAATTCAAAGACGATAAAACTTTCGGCGAAATAGAAGCGGCGTTGGCATCGGGAGATATGGAAAGCGCAAGAACTGCGGCTCACACATACAAGGGTCTTACGGCAAATCTTTCGCTTACGGAATTGTACAAAAAAAGCATGGAGCTGGAAGCTCATATAAAAGACGGAACCTACAAGGAAGAATATCTGGAAACGGTAAAAGCCGCCCACGGTATAACATTAACCGAAATCGATAAGGTGTTAATTCAATATGCTTGAAAATAAACCCACGGTACTTGTTGTTGACGATGCTGACACTAACGTCATGATTTTGGAAGAAATCCTAAAAGACGAATATAATATTGTTACAGCGTCTAACGGCAGGGAAGCGCTCGACAAGCTTCAAAAAATCGCCGTTCATCCAAAACTTTTGCTGTTGGATGTCAATATGCCGCAAATGGACGGCAGGCAATTGTTCGAAGCCTTAAAAGCCGACGCGATTTTCAAACGCATACCCGTAATTTTTATCACCATAGAAAACGAATCGGAAAGCGAACTTTTGGAAGCGGGTGCCGTCGATTTTATAAACAAGCCTTTTAATCCCGATATCGTAAAACTTCGCGTAAGAAATCAAATTGCGCTTAAAAATTACAGCGAATACCTGGAAGAAATGGTTGCGGCAAAAACCGCCGAAGCCACCAAAACTTTGGAGTACGCGCTGCAGGGACTTGCGAATGTTATCGAACACCGCGATTTGGAATCGGGCGAACATGTAAAAAGAACGCAGCTTTTTGTTAGAGCCCTTACCGATTATTTAATCGAAACAAACTCGGTTTATGCCGAGGAACTGGCGAAACTTCAGCCGGATATTATCATGAAGTCGATGGCTCTTCATGATGTCGGAAAGATTGCAATCCCCGACAGAATTCTTTTAAAACCCGGCAAGCTCGATCCGCAGGAATATGAAATAATGAAGACACATACAACACGCGGTATGGAAATTATTCATGAGCTTGGCGATGTGAACACATCTTTATACCTGAAGCATTGCGAGGACATTTGTTACGGTCATCACGAACGCTGGGACGGCAAAGGTTATCCCCGTCAAATAAAAGGCGAAGACATTCCGCTTACTGCGCGTCTTGCCGCTCTTGCGGATGTTTACGATGCGCTTGTTTGCGCGCGCGTTTATAAAGCTGCAATGCCTTACGATGAGGCTCTTAAAATAATTGTAGACGGAAAAGGAACGCAATTCGATCCCATTATTGTCGATGCCGTGGTAAATATCAGCGAAAAGTTCAAAGAGATTTCCCAAAAATATCAATAATTTATTTAATTATTCTTCAAAACAGAATCAAACTCTCCAAAATTTCTTTAAATAAGAGCGTTTTTCCGATTAAAATTTCTTCAAAATAATTTTCTTTGTTTTTCTTTTGAAATTTACTATTTTATATATATAAGAATCGGTAATTTTTATCAAGGAAAATTTAACAGTCTTTTAAGGAGCTTTTATGAAAATTGGATTGAAGTTGGTTCTCATTATTTCGGCGGTTAACGTTGTTTGTTTCTGCGGTTTAACAATAGCCTCGATAACATTTTCTTCAAGTGCAATTACTGATCTTGCCGACGAAAATGCGGGAAACATTACTTCTGTTACGGCAGGCGAAGTTAAAGCCTTTTTGGAAGTTGCCTTGGATGAAATCAGGGCTTTGGGTTTTGTTATATCCGATCTGGATAAAGTTGTTGCGCCTGCACAAAGACGGCAAATGGTTAATTTTATTCTGGAAAGTTACATTCAAGAGAGCCGGTTTATCGGAATCTGGGCAGTCTACGAACCAAATGCCCTTGACGGCATGGATGCTTTAAATATTAACGGACCGGGAAGCGACGAAACAGGAAGATTTATCAGCTATTGGACCAAGAATAGAAATGGCGGTGTTGATCTTGGCGCGCTCACAAATTATACGAAAGCAAATTATTACCTGGAAACTATCAGATTGAATAAAGAACGCATTATCGATCCTTACTACGAAAATGTCGAAGGAAACAGAATAATGATAACAAGCGCCACGTATCCAATAACCAGCGGAGGAAGCGTTATAGGCGCAATTGGAATAGACATTGATCTAACGCAAGTAAACAACATGGTGGAAGCGATTAAACCGTTTGGGGACGGGTTCTCGGGCGTTTTCACAAATACCGGTTATATTGTAGGTCATCCTGACAGTAACAGGCTTGGAAAGAATGCGCAGGATACGGAAAAGGACATGGTAGGTGACGCTCTCGGCGCCATGATGGATGCGATAACCAACAGCAAAACTTTTATTGATGTAGTTCAAGGCGACTCAGGTAAAAAAATGATGCTTGTATTGGAACCTTTTGATTTGGGACGCACAGAAACTTCATGGACTGCCGCTTCAATAATTCCGTTAAGCACTGTAATGAAACCTGTAAATGACATGATGGTTGTTTTAATTATTCTTAGTATTGTGATTTTAATTATTATCACAGTCATTATTTTAATTGTTGCCCAATCAATAACAGCGCCGCTCAAAAAAATGGAAGCCGTGTTTGAATTTATCGGCAACGGCGATTTTACTCAAACTGTAGAAGCAAAGACCAATGACGAAATCGGGAATATTGCAAAAGCCCTTAATATTACTGTGGGTAAGATAAAAGGACTTATCGGCACCATTAAAGGAGAATCTGCCGAACTTAACGATATCGGAATGGAGCTTTCTTCCAATATGAACGAGACTGCCGCCGCCATAAATGAGATTAATGCAAATATCCAGAGCATCAAGGGACGCGCAATCAATCAGAGCGCAAGTGTAACAGAAACCAACGCTACTATGGAACAGATAACGGTTAATATCGGCAAATTAAACGATCAGGTTGACAAGCAAACGATGTCTGTTTCTCAGTCTTCATCAGCTGTCGAACAAATGCTTGCAAACATTCATTCTGTAACGCAGACCCTTATGAAAAACATGGAAAATGTTAATCATCTTGAACAAGCGTCTGAAGTCGGACGAACAGGCTTGCAGGATGTTGCGCAGGATATTCAGGAAATTGCGCGGGAATCGGAAGGCTTGCAGGAAATCAACTCCGTTATGGAAAATATCGCAAGCCAGACAAATCTGCTCTCCATGAACGCCGCGATAGAAGCCGCGCACGCAGGCGAAGCGGGAAAAGGTTTCGCGGTTGTTTCAGGCGAAATCAGAAAGTTAGCTGAAAGTTCATCTGAACAATCAAAGACGATCAGCTCTGTATTAAAGAAAATAAAGGAATCGATTGACAAGATAACCTTTTCGACGGATAACGTTTTGCAGAAATTTGAAACGATCGATAGTCACATAAAAACTGTAGCGGATCAGGAAGAAAATATCCGCAATGCGATGGAAGAACAAAGTCAGGGAAGCAAGCAAATCCTTGAAGCCATTGGAAACCTTAACGAGATCACACGCGATGTTAAACAAGGATCGGGCGAAATGCGCAACGGTTCGGGCGAA
>WQSP01000049.1 GCA_009787795.1 Treponema sp.
TGCCTGACCACTTAATTTTTGGGGCTATCTTCGGTTCGTCGAAACATAACTCAAAAAATTAAGTGGTCAGGCTTCGGGTTTTAGCCAAAAGCCAAAACCCTTGATTTGATCGCCTGTCAAAACGATCAAACCAACCTTCAATCCAGCACTTATTTTTTGGTGCATGCCTTTCTTCCTAAAACCATTACCACCCAAAAAATAAGTGCTGGATAACTTTCCCCTTCCCTAACGCTCATCCCCTCAATCTGTTAAAGGATAAGCTTTTTGCCAAATATCACTGGAACCCAAAGGTTCCCGGAACTTAAAGGTTCCTACGGGAATAAACCCGGAGTTTGAATGTACACATTTATAAAGATTTTGTCAAGCATTATTACTTGATTCTTTTGTCAATTATATATATCATGATCATGGTATTTTCATTTAAAGAAATACTTAAGGGGGTTTGTAACATAATGAAAAAAGTATCCGGATTGTTGGTTATTGCAATAATCCTAATTATTTCCGTTCCGGCTTTTGGATCGGAGCGAGAGGATTTTTTCTCGCAGGAAGGAAGGAAATTCTGGAGCCTCGGGCTTAATTTGGGAACATCCTTTGCTACACCTCTCTTAATTGTCAATATAAATGCCACCATTTCGCCGCTGCCAAACTCGTTTTTTGAATTTGGCGCCGAATTCGGCACAATCAACGGAATGGCGGGAGAAAATGTAACCATTCGCGATGTTGTGTACTCGTCGACATATTTGTATGCCCGCGTAAACGTTTTCCTCCCTTTTAATGACAGGACATTTGATTCTTACGGAAAGGCAAGAGAAGGCGGAGGCTGGTATTTGGGAATCGGATTGGGTCTTATGAACGCAGAATATGCGTTTATCCAGAGTCCCACCGAAAGAACCGTAGCCACAAAAGAAAATCCCACATTTGACGGAGCAACCGGTTTTTACTTCGGAAGAGGTCATATCCTGTTCAAGGCGGGGTACGCAGTACGCACCACAATGGATTTGAAAAACCTAATCGGCGTCAATCATCGGTTGCTGCTTGGTATTAGTTACCGTATTTATTAAGGAGAGCAAAATGAAAAAAATTACAATAACAGTCATTTCCGTTTGCACGATTTTTTTGCTCAATACCTGTGCTCTTGAAATTGCGAATGTGCTGGGGCCGGACGGCGGATATGTGTTTTACGACAAGGGAAGTTATACATTTGGATGGCGGTATATTCAATGCTCGCCGTTTGATTTCGGCGAATTAAGGGGAGACATCAGTAATACCGCCCAAAAACAGGAAATCATCACAGAGGCTTTAAGAAGGTGCAGCGACAACAGCGCCGACTGGCATAAATTCGGCTGGGAGTTGCCGACCGAAGCGGACATAAGAAAGATGCTTGAATGTTTCTCGTACGGACTGACAAGATTTTCCCCCGATTATTATTATTTGTCGGTTAACAACTTGTATGCAGCAGAGCGCCATTGGACATGCCAAAATCCCGTATGCGGTTTGAACGGAAACGGAATAAGAAATACCGGGAATTATTGCACAAATTGCGCACAGGAGGCACCTGCTTCAAATGTTTGGGTAACGGATACCGATGCCCCGCCAAATCCCGAACTTCTTACAGAATCAACTCTATGGAATGTCAAAATTTTCCATAAAGATTTTTCGCAGGAATTGAACGGCACAATCGAACAGGTTCCAAGCTCCGGCACTCAGCCTATCAGGGTACGTGCAATCAGAAGATTTTAGCCGTTTGTGCATGGTTTTTTGCTACATTTGATGTATAATGGGTTATATACAGAGGTGAATTTATGAAGAACAAGATTGTATTGATTTCGACGATATTTATAATTTCCATGATTTTCTTTACCTGCAAACATATCGATACGGCAGCGCAGGCGGCAGCCGAGGCGGAGCTTGTCGATCGCGGCACCGCAAACTTTATCAGCATTTCGGCTCGCGCTTTCGGAGCCGCGGCGGAAAATGTAACACCCGAGCAGGAATATTATATCGGAAGAGCGGTGGCGGCGAACATTCTTTCAACCTACAGACTGTGGGGCGGAGATCCCAATCTTGTTTCTTATTTAAACCTTATTTGCGCGGCAATTGTCATCAATTCGCCCAACCCTTCGCTTTTTAACGGATATCAGGTTGCAATTCTTGACAGCAACGAGGTGAATGCCTTTGCAACTTCCGCAGGGCACATTTTTGTAACGCGCGGTTTGATTAACGTGACCAAGACAGAAGACGACCTTGCAAGCGTAATCGCTCACGAGGTTGCGCATATTCAGCTGAGACACGGCATCAATTCCATCAAATCGAGCCGCATGACAGAAGCTCTTTTCATAACCGCAACTGCGGGAATTGGAAATGCAATGGGCATGGATGTTACGGAGCTAAGCGATGTTTTCGGCGAATCTGTCGGCGAGATTATACAGACAATGGTCGGCAGCGGTTATTCAAGAGAACAGGAATACGAAGCTGACATTGCGGCGATGTACCTGCTTGCTTCTGCAGGGTATCATCCGTCCGCTTTGATTAATATGCTTAACGAATTGAATACGGTTCATACCTCGGGTTCTGGATTTAACAAAACGCACCCTGCTCCAAGGTCCCGCATTTATTTCGCCCAAAGAGCGGTCAACAGATTTGACGTTGCAGACAACAGGCTTGAAAGACAGCAGCGTTTTAACGATGCGCTGAATCACGGCGTAGCACAGAGATAAAATCTCCCGTTGCATCAAAATCTTTTGCATTTCCTTCTTTAAGTCTGCATTTGACTTGTGTTCCCGCAGCATGAGCTTCTTCTTCGCATTTTACAAGCACCTTTAAATAATTATCCGAAGTCCCGCAACAAAAATCCTTTCCTGTTTTTCTTCCATTCTCTTCCTCTGTGTACTCCGTGTCCTCCGTGGTAGAATTCTTAATATTTTCAATCAAAACATCAACTTCCTTTCCAAGCCATCTTCTTGCATATTCATTTTTTCCCTGTCTTGCAAGTTCCGTAAAAAGTTCAACACGGCGCGTTATTTCGCTTTGCGCCACATTGTCCCCAAACAAAAAAGCGGGCGTGCCTTCCCTTTTGGAAAAAGGAAAAACATGTATCCATGCAAAATCAAGTGTTTTGCACACATTAAGCGTTTCATTAAAATCTTTTTCCGTTTCGCCAGGAAAACCCGTGATAATATCACATGCCAAAAACGGGTCGTTCTTTGCGCCGCGCAGCAAACCAACCGCATTGCGAACAGTTTGGCATGTATAAACGCGTCCCATTTTATCAAGGATTTTATCATTTAAAGATTGAACCGACAAATGAAAATGCGGGCGGATTCGCGGATGCGATAAAACCTTGCAAAGCTTTTCATCAATGCTCTCGGGCGCAAGACTGGACAACCGAATCGCTATATTTTTTGTGCCTTTTAACAAATAATCAAGTAATTTGGCAAGATCATACTCTTCCGTTCGTGCAGGAACCAAAAGTTCCTGTTCATGTTGGTTCGTGGTAAAATTCTTCTCTCTTCCTTGATCTTTATACTGGCAAATATTCACCCCTGTAAGCACCGCCTCCGCGTGTGTTTCTTCCAACATGCGAAGGCGCGACAATATCTCATCCGCTTCCAGGCTTACGCTCTTTCCTCGGGCAAGGCGAATCTTGCAATAAGTGCAGTGTTTGTCGCAGCCGTCCTGAATTTTTAAAAAAGAGCGCGTGTGGTTTGAAAATAGCTTGGGATTGAATTGGAAAAAAGAACCCTCTCGCAAAGACGGAAACATCGAACCATAGGTTCGGCAGAGATCGCCAAGAGAAAAAAGAGTTGAAGATTTTGGAGTATCGTGAGATAAATTCTCAATTACATTGATAATATTATTTTTTTCGATAACATAAAGACGTCCCTTGCCGCCGTCTTCCAATTTTAAAATGTCGTCTTTGTTCAATTGTGCGTAACATCCGGTTACGACAACATTGGATTCGGGATAATCGCGAAGGGCTTTTCGTATAACGCGCCTTGCTTTTTGATCGGCTTTCGATGTAACAGTGCACGTATTAATTATAATTAACGGTTGTTCTGCGGTAAAATTCTTTTCTTGAAATTTTTCAAAACCTGCCTGCGCAAATGCGCCGGCAATCGCTTCGCTTTCAAGCTGATTGAGTTTGCAGCCAAGAGTTTGCAATAAAAAAGACGGCATTGGTCACTGAGTTGCGCTCATGGTGCGTCTGATTCGTTCAATTCCGCGCTGCGCATCCGCCAATTGCGAATTGAGGGAAAGCGCCCTCTCGTAGGCTTCTATTGCGCTTGAAAGATCGCCTGCGCTCTCGCGGGTATATGCAAGACGAACCCACCATGCGGCGTTTCCAGGAACCCAATGAACTGCCGTAGAAAGAGCTATATCGGCATGGCGGAATCTTCCCTGACGGATAAAAACCTCGCCCATAAAATAATAAACCTGATCGATTCTGGCGCCTTCCGGAGCCGAGCTTGCGTATTCCTGAAAAAACTGCAGCGCTTCTTCGTTTCTGCCCTGATAATAATGTATCTCGCCCAAAATTTGCGTTATGCGCACATCAAAACGGTGAATTGCCCTTCCTGCTCTTGCATAACGCAAGGCTTCATCGAAGCGGTTCAAACGAATCAAAGACCAGCAGATAACGACATGCGCTTCCAGATTGCCGGGATTTTCAGCGATTTCTTCCCGGCATATCTGAACAGAACGCTCAAAATTACCAACACGGTATTCGGCAAGAGCGTCGGGCGGTCTTCCCTGCGCGTAAACGCCCAGCGAAAGGAAAAAAAGAAAGCCGGAAATCAAAAAAGTTTTAAATGTTTTCATGACTGTTTCCCAACCATAGTGCATCTGCCGTTGAATACGCATCCTGTTTCCATGTAAATTTCAGGAGCGGTAACATTACCGGATAGTTTTCCTGTAATTGTAACCTCAACTTTTTCTACAGCCGTAACATCGCCTTTTACCTGGCCCCGGATAAGAACCCTAAGGGCGTGAATATTGGCGTTAACTACGGCATTTTCATCTATGACCAAAAGCCCTGTAGCGGTAATTTCGCCCGAGACCTTGCCCCTTATAAGGAAAGGTTTTTCGAAGCGCAATGTCCCGGTAAAATCGATATCGGGAGACAAGATTGTGTCAAAATCCGAATCTTCCAGAAAATCGTTGTAAATCTCTGTCATATTGAAGTAAATATATCATTAATAAAAAGTTTTGTGAAGTGGCAAACATGTTCTTGCCAACTTGCGGTATTTCAAAAAAGAGAGTATCCTATATAAGATATGGAGGAATTATGGATTTTGTATCGGATATGAAAGCAAAGGCCGCGTCTGCCTCAAAAAGGCTTGTTTTGCCGGAAGGAACGGAAGAGCGAATTATCAGGGCGGCACGGATTTTAATCGACGAAAAACTAGCCGCAAGCGTCACCCTCTTGGGAAAAATTGCGGATGTCAGGGAAATTGCGATGTCGGAGGGCATCAATCTTGATAACATCGATATTGTTCATCCCGGAATTGATGACCACTTGGACAGATATTCCGCCGAATATTACGAGTTGAGAAAAAACAAGGGTATGACCATCGATCAGGCAAGAATCGACATTGCCGACACATTGCGCTGGGGCGCCATGATGGTGCACTTGGGTGATGCCGATGCAATGGTTGCAGGATCCATAAACACGACAGGCGATGTGCTTAGGGCGGGGCTTTCAATAATCGGAACTGCGCCCGGCATTAAAACCGCATCTTCATGTTTTGTGATGGCGGGAATGGACAGCCAGTACGGAAAAGAGGGAGCGATGATCTTTTCGGATTGCGCAGTCGTGCCTAATCCGCTTGCGGAACAACTTGCAGACATTACGGAATGCGCGGCCCAATCCTGCCGCGAATTTTTAAATACAGAGCCTGTAGTCGCTCTTCTGTCATTTTCTTCAAAAGGCTCCGCCAAACACGATGATGTTACAAAAGTTCAAAATACGGTTGAAATCCTGGAAAAAAGAAACCCCGGATTTGTATTTGACGGCGAAGTTCAAGCCGATGCCGCATTGGTTCCGTCTGTTTTGGACAAGAAAGCACCGGGAAGCCCCATTCGCGGAAAAGTCAACGTGCTTGTTTTCCCCGATTTAAATGCAGGTAACATAGGTTATAAACTTGTTCAGCGATTGGGAAAAGCTCAAGCATTCGGACCTTTCCTGCAAGGATTTGCAAAACCGATCAGCGACCTTTCCAGAGGCGCATCTGTCGATGACATAGTGATAACATGCGCAGTAACTTTGGCAAGGTGTTAGCACGAAGTGTAAACACGAAGTGTAAAACACTTGCTAAATATATAAAGAATGGTTTATAATGTACAAATAATTATTGACCGTAAATGTTTAAGGGGGAACAAATGGCAACGATAAAAAAGACAGCGGCAAAGCCTGCAGCAAAAACAGCTGCGAAACCTGCTGCGAAACCTGCAGCAAAAGCTGCTTCAAAACCTGCTGCTAAAGCCGCGACAGCAAAACCTGCCGCGAAATCGGCAGCGAAACCTGCCGCAAAAGCAACAGCAAAATCGGCAGCAAAGCCTGCCGCAAAATCGGCAGCAAAACCTGCTTCCAAAGCAGCAGCCAAGCCTGCTTCCAAAGCCGCCGCAAAACCTGCATCCAAGGCCGCCGGCGCAAAAGCTACATCAGCGAAAAAACCTGCAGCAAAAGCGGGAGCCAAATCCGCTCCAAAAGCTGCGGCTAAGGGAAAAAAATCGGAAGAAATATCGGATGTTAAATTCCGTAACCTGTTTGACGCCTATTCGCAGGGCAAACTTCCTTTTACCCACGGATACATTGTTTCTTCGTTTTTCAACGAGAACTCTTATTACTCAAAATACGAGATTGTATCCTATGCAGGCGTAAAAGAAATTTTCCCGACAGCAGACGGACTTACGTTCGTAACAGGCGGAAAAAAGCTGCATGTTCTGCTCGAGCCGGATACTTATAACAAAAAATTCCAGGAACCGGTTTCAAGAGCGGACGGCGAAAGAATTCCAAAACGATTTGCAGAACTCGAAACCATTACTGCAAGCAACCAATCAAAGATAATGGTAGCCAAGAATCCCGACGAATCGTACGGTTCTTTTACCATTCTAAAGCCGTCCGGCATCAATTTCTCGATAATTTTCTATCAGCGTCCCGATGTGTACAAATCGCTCTCAGAATTCTTCATTGATTCTCTTAACAGATTCAGAAGAGTCCCCGCGATTGACGCAAAGAAAGCCGGTGCCCTGATTTCTTCGATTGTCGAAAAGTACATGGGCTTTGAAGGCGAGTTCCAGTAATTAAAATCAAACAATAAAAAAGGCTGCCTTGATGGCAGCCTTTTTTTTATGCAATGCAATTTGTCGTTTATTCCGGCTTGGCCGATTCTGTTTTTGCAATTTCCGCCTGAGCCACCGCAAGGAGCGCGATTGGCACCGAATAAGGCGAGCAGGATACGTAATTCAAGCCTGCGTCCATACAGAAGCGCACGTTTTCGGGATTCGCTCCGTGTTCACCGCACAATCCGCATACAAGGTCGGGGCGTGTGAGACGGCCGCGATCCGTAGCAAGAGCGATTAACTCTTTTACGCGCGGATCCAATGTAGAAAACGGATTGCCGTTAATAAGGTCGAACAGGGTGTAATCGGGCATAAAGGTTGTAAAGTCGTCCCTTGAAATGCCCAAAGTGGTCTGCGTCAAGTCGTTGGTTCCAAAGCTGAAGAAACGTCCGTATTTGGCAATTTCTCCCGCGCCCAATGCCGCAGCAGGAAGCTCGATCATTGTGCCGATTTTGTACTCAACTTCTTTTGCCTTAAGATCCCTTCTTAACGCTTCTTCGATGTCAACGATACCCATGTAACTGGAACCTTCGATTTTTTTGCCGTAAGCGATTAATTTCAATTCTGCGGCATTCATTACGATTGGAACCATGATCTCGGGACGCGCATCAACTTTTTCCGAGCGCAGTTTGTAGGAAGCTTCAAAAATGGCCTTTACCTGCATTGCGTAAATTTCGGGGTACGAAACCGCGATACGGCAGCCTCTGTGACCAAGCATCGGGTTAAACTCATGGAGAGCGTCTATGCGCGAAGTGATTTCGGCTTTTGACGGCTTGGTACCTTTGACTTTGGCAACGTGATCAATGTAACTTTGCAACTCATCGGGGTTATGCGGCATGAACTCATGGAGAGGCGAATCCAAAAGACGGATTACAACTTCTTTGCCGTCCATCACTTTCATGATGCCGCAGAAATCTTCCCTTTGCATAACCTGCAATTTGTTGAGCGCTTTTTGGCGTTCTTTCTTGTCGTCGGAGAGGAGCATATCGCGGAAAACATTGATTCTGTCTTCCTTAAAGAACATATGTTCCGTTCGGCAAAGACCTACGCCTTCTGCGCCAAAGCTCAACGCCAAAGCCGCATCGCGCGGTGTGTCGGCGTTTGAACGAACATGGAAATCCTTTAAGAACTTCTTTGAAAGATCGATAAAATCCATAAGCCCGGAACCCTTTGGATCCGGTTCGATCAGGTCCGCAACTCCCATGTATACTTTTGATTCGCCGTAGAAAGGAACATCAAGGGTGATGTAGTCGCCTTCCGAAAAACTCATTTCGCCAAGCGATGCCTTTGATCCCTTGATTTTTAAAATGGGAGAAACAAGCGAAACTTTGCCGTACTGACGCGCAACTACGGACGCGTGCGCCGAATAGCCGCCTTCTGCCGTAAGTACGCCCGTTGACACTTCGATTGCCTTTACGTCTTCCGCAAAGGAAGATTCCAGGCACAGAATGAAACGGTCGTCTTCGCCGTGTTGTGCAGCTGCCCTCTTGGCTTCCAAAAGCGCGTCTGTGCTGAAATAAACGCGTCCGATCGCAGCGCCCGGAGCGCCTGCAATACCGCCCTTCCACGATTTTAATCCCTTGATGCTCGACATGTTGATTACAGGATGGAGAATTTCGTTAAGACGTATCGGGTCCAGAGCCTTAATTACATACGATTCGTCGACTATTTTTCGTTTTGCAAGATCAAGCAAAAGTTTAAGGTCTGCCTGAGTCGATTTTGAATCTACGACTCTTTGCTCGATAAGCCAGAGTTTGCCGTTTTCGACCGTGAAACGAACATGACGGATTTCCTTGAATCTGTCTTCCAGAGTCCATGCAATTTTTTCGAGCTGTTTAAGGTGAGACGCGTCGATTTTGTTGACTTCGTGACCTGTCTCCCCGACTTCGTTAAACTTGCCCGTAAAATAATTGCCTTGGAGTTTCTTTTCGCCAGATACAACATTGCGGCTGAAGAAATAACCGGAGCATGAATCTTTGCCGTAGTTTCCGTATACCATCGGTTGAATTACAATGGCGGTATCATCATCGTTCTGCTCGTCCATTTTAAGCATGCGCGAAATTTCGCCAAGCGTTATCAAAAGCTGGGTTTCCGCATCGTCAAAGAATCCTTTGGGGAAATATTTGGCATATTCGTCCATATATTCCAGAGCGGATTTTTTCTTTGGAAGCGGAGTCTTGTCCTCATTATGAAGCTCATTGGAAGGACCCTTGATTCCCAAAAGACGTTTTAAAAGTTTTAATTTTTCGGCAATTTCATCTTTTTCTTTGGGTTTGTTTTCAAGTTCCTTGATTCTTTCCTGAATCATCATCATTCCGCTGATCATGAACAGAACTTCGTTTGCCGCGAAATCCGCGCCGACCCATTTTGAAAATCCTTCCAGAACCGATTTTACAAGACCAAAGTTATGAAGAGCAGGATAATTTGTTATTGCCATGTTCGAAGAAATAATCACTTTTACAAGCATGGGATTTTCTTCGTTTCCGAAACTCTTGCCGACCAGCTTGCCGCATTTTCCCAAAAGATCAAACACGTCTTTTTTTATCGCTTTCATGTCAAATTCGGAAGCAATATCGGTATCCAGAATTATACCGGGGAGAATCGGAAAACCAAGCTCGGAAAATTCGTTTAGCTGACGGCCGCGAATACCCAGAAGTTCGGGGTTAACCTTCGCGGGAATAACGTCTTTTTGGCTGAAATAATGTATTCTTGAGTCCATATACTTTTCCTTATATTAGAACAGTTTAAGCACGGAATTAACCGGGCCGCGAAGGAATGCTTCAAACATCTGGCTTGCGCCTTGCGCAAGATAACGCTGAAGTTTCGCAACATCTTGAATCTCGTCTCCGGCTACGGCTATTTCAATGGCTGTGCCATGTTTTACCTTGCCCCATTTAAACAGCGAATTAATATCAAGGATTCGCTCATTCTCATAATAAATATACACTTCAAGGTTTGGATGTTTGGCTTTATAGCTTGCCACAATCCTTTTCCATGCCTCAACGTTTCCGTTGTGGAACAGTTCGTTTTGAACCACGATTGCATACCTTGGAGTCATCTTCTTGGGTCCGCCGCCCGAAGACTGAACAGCTGCCGGTTTTTTTGTTGGCGCTGCAGCCGATTTTCCTTTGGCGGAAGTTTTGCCTTTTGAAGCCGAGGCCTTTGCTTTTACAGGTTTGGGTTCTGCGGCTTTTTTGGGTTTTGCAACTTTTGTCGCGGTAAATTTTCCCTTTGAAATGCTTGCAGGCGGTGTCACTTTTGAACCTTCAAAAAGACGAAGCGCAAGCTCCGCCGCTTTTTGGCAGTTCTCGTCGGTTTCCTTGCCTTGAAGACCTGCATAAATAACCAAAAGTTCCCGTTTGCGCAAGTCGCCAAAACCCGCCAATTCTTCGGCAACTTTGGGATTTGCAATTAAAAGGCCCAATTCGGGATGATAATAGGCGGCGACAAGATCAATACCGTTCCATTTGCTGAATTCTTTTGAAAGACCGGGAAGGTCTTTTACGGTATCATGAAGGTTGATGGAAGCGGTCTTATAACCCATCTTGTCAACCAATAGCATTCTTAAAAGCAAACCTATTTTATTACTTGTCAGTTCGTCATCGTCCAATTCATAAACAATATCGCCGAGGTTGCCGCCGTCTCCTGCAATCTCCATTGTTTGCTTAATATGTCTAACCGCACTGTTAAAACCAGAACGGGTTGAAAGCATCTCCAGATTAACGCTATCCGTCATATTTCCTCCAATCATTTTTGAAAAAAAGCGCCCCCGAGAATTCTTCGGAGGCGCTTAGAAAACAAATTTTCCTTACGTTACCCTATTTTAATTTTAGAGTTCCGCAATTCCGCCGCGTCCGCCGCCTTTTTTGGCTTTAGCTCTTGAATCTACAACGCCTTTTTTCTTTGCCGGAGCCGATTT
>WQSP01000050.1 GCA_009787795.1 Treponema sp.
AAATATTCCCTCTGTATTACTTCATATCTGCTCATATAAAAAGAACTTACGGTTACCTGACGCTGTATTTCATCTTGTCTTCTTCCGGCTTCGTTTGAGGGGCTTCCAATTGTATATGTGCCGCCTTCTATGCGTACCATGTTAATATGCGGCGCTGGATTTGGATTTGGTGCCGGAGTTGGCGCAGGTAACTGGCGATTCCCAAGAAAGATTAAATTCGATCCGCTTGCCCTTAATGATAATTCCGGGTGTTGTCTGCCGCTTGTATTCCTAATCACATTTGCCATGGTTCTGTCAAACACATCAAAAACACTTAAATTTTGATCCCTTAAATTTGTCAGTAAGTAACTTGTAAAAAGACCGTTACGGCCTGTTCCGTCCAATGCTGTCTGCCCCGCGCCTGCCGCATACATGACAATTGTGCCGCTTGGAGCCCTGCTTACAACGTTAAGACCTCTGCTGCCGGATCTTGCCCAGCCAAAAGGATTGTCACGGCATGCGTCAAGGACTACCATGTTGAGTTCGTTTCCGGCTTCGCCAAGGCTGTCCAATACAAACTGAAGGGAAACTGCCCTGTCTCTTAATTGCGCTTCGCTTCGAATATTGTCGGCTGAAACAGGAATAAGATAGTTCTCTCCGCTTGACTGCACTCCGTGTCCTGCATAAAAAACAAAACCGTAGGAATTGCGCGAACTGCCAAGACTGCGTTTAAGATTCAAAACGGCCGTTTCCATTTGTTCAAGGCTGCCGTCTAACACTTTTTCTACAGTAAAACCAAGAGCGCGAAGAGCATCTTCCATATCGTTTGCATCGTTAACAGGATTGTTTAATCTTGAAATGCCTGTGTAATTTGAGTTGCCGATTACAAGAGCGAATTTTTGGGGAGCAGAAACATTCTGCTGCGCGAAGAGCGTAACGGCGGTTAAAAAGACGAAAAGAAACATCAATGCTTTTCTCATGAAATGTCCTTATTACGGTAATTATATCATGATTTTTATAGATTTACAATTGGAAAAGAAGGCTACTTAAGCTGCTTCCATTGTCCACGGATTTACACGGATTTTCACGAAATGGAAAATTGGCAAAAATGGCCGATATGATTACAAATTATCACGATTTGATAATATTGAACATAAATCTCTGCGCAAAAAGAAAAAGTCTTGATAAACTGAGGTTTTTGGGTTATATTCAATGAGTGCTATAAGGCCCAGAACTGGAGGATTTTATGGAAATGATAATAAACAGGCAAATTCTGCCAGAACCAATATTTTCTTTTCTTCATTCAGAGAAAGTGAAAATATCTAAAGAAGATGATAATATAATATTGACTCCAATTAACAGCAAGCCAAATGCAAATGAATTGCGTGGAATGTTCAATGACGGAAAAATATCTACCGCAGATTTCATTGCACAAAAGACAGCTAATTAATAAATTACATTCAATCTACCAAATCTGTGGTATATCATTTTACAGGCTTAGTTGAAAATCACTGTCGGCGACTTCGGTGTGGATCGTAAAATGCCACGCCAGAGCGTGCGTGAATAAAAGCCACAGCCGCCCGGAGCCGTCAGGGGTTTTCAGCTATGCTTGAAAACTGCTATACTAATGTTATGGATAAATTAATCATCAAAGGGGCGCGCGAGCATAACCTTAAAAACATCGATTTGGAACTTCCGCGTGACAAGCTAATCGTTATTTCAGGGCTCTCCGGTTCAGGCAAAAGTTCACTTGCTTTTGATACGATATTTGCGGAGGGGCAAAGGCGTTACGTCGAGAGCCTTTCCGCTTACGCGCGCCAGTTTTTAGGGCGCATGGATAAGCCCGATTTGGATTATATCGAAGGATTATCCCCAGCAATTTCCATCGAACAAAAGACAACACACAGAAATCCGCGCTCTACAGTAGGAACTGTAACTGAAATTTACGATTACTACCGCCTTCTCTACGCGAGAATCGGCGTACCCCACTGTCCTGTATGCGGAAAAGAAATCCGCGAACAGCCTGTTGATTCGATTATCGAAACAATTATGCAATATAAGGAAGGAACCAAAATACAGCTTTTGGCTCCTGTCATTCGCGGCAAAAAAGGCGAACATCAAAAAATTATCGAGGATGCAAAAAAGGCGGGTTTTGCGCGTGCGCGTATAGACGGCGTTCCCGTAAACCTTGATGAAACCATTAAACTGGACAAACAAAAAAAACACACAATAGAAATAATCGTTGATCGTCTTGTTATCGGAAAAGAAATACGCGCGCGCTTGGCAGAATCTGTTGAAGCCGCGATGCAGACAGCAGACGGTCTTATGATTGTGTTAATAAACGAAGAGGGAAAAAATCATGAGCAGATTTTTTCGCAAAAAAACTCATGCCCCGACTGCGGCGTTTCTATCCCGGAATTGCAGCCGCGACTTTTTTCATTTAACAATCCGTTCGGCGCATGCACAGGATGCTCGGGCATCGGAACAAAAATGGAATTTGACCCCGACCTTGTAATTCCCGACAGATCACTTTCGTATAACGAAGGCGGCTGCGTTCCGTACAATCCCGACAGCGCATGGCACTCAAGCAGATTTAAAGCGCTTGCAAAACATTTTGATTTTAGTCTTGATACGCCTTTTAACAAATTGCCAAAAAAAATAATAAACGCGATTCTTTACGGCATGGAAGATGAAGTCAGGGTAAAATATGTTAACCGCGACAAAACAGGATCGTTTCAGTATAACACGCAATTCCCGGGGATACTCGAAGAATTAAGACGGCGTTATCTGGAAACTCAATCGCAGGGCGTAAAAGACTGGCTTGAAAAATTCATGAGCCAGACTCACTGCGAAGACTGCGACGGAAAACGCTTAAAGCCTGAGGTACTCGCTGTAACTGTTGCGGGAAAAAACATTTGGGAGCTTTCAAAACTTTCTGTAACAGACTCTTTAAAATTTTTTGAAAACGTAAAATTTAATGCAAACGAAAAAAAAATCGCATACCAGATACTAAAAGAAATAAACTCCCGCCTTGGCTTTATGCAAAATGTTGGTTTGGATTATTTAAGTTTGGAACGAAAAGCTTCCACCCTTTCAGGCGGTGAAGCCCAGCGCATAAGACTTGCGACGCAGATTGGCTCAAGTCTTGTCGGCGTTTTGTACATTTTAGACGAACCGAGTATCGGGCTTCACCAAAGAGACAACCAGCGTTTAATCGATACATTAATTTTTCTTCGCAACCTTGGCAACACGCTAATCGTTGTCGAGCATGACGAGCAGACGCTTCGCACTGCTGACCACATCGTTGATTTGGGACCGGGAGCCGGCGTTCACGGCGGACAAGTTGTAGCACAAGGGTCTGTCGCGGATGTGATGAAAGTAAAGGAAAGCTTGACAGGTCAGTATTTGGCAGGCAAATTAAAAATCGATATTCCAAAGGAACGGCGCAAAGGAAACGGCGCCAAATTAAAACTAAAAGGATGCAGCGAACACAACTTAAAAAACATCAATGTGGAAATTCCCCTTGGAGTTTTTACCTGCATAACAGGAGTATCGGGATCCGGCAAATCAACTTTGCTTTCCGACGTACTCTACCCCGCTCTTGCAAACGAAGTTTACGGTTCAAATCACAGAGAAGGCGCGTATAAAAAACTTGAAGGCTCTCAGCACATAGACAAGGTAATCGATATCGATCAAAGTCCAATCGGAAGGACTCCCCGCTCAAACCCGATAACTTATGTGGAAGGGTTTACCGCAATCAGGGACATGTTCTCCAATTTGCAAGAATCAAAAATGAAGGGATACAAACCCGGCCGTTTTTCTTTTAACGTGCGCGGCGGCAGGTGCGAAAATTGCGAAGGGGACGGAACCATCAAAATCGAAATGAACTTTCTCCCCGACGTTTACATTATCTGCGATGTCTGCGGCGGAAAAAGATTCAACAAAGAGACCCTCGAAATCCGTTACAAAGGAAAAAACATTCACGAAGTTCTCGATATGACAATCGAAGAAGCGGCAGTTTTCTTTGCTCCCATTCCGCAAATTGCGCGAAAGATGGAAACGCTGCTCTCTGTCGGTCTTGGTTATGTAAAACTCGGCCAGTCTGCGCTAACTTTATCGGGCGGCGAGGCTCAGAGGGTAAAACTTGCCCTGGAACTTTCCAAGCGTTCAACAGGAAAAACCCTCTATATACTGGACGAGCCGACGACCGGGCTTCACTTTGCCGATGTAAAACAGCTAATGGAGGTGATTCAACGGTTGGTAGATCAGGGAAATACTGTTATAATGATTGAACACAACCTTGACGTACTTTTGCAGGCGGATCACATTATAGACTTGGGTCCCGAAGGCGGCGAAAAGGGCGGGAATGTAATTGTTACAGGAACGCCCGAGGAAGTAGCAAAATGCAAGGAATCGTACACAGGTTTTTATATCGATGAAATGTTAAAACGTGAAGGAAATGGAAAGAAGAAGTAAAGGTTTTACTGTAAAACATCACGAACCGGAACCTGCGGATAGGAATGCTAATCAAAAGTTCGTGTGGTTCGTGTTAAAATTTTTCTTATTCTTTTTTATAAGTTTGTCTTTAAATGCGCAGGAAGAAGCTCAAAGTCAAAAATTGACAGACGAAGCCGTGGGTGAAGAAATTGCCGAAGAATCCAAAGCGTCGTCCGGGGAAGAAGAAACGGCAGAAGTTCCGTTATCACCGGAAAGACGGCGGGCGGAAATGGAAATAAGAACATCAACTCTTGGCGAACTTGCCGCATGGTGCCGCTCGCTCGGTCTGTCCGAAAGCGGAACAAGAGACGATCTTTCCAGGCGGCTAAGGGAACATTTTGAACTTCCCGTTCCCGCCGCAGGCGCAAGCAGAAAAATAATTACAATCGAATCCGCCCAGACAACAGAATACTTTACATTGGCGGCAGTTGATGAAGAATACGCAAGATTAAGCGGCAATGTTGCAATAAGCCTTAGGGACGGAGATTCCACCCACAGAATCAGGGCAAACGAAATTCTTTTTAACAGAACAAGAAACATATTGACAGCAAGAGGAAGCGTTGTTTACGAAAAAGTCGAAGAAGACAAAACGGAAACGTTTCGCGGAGAAAACATAACGGTAAACATTGACAATTGGTCAAGCATTTTTCTTGACGGCATAACCCAGCATGAACTTGGAAGCGACAGAACCGCATACATTTTTTCGGGAACTGTAATTACGCGTAACAGCGAAGAGGTGACAATTCTTTCCGATGCGACAATTACAAGCGGAACCGGCGAAGATTCGTTATGGTCGATAAGAGCGTCAAGGGTATGGCTTTTGCCGGGTTCCGATTTTGCAATTGCAAACGCAGTTTTAAGGGTTGGAGAAATTCCTGTTTTATGGCTGCCGTTTTTTTATTATCCCGCGGATGAACTTGTTTTTCGTCCCGTTATCGGATACCGCTCAAGGGAGGGCGGTTTTCTTCAGTCAACGATTTATATTTTGGGACGGCCCAAAGTGAACGAAGAAGATTCCAATTCGTTTACAAACATTCTTGGTGCCGCAAGCGATTCCGAAACGGAACTGCAGGGCATTTTCCTTCGAAGCACAGGAAGAAGAATGACAAACCCGCAAGAAACAAGCCTGAAACTTTTATTGGATTATTATATCAATTTGGGTTTTTATGCCGGAATGGATCTCAGCACGCCCAAAGCAGGGTTTTTAAATCCTACCGAATTGTCATTGGGACTTGGTTTTACAAGAACAGTCACAAGAACAGGCAACACTCATACGCCTTTTGCTCCCAATTATGACGGCACATCGGATTGGAACCATTCAAATTTCATTTCAATGACTGTTCCGTTCCGTTACAGGTTTTTATTTTCAAGTTCAATAAGCGCAGGCACACTTAGTCTGACATGGAGTCTGCCGTATTATTCCGACCCGTACGTCAATAATGATTTCATTCAGAATCGTTCGGACAGCATGGATTTTTTTAACATGTTTCAGCAAGGAAGACTGTTTGATGATTTGATTTCATCACAAACGGTAATAGACTCATACGAATGGAATTTAAGCGGAAATTACAACCCGTCGGTACAAAACCTGAATCCGTTCATTACAAGACTTTCCGTTAACAGCATGTACACTTCGCTGACTTTCAGAACAATCAGGGATACGTCGATTTCCAGTTCTTTTGATCCTGCAAGAATGTTTTTCGCTCCGAATGTATTTACCATTTACAACATTTCCGCAACTGTCGCGGGAAATCCGCTGACTGCAAGCACAAATCAAACAAGAACCGCAAGGTCCGGTGAAAATGAAAAAAAAGACCCCTTTAACGGAATTGGCATACCAATCTCTCCATGGGAGTCCGATGAAGAGGAGAATGCCACCGCAAGACATGGAACAGGAAAAATATTGAATCCTCCTGCCATAAGCCAAACGTTCACAGCCGCAAGAAGCGGAAACACAAGATTTACAATAGACTACAGTTTGACACCGACAAGTTCGTCCGAACTTCAATTCATGCAGAGAAACTGGAGCACTTACGAACAGGTTGACTGGAGCGAAATTCAGTCAATCAGCACCAACTTCGGCGCAGATACGAATATCAATTTTCGCGTCGACAACACAAACGGTTTTTTTTCGAATACGGTTACCTTTACGGGCAGCACCACATGGAAAGATTTGGCGTATCAAAACGAAGAGGCGTATGCGGATCAAACTGCAATGGAAAACGATCGCAGACAAACGTACAGCCAAACGCGTTATTTTACCAATTACGGATACAACGGCACAATAAGACCTTTTAACACCCATCCTGTTTTCGGTTCGACCAACCTTCAATACAACCTTAGGGGAACATTGCTAAGATCAAAAAGATTCACAACAGGAGACGGTCCCGAGCTTACTCCGCAATGGGGCACATGGTCAAAAGAAAATATCAACGATGACATATACGGTCTTACAGGTCACCAACTGTCGGCAAATATTGCAGCTAACATAATGGATAAAACGCAAAGCATATCCGTGAGCGCAACATTGCCTCCTCTTGACGCTCTTATTACGACAAACGCCACGTTCAGGGTTTGGATTACCGAAACAAACGTAAATTTACGGTTTGAAAGACCGGAAGCAAGCGATGTCTGGATTTTCAAACCGATAAATTTCTCGGAAACCCTAAGATTTGGAAGCGTTGGATTGTTTACGCATTTCATGGTGTTTGATCCCGAAGAGAATTTCGAGATTACGTCAATCAGATCGACATTGGCATTGGGAAAATTCAGGGCTTATTTCGAGGCAAACAAGACTAACGAACTGGTTTTCAACTATGTTACGCGAAGATGGGAACAAATACCGGGAGAAACTTCCCTTTTCGCAAGAAGATTGGAATTCACCTACAATGATTCTTTTCCCACCCTTAAACTTTTGGGGAATCGCATTAATTTGAATTTCAATTTGAACACATTTCTCAGATTCGATCTTCTTCAATATACAAATTCGAGTTTTGAATTCAATTTTGGTTTTAATTTTGCAATTACCGACATTTTGAATATCAGCGTTTCGGCAAAAACGGTAAATAACGTGATTTGGCGATACTTTTACGATGTCCCCGGTTTTGAAGATTATACGCGGATGTATTCCCCGGGACCTCAAAACAACCTGTTTGTCGATTTGGCGGATTCCTTTAATTTCTTTGATGATGCCGCCCGCAGAAGATCCGGGTTTAAAATGCACAGTCTTAATTTTAAGGCCGAACATCTGCTTGGCGACTGGACAGCCAAATTGGAAATTACGGCATTTCCGAACTTTTTCAATACATTTCCGCAAAGATACGAGGTTGTCGCCGATGTGACATTTTCAGTTCAATGGCGTCCAATTTCGGAAATCAAGTCCGACATCAATTATTCGGGACGCACCAACCAGTGGGCAGTCGAATAGGTTACTTGACCTTGGCCTTTTTTGGGTTATAAAATGTACGAAAGGGGTGCACTTGGAGGACGGTATAACTATCGCGTTTGATAACCGTGAACTTTTATCCGGAATTTGCGGAGCGAATGACGGAAATCTCAAGATAATAGAAGGAACTCTTGGCGGTTTTATTACGGCAAGGGGCAACGAGATTCATTTTGAAAGTCAGGATAAAGCCGCTTCAAAACGTTTTAAAGCAATGATGGACAATCTTGCAGCGGCTGTCAAAGACGGAGAGCTGCCTTCACCCGAGTATGTGCGCGCTTTGGCCGAAGAAACGCCCATCTCAAACGAATCGATGATTCAAATCCCTCACGGTTTTAACCGCGTTTATCCGCGCACCAAAAATCAGGCCGCGTACATTCAGGGAATGAGAGAAAACGAAATCTGTTTTTGCGTGGGGCCTGCGGGAACCGGCAAAACATATCTTGCAATCGCGTATGCGCTTCAGATGCTTTTGTCAAAAAAAATACGCAAACTTGTCCTTACGCGTCCTGTTGTGGAAGCGGGCGAAAATCTCGGGTTTTTGCCTGGCGATCTTGCGCAGAAAATCGATCCGTATTTAAAGCCGCTTTATGACGCAATGGAATCGCTTGTCCCTTACGATGTAATCAACAGAATGGAAGAAACAAGGTCCATAGAAATCGCTCCGCTTGCGTACATGAGAGGAAGAAGCCTTAACGACTGCATGATCATTCTGGACGAAGCGCAAAACACTACAAAAGAACAGATGAAAATGTTTCTAACAAGGATCGGAAACGGAGCAAGGGCTGTCATTACAGGAGACACAACTCAAATTGATCTTCACAGAAAATCGGATTCGGGGTTATTAAACGCCCTGGATATTTTAAGGGAGATTGAGGGGTTAAGCTTTTCATTCCTGCATACAAGCGATGTTGCAAGAAACCCTCTCGTAAAAAAAATAATACAGGCATACAATGAAAATGAAAAATGAAAACGAAAAAATAAATATTTTTTCTGTCTTTTTCGGGAAGTTTGCAAATTTCCTGAAATCGGGACCCGGCCTTTTCAGTTTTGGGCTATGCTGTTTTGCGGGCTTTATAATTATCGCAAGCACGGAGCAGGATATAGCAAACAATATAAGGAACGCGCTTGGAACCGGGTTTTTGATATTTTTAATCTATATGCTTTATTTTGTCCTGCGAAGTCCGAACATTCTTGGCGCAAAATTAAACACAAGAGAAAATTTTCTTTTGGCCTCGTTGACAGGCTCGTATATAATTGGCTCTGTTTTAATTAACAACCTCTCCCCCGGTCCGGAAGGATTCCCTGTCGCGCTTGCAATTCCAACGGCGCTTTTCATAATGCTTTTGGCAATCTTCATGGGGAAAAGACTTGCAATGATGATGTCTCTGGCTCTTCCTTTGGGCGCATTCTTCGCGGGAGCTTTTGACAGTCATTCATACATTATTGCCCTTGTGTCGGGAGCGGCGGCATCAACTGTTCTTCATAACGCGCAAAACAGAATGAGCCTTATAAAGGCAGGCATCATAATAGCGATTGCAAATTCCTTTGCGGTTGTTGTTATTGTGCTCCTTCGCCAATCGAATGTTTTGGAATACCCTGTCCTTTTGTTTTGGGCGGCTCTTAACGGCATCATCTGCGGAATGCTTACCTTGGGTTTCCTTCCGCCGCTTGAGCATTTGTTGAATGCGGTTACCCCGTACAGGTTAATGGAACTCTCCGACCTAAACGCGCCTATTTTGCGAAAACTTTTTACAACAGCGCCCGGAACTTACAGCCATTCTTTGATGGTGGCAAACCTTGCGGAGCAGGCTTGTCAGGATATAGGCGCAAACGCCCTGCTTGCAAGAGTCGGCGCGTATTATCACGACATAGGCAAAATGGACAACCCCGATTACTTTGTGGAAAACCAAACCGATCACAACCGGCATGACGAAATAAACCCGCGTCTTTCCGCAACAATCATAAGAAGCCATGTTAAACTCGGAGTGGAAAAAGCGCTTAGCCTGGGTCTTCCAAAAGACGTGGTTTCGATAATAAGCGAACATCACGGCAATTCGATAATTTCGTGGTTCTATAACAAGGCGACAGAAAATGAAGCAACTGTAAGCTCGGAAGATTTTTCGTATCCCGGCAATCCTCCGCGGACGAAAGAATCCGCTGTTGTAATGCTTGCCGATATTGTCGAAGCTGCCGTAAGAACTTTGCCAAAACCGACAGCCGCGAAAATCGAAAAATTTATCCAGCAGCTCTTCGAGGCAAAAATCGAACACGGTCAGCTTTCCGAGTCCGACCTGTCCTTTCGCGACCTTGAAATAATCAAGGATACCTTTGTAAGGGTTCTTGCCGGATATTACCACACAAGAATCGAGTATCCAAAACAGCAAAAAGAAGAAAAGAGCGAAAAGGATGAGTAACACAATCACCATAAACGCAGAGGGTGTTTCTCTTCCCGCATGGAGCGACTATGCAAACAGTTTCGCCCTCAAGGTACTTGATATATTAAAACATGAAAATTGGGAGCTTTCGATACTTTTTTGCGGCGATGAAAAAATAAGGGAGCTTAACTCTCAATACAGAAATAAAAACGAAGCTACCGATATCCTTTCGTTTAATCTGGGCGAAACCGTAAAAGACGGCGAAAATACTGTCTTTCTGCCGGGTGACATTGTAATTTCGCTTGAAACTTTGAGCGAAAACGCAAAATATTT
>WQSP01000051.1 GCA_009787795.1 Treponema sp.
CCTTCTATAAAACCGCATCTTATCCTGCGCTCTTTCATAATATCTTCCATCGGGCGGCTGTTAATAAGACGAAAATATTTTAATGCCCGCGAAGCAATATCTGTTGTCATGTGGTAAATTTTTTGCCGCTCTTCATTAGCTGTCAATTCGCCGGTAAAATGAATGTCTCCTGTTTCAAGCCCATGAAGCAAATCAAGCCAATCAAAAAGCTGCGGGTAAAAGGGAATTTCAAAAAGCTCTGTCAGCCATTCGCAGAATAAAGCTGTAAATCCTCTTATATTGCCGTCAAAATCTTCAAACGCTTCCACGCTGAGCGGCATTCCGTACACAAAATATTTGGACTTGGATTGAAGAGATTCAATAGCCGAAATTTCTTCGGCGGTTATGCCGGGAACTTGTTTAAAAGAATGAAATTTTCCCTGTACTTCAGGCTTGGTTTTTTCCGATTGACCGCATGAAAAAAGCAGCACTAATAAAAAAATAAAAATAAATTTACGCATTTAACTCTCCCGAAAGCCTTTCCGCCGCTTCCATAAAGTTCATTTGTTCAATCTGTGTCTTAAGCCACCTGACAAATCCGTCATCGTTTGTATATTCAAAACATTCGATTTCTCTCATAATTGTATCGATTTCTTCCGCCTTGTAATCCTCGCAGGCGGCTTGTAGTTTTTCAAGCGCTTCTTTATAAGGCTTATCTTTTTTTATTCTTTCAACATTTACGATTTCCATGCTCAGCGCACGGTTGATATTTGCCATAAGCGTTAAAACGTTTTCGATTAGATTCGGGTTATTGATCAACACAAAATCAAGGTTGCCCGCCTTGGCCGCCTTTTCCAAATTTTCAGCCTGCATTCCCGCTTCTACTGCGCAAATGCCGCGGCAGGAGCTTTTAATTCCGTGAACATTGATGGCGTAATTTTGAAGATTATCTCTGTTTACATCTTTCATCTGCTCCAAAAGAAAATGCGTGTTGGTTGCAAACGAACGCAGCACTTGTAAAAAAGTCTCCCTGTCACCGCTAAAGCGTTCCAATCCTTTTCGCAGATTGATTCCCTCGATTCTGTCCTCGAACAAACGCCTTTCTATTCCGCTTCGTCTTTCGTCGCCTGTACGCCTGTCGTCTCCCGAGCGGGTATTGAATTCAGGCAGCGAAAGATGCGGCTTGCCGTCTTCGCTATTTTTGCCCTCTTCCAGAATTTTTTCGTAATCTTCGTCCTTGACGAATTTTCTGATAATTTCATCAAGCTGGTTTACATCCAAAGGTTTTGTTATGTATGCATTAAACCCTTTTGACAAAAACATTTCCTTGTTGCCGACAAGCGCGTTTGCGGTAAATGCAATAATCGGAACAGTCTTTGCATACTCGGTTCCGATTTCTTCGCGGATGATCCTTACGGCTTCCATGCCGTCCATTTCCGGCATCATCTGATCCATAAAGATTGCATTGTATTTGACGCTTTCATTTCGAATAGCGTCAACTGCGGCTTGTCCGCTTGTTACGCAGTCAACCTTCATTCTGTACGGCTTCATCATGCCTCTTGCAACATCAAGATTTGTAATGACATCGTCCACAACCAAAACGCTTGCATACGGAAGGCTTATCCGCGAAATGCGCGATTTGATTTTCCGTCTGGAGGCATATTGAAAACACTGCAAATTGTTCACAATGTCAAAACCGATTACCTCGTCCGATACAAGTTTCTGCGGGAAATTTACCTTAAAGCAGGAACCTTTGCCAAGTTCGCTTTCCACGGAAATATCGCCGTCCATCATGTCTACAAGCATTTTTACAATCGGAAGACCAAGCCCGGTTCCCGCGATCTTTCTGTTGTCTTCGGTATCCATTCGCGCATAATCCAAAAAAAGGCTTCCAAGAAATTCTTTCGGCATGCCGATCCCTGTGTCCCTTACGGTAAAAGAAAGCATGACAGTTTCGTCAGTTTTTTTGCAGGAAACATTCAATTCGATTTTTCCTTCCTTTGTGTATTTAAACGCGTTGGAAAGAAGATTGTTCATTATCTGTTTTATCCTTTGATCGTCCCCATATAGACGAAGCGGAATGTTTTCGTCGATATTCAAAATGAAATCGATCGGTTTTTCTCCCTTGTAAACAATGCTCTGCGAAACCGTGTCGCTTATCATCTGGGGGAAAATGTACTCTATCGGAACAAGATTGAACTTTCCTTCGTCAAGCTTGGACATGTCCAGAATGTCGTTTACCATGTGAAGAAGGGATGCGCCTGCATTGCAGACTTTTAGGATATTTTCCTCGGCTTCGTCGCAAAGGGAACACTGTTCAAGCGTCATTTCGGAAAGACCGATAACAGCGTTAAGCGGCGTGCGCATTTCGTGGCTCATTCTTGCAAAGAACTTGTTTCGTTCTTCAGATAACGCAACCTCGTATGCATAATTCTTGATGGCGCGGATTTGGTTTACAATTTGCAGTTGATTCGAGACCCTCATTTTGACAATGGCGGGACTCATCGGTTTATGAATATAGTCGGCCGCCTGAAGAGCAAGCCCCTTTTCTTCGTCTTCTTTACCCTCAAGTCCCGTAATAAAAATGACAGGAATTTCCTTCGTTTTTTCCTCGGACTTTAATACCTTGAGAACTTCGTAACCGCTCATATCCTGCATGATAATGTCCAGCAGGACAATATCCGGCATTAGTTCGTTTGCCATTTCTATAGCGGAAGCGCCGCTCTTTGTCATATAAACCGTATAATCGGGGCTTAAAATGCTGACCAGAAAATCGAGGTTTGCCCTTTCATCATCAACAATAAGAACGCTGTTTTTGCTGTCATCGCTCATTAAGGAAGTATACTTGAATTTTATTATAATTAATAGTAGAATGAAAATAAGAAATGTACCGGATGGCAAGTTATGAGTGATAAAAAAATCGTACTGGCGATTGACGACAATTTACAGCAGTTAAGCGAATTCAAGAGCATACTGATACCGGAATATGACCTGCGGACTGTCAAATCCGCTTCCGAAGCTGTCGCATTTTTAATAAAAAACAAGGCAAATGTCATTCTTCTTGATATCGAAATGCCCAATATAAACGGCTTTGAATTTCTTAACGATTTGATAAAAATTCCAAGCTACCTAAGCACGCCGATTATTATAGTCAGCGGCAATACGGGACAGGATTTCCTGACAAAAGCAAAAAGCACCGATGTTTTTGACATTATGATTAAACCTGTTAATCGGGATAATTTGATAGCCGTTATAGAAAAAGCCCTTGCAAGCAAAGATTGACGATTGCCCGCGTAACCTTGTAATTGCATAAAATGTTGATATAATAATACATAAGAACAGGAAAATAGCGATTTTTAGAATATAATTAAGGGGTAATTGCAATGAAAAAGCCGGGAAATTCTTGGGGTATTATCGCCGTTTTAATAATTATCAATATTGTATTGGCAGGATGTATAAGCTTTTACAGAATAACCATCAGGACCGACGGAAACAGATCGTCCATATTGGCCGGCGGAACCCTTCAATTGAGAGCGGGCGGCCGTAATGTTATTTGGAACGTCAGTTCTACAAGCGACGGTTCGGGCGGCGTAACAAGCGGAACCTTTATCAGCCAAAACGGTTTGCTTACCGCTTCTGCGTTTGAAACCGCGTCTGTTATCTTTGTTATTGCGTCATCCGCTCAGGATAATTTTTATGAAGTAAAACCAATCAGGGTTGTCACCGTTACTTCGATTGACGTTCAGCCTGCAAACCAGTTTGTAGCCCTTGGCAGAACAGCCCAGTTCAGGGCGCAGGTTAATGGAAACAACAATCCCGATAATGCCGTTACATGGAGCGTAAGCTCGAACCCCGGCGGATCGGGCACTGTCACACAGGGAACAAGCATTGGTGCAAACGGACTTCTTACAGTTGCCCCCAATGAATCGCTAAGAACGATTTTTGTAATTGCAACTTCCCAGATAGACCCGACAAAATCCGGTTTTATTGCCGCGAGCGTGGTTGTCCCAACGGTTACAAGCGTAACTGTTTCGCCGCCAAACCAATCGATGAGAGCCGGGAGCAGTTTGCAATTCAGCGCGTCTGTTGTCGGTACATTTGATCCTGTCAATACGGTAACATGGTCTGTCAGTTCAAATTCTACAGGTACCGGGGTTGTAACGCCGGGAACGACCATCGGCTCCAACGGAATGCTCAGAGTGGCAAACAACGAAACGCTTACAACCTTGTTTGTCAGGGCAACGTCCACTTACGATCCGACAAAATCGGGATGGATTACTGTCAGTGTAATTGTTCCGACAGTTACAAATGTAACCGTAAGCCCCGCAGGTCTTTCCATACCTGCCGGCACATCGCATCATTTTACTGCGTCTGTAACCGGAACAAACAATCCAAACACAGATGTTACTTGGAGAGTTAGTTCCAATGCCGCAGGGACTGGAACCGTAGCATCGGGAACAAGCATAAGCTCCAACGGCATTTTGTCGATATCCGCCAACCAGCCTGCAGGAACGCTTTTTGTTTTTGCCACATCGGTTTTTAATCCCGCAATGACAGGCAGCGTTATAGTTAATGTCACTCCTGCGTCTGTTCATGTAACACCGCCGATTGTGTCTCCTCCTGTAACACAACCGCCCATTGTTGTTCAACCGCCGTCAAATGTTCGTCCGCCTGTAACGCCGCCTCCTGTAACACCGCCTCCGGTGACACCGCCTCCTGTGACTCCACCGACTCAACCTCAAGCGCCTATAGTGACAGGCATTTCCATAAATCCTGCATCCGTCACAACAAGGACAAATACCAGTGTTCAATTCAGCGCAACAGTCATAGGCATTAACAATCCAAGCACAGCAGTAACGTGGAGTGTTGCAGGCGGCGTATCCGGAACAACAATCAACAACAACGGAATGCTGCGTGTTGCCAGTAACGAGAGGGCGATAGTTCTTACAGTTATTGCAACCTCGGTTGCCAATCCTGCAGTATCAACTTCGGCTGTTATTACAATCAGCAACAACAATCAAAACGATCAGGGTAATCAAGGAAATCAGGGTAACCAGGGCAACAGACCGCAAGGCAATCAAGATAACAGACCGCAGGGTAATCAGGGTAATCAGGGTAATCAGGGTAACCAAGGAAATCAGGGCAATCGACCCGGTCAGACGAATCGGCCAGGGCAGAGTGAAAATCAAACACCGCCTGCAGTGACACCGCCTGCAGTGACACCGCCTGCAGTGACACCGCCTGCAGTGACACCGCCTGTTGTTACGCCGCCTGTTGTGACACCGCCTCCGGTTACACCACCTGTTGTAACACCGCCGCCTGCAAATACGTCGACAGTAACGTCAATGGATATAAGTCCTTCGGGTCAGAACATGCAAAGAGGCAGCAGTTATCAATTCAGCGCGATAGTCAGAGGAAACAACAACCCAAGCAACGCAGTGACATGGAGAGTCAGCTCCAACACCTCAGGAACAGGTTCTGTTACTTCGGGAACAAATATAACTAGCAACGGGTTGCTTACTGTATCCGCCAATGAAACCAATACAACTCTTTATGTTATTGCTACCTCCGTTGTAGATCCTACAAAATCCGCAACGGTTGTTGTAACAGTTATTAGAAACTAGAAAGACCAAGATCAAATAATCAGGGTCTGCAATAAACCAATCTTTCTTTCATATCGCCGGCTGCGACAACATCACAGCCGGTTTTTGAAATGTTCTCCATTACAATCTCGCCGACTGCTTTTCTTTCGGTAACAACAATTCTGGATAATTTTTTAACGATTTTTTTTACTTTCTTTTTTGGTATTTCCCCGTTGGTTCTGACCGACAAAACCGGCATATCAGGATATATCGTTCTTACCATTGTTGTCAGCGAACGAAAAGGAGCCGAAAGCTCTCTTTTAGCAACTTGTGCTCCTTTTCCGCATCCATTACCCGAAAACAACCGCTTCCCGTTTTTCACATCAATTGTGATACGACAGCACATTGGGCACGCTATACACGAAATTTGTTTCATGTATTCAAATATAATAATATTTATGGCAGAAAAGTAGAATTTTTTACTACGGGCGGGTATTGTGGCAGATACCTGTTTACTTTTCAAAAATCGATTTTTTAACTCTGCGCAGAAGGCTTATTTTTGCAATCGGTATCCGTTCGTCTTCAATTACAAGCGTCAAATCGCCTCCGTTTTTTTCCAGCGCTTTTGGGATGCCGTAATTTTTCTTTTCCTTTCCTTTCATCGACCAGACAACTTCCACAGGCGATTGCTGAGCTATTGCCTGTTTGACAATGTTTTGCTTCCCCGCATAATCCATGTGACGGGCTTCCAATTTTTCGTAGCGTATGTATGCGTTCTTTAGTTGATTTTCGCAAAGGACAAGTTTCCTGTCTATTCTTGCGCCCAGTTCTGTTTTTTCCGTTTCGTTTAAGTTAATCTTTTCCAGCATCGCGCGAAAGCTGTTTGTCATTTCTTCGTATCCGGAGGAGCGGGAAAAATCGCCTTCTTCCGGCATTGAAGCGGGAGAGGCAAGATTGTTTTCCTGCGATGCATGCGAAGGAAAAGAGGGGTAACAGCCCAAGCTTGCAATCGAGCCGTCTTTTTTTTCCGAACGCGAAATGTTGCGCTGGGCAATTATATCGATGCCCGCTTTTTTTAAAGCTTCTTGCGCGTCGGGCATGGCGTTCTCATTTAACAGGTACACACCCGGCGCAAGCGTTTCCATTATAAGGTCGGCTAGCGGTTTTGTTTCCACTATATAACTGTGCTCCTGCGAAAGCTGCAAAACCACGCCCTTTTTCAAAGAGACTTCCTTATGACGCTTTTCCCAATCCTTTAAGTTCCATGTCAATGTGTCATACTGCGCTTTTTCGCCCGCAAGTTTTTTTAAGAGGTCGATTATTTCGTCTGCGCCAATGTTGTTGTTAAATGCGCGGACGGCTGAGTCTTTGTCCAGTTCAAAACGAAGAACAGGCGCAGTGTTTTGGGAGCTTGTCTCGCGGATGTTCAGGAAGGACGCAAGTTTGATAGCGTCATTAAAATCGATTTCCGGGTAAACAATGACAGAACCGCCCGAATCTATCGCGATTACGGGAGCATTTTTTTTCTCGTCGCTAAAGCGAACAAGTCGGGTTAAATGGTTTTCGGTTTGCAGTATGCCTGTTTTTGCCAATGCATCCAATAGCAGAGCTGAGTTGGCGTTTATGTTAATTTGCGAAGCAACGCCAGTTTGCGCTTTGGTTACTTCCATCATCCTTTTTAATGTCTGGCCAAGATAGGCGGAATCAGGTTTCAATAAATTCAAAAAGTTGTGTATCAAATATGCAATGTCCTTGATCTTGTTTTTAAAAAGGGGAGGCAGAATTTCAAACGGAGGGGACAGTTCTCCGTAAAGCATGAATGCAGCGGCGAGATATTGGCTGCGTTCGCGCGCCGAAAGGGATGCGAATTCTTCAAAGCGCTTTTTGTCGGGTAGGAGCCTTTCGTCGTGTGCGTAAAAAAGCCCGAGTATTTGAAGTGCGCCCGTGATATCGGCAAGGTCAAGAGCGGGGAAAAGGGTTTTCCCTTCGTCAATGACCTTTTTACGGATTACATTTTCCGATTTGTAAAAAGTGTCCCATGTACAAATGAAAGAAAAGAGGGCGGCTAAAGTAAGGTCATTGATGATTGGTGCCGATTGTGTTTTCGGCGCGCGTTGAGCGGAAGTCTTTTTGTTTTCCGGGGCTGCCGGGAAGAGGGTTGAAGTCTGCGTCGTAAACGGAAGCAGAACCTGTTTTAAAATCGGGTTCAGCGCAAGACGGGAATTTTCATTGTTGTCGCAATGGGCGCGGTACAAAATAAAGCGTTCTTCAAGATTTATGATGATGTCCTGAAGTTCCATATTGCTGTGTTCGTCGCAGAAAAAATTCTCAAGCTGCCGGGGCGTAGGCTCTCCAAAGAGCGCAACCGCAGTGATTATCTTTGCGTCCGTATAATCGATGTATGCCCCGATTGTTTCCTGTATGTCGCTGCGAAGCAAAAACGATTCAAGGTCGTTTAAAAGCTGCTGTTTGTTGAACGGCGTTTTGATTTTTCCGAATACGCTTCGCATCAGTTCAAAGAAAGAATTGTCGGGCATGGAAATGAACGCCGCTTTCCAGAATTGCGCAGTGCGGAATATTTCGGTTTTCATTTTGCCGTTCCCGAATCGGGATTGTTAATTTCCCATTTTTGAATCGCGTACTTGTAGCCCTGCTCTGTCAAAAATTTTTGGCGGTTTGCCGCAAACTCTTCTTCGACAGTGTAGCCCGACACAAGCGAGAAAAACCATGAGTTGTCAGATTTTGCCGCCTTTGGTCTTAATATGCGCCCGAGACGCTGGGCTTCTTCCTGACGCGAGCCGAAGGAGCCCGAGACCTGCACAGCCATCGAGGCATCGGGCAAGTCGATTGCAAAGTTTGCAACTTTTGAAACAACGATAACGCGCACCTCTCCCTTTTTGAAACTTGAATAGATGCGCTCCCGTTCCGCATTGGGTGTCTTTCCTGTGATAAGCGGCGCGTTTAATAATTTTGAGATTGAATCAAGCTGCGTCAAGTATTGCCCGATTACGAGTATCTGCTCTTCCTTGTGATTAAGAATTAATTGTAAAACGATATCTTCTTTTAAAGGATTCTCAGCGGCAATACGATACTTTTCCCTTTTGGGAGCAGTCGCGTACGCTATTCTCAATTTTTGCGGCAGGTCGAGCCTTATCTCTGTGCAAAGTGCTTCGGCAATCCATCCCTTTGTTTCCAAATCTTTCCACGGCACATCATAACGTTTGGGGCCGACCAAACTGAAGACCGCGTCTTCTTCGCCGTCTTCGCGGATTAGGGTTGCTGTAAGTCCAAGGCGTCTTATCGCCTGAAGCTCTGCCGTTACGCGGAACACGGGAGCGGGGAGCAGATGAACTTCATCGTAGATGACAAGGCCCCATGCTCTTTCGCGGAACAGTTTAAAATGAGGGAAGTCTCCGTCCTTTTCGGGTCTCCACGAAATTATCTGATAGGTGGCGACAGTTACAGGAGCGACAGATTTGTTGTCTCCCGAATACTCCGCGATTTGCTCTTTTGTAAGTTCTGTTTTATCAAGCAATTCATCGATCCATTGATGAACGGCGGCGACATTGGTCGTTAAAATCAGCGTGTTGGTTTTTAGCATCGCCATAATCTGCATGCCGACAATTGTTTTGCCGGAGCCGCACGGAAGAACGATTACGCCGTGGCCGCCGAACGCGGTAGCTGCCGTCACTTGATAATCTCTGGGGACGAAAGGTCTCCCGGAAACGCATGTATCGCGAAGCTTGATTTCCAAATCTTCGCCCTTGGCGAGAGGAGCTTCGTCCTTAACAGGCCAGCCGATTCTTATCAATTCGCGTTTTACAGTTCCGCGATTTACAAGCGGAAGCAAGAAACCTTTCGACGATTTTGTCAGGTATTTTTTAAGAGCTTTCGATTCGCCGATTTCCAAGCGTGTTGCCTCGTCATCAATCTGCAAAAAAAGTGTGGAAGAATCGTCGCCTTCCTGAATCATTCTGATTTTTCCGTATCGGGACATCAAAAGCGAAAATCCTTCTATTATACTGTCAGGTATTTCATAACGGGTGTGTTCCTTTAGGGCTTTGACAATGTCCTTTGGAGTAAGCCCTGCGCTTGCGGCGTTCCAGAGTGAGAGCGGAGTTATGCGATAGGTGTGGATATGCTCGGGGGATTTTTCCAATTCCGCAAAGGGGATGATTGCCTGTCTTGCGTCTTCGGCATTTTCGCAGTGAACGTCGAGGAGAAGGGTTCTGTCGCTTTGAACAATCAATGCCTTTGTTGTGTTTGCCATATCGGGTTATTTCAGAATAAACCATACCCCTCGACTTTACAACCTGCCTAACAATCCCTTAAAATAATACCATGGAACCGAAAGTCAAGGATAAGCCGGCTTCCAAGACGACTGAAAAAGTTAAGGAGCCTGAGCAGTACAAAGTTATTCTCCTCAACGACCATTATACTACAATGGAATTTGTGATTGAAGTTTTAATGCTGATTTTCCATAAAGGGCTTGAGGACGCAAACAGGATTATGCTCGATGTTCACGAAAAAGGAAGGGGAATCGTCGGGGTTTTTACATGGGATATTGCGGTGACCAAAGCCGAGCAGGTTCATGCCGTGGCTCAGATAAACGAGTTTCCGCTTCGATGCATTGTGGAGCCCGCATAAATATTTTTGTAGTTTTATAATGATTTTTACGGTATAATATGGAAGAAAGGATGGGATTGATATGAGAGTATCAGGTCATGTACAGGCAATCATCGATGCCGCCTATAACGAGGCAAGGCTTCGTAATCATGAATATCTTACGCCGGAGCATCTTTTGTATGCGGCGCTTGCTTTTGACGAAGTTCAGGGAGTTCTGTTTTCCTGCGGAGCGGATTTGCAGGAATTAAAAAGCGGAATGGAAACTTACTTTGAGCAGAAGCTTCCTGTTTCCAATACAGGCGAGCCGACTAAAACTGTCGGCTTTCATAGCAT
>WQSP01000052.1 GCA_009787795.1 Treponema sp.
AACATATCTACATATACCGTGAAGCCAAAACTGCCCCCGGTTTTGAAGCCTCTCGAAGAGATTGCAAGAAATCTTTGGTTATCCTGGAATTATGACGCGGTCCAGCTTTTTATCAGGCTGGATTATGATAGCTGGATTCTTTCCCAGCAGAGTCCGATTAGGACTTTGGGTATGGTCAGTCAGGAACGACTGGCTCAAACCGCCAAGGACGATTCCTACCTGGCTGCCCTTAAGGAAGTCTATGACAGATTCCAACGCTATAAAAAAGGCGAGACCTGGTATCGGGGCAGCCACAAGGATGTAGTCGCCTACTTCTCGATGGAGTACGGCATGGACGCTTCGCTTCCGATTTATTCGGGCGGTCTTGGAATTCTTTCCGGCGACCACATGAAGACATCGTCCGATCTTGGGCTTCCCCTTGTAGGTATCGGTCTCCTTTACAGGCAAGGCTACTTTAAACAGATGTTGAATGCCGACGGCTTTCAGCAGGAGAGCTATCCCGAAAACGACTGGTACAACATGCCTGTCGAAAAAAAGATGGGAAGAGACGGCTCCTTGAAAATCACTGTCGATCTTGCGGGTCGTCAGGCTGTCGCCCAGATTTGGGAAGTAAAAGTCGGACGCTCATCGCTTTATCTTTTGGATACTAACATAGAAGAAAACTCGCAGGAAATTCGCAATATTACAGCCGCGCTTTACGGCGGCGACAAAGAAACGCGCATGCAGCAGGAAATCCTTCTTGGTATCGGCGGAATTCGCGCTTTGCGCGCATTGGGAATCAACCCTGCCGCCACCCACATGAACGAAGGTCATGCGGCATTCCTTGGTCTTGAACGCGTACGCGAAATCATGGGCGAAAAAAGTTTTACGTTCGAAGAAGCTCGTGAAGCGGTCTGGCCTGCAAACATCTTTACAACGCATACGCCGGTTCCCGCAGGAAACGAGCGTTTCGATATCGCCATGATGGACAAATATTTCCGCTCATGGCCTCAGGTTCTGGGTATTTCCTGGAAAGACTTTTTGGGTCTTGGCAGGGTCGATACAAACGACGATCGCGAAACATTCTGCATGACGGTTCTTGCCCTCAAGTTTGCGGCTTATGCAAACGGCGTTGCGGCTCTTCACGGCGTTGTGTCCCGCGAAATGTGGAAGGGGTTATGGCCCGGTCTTCCGCTCAACGAAATACCTATCGGTCATGTTACAAACGGCGTTCATCCGCGCACATGGATTTCTTCCGGTATGCTCGATCTTCTTGATAGATACTTCGGACCGCAGTTCGAGGACAAGCCGACAGAACTCCCGATTTGGGAACGCATGGAGCGCATCTCCGACGAAGAATTGTGGCGTACCCACGAACGCCGCCGCGACAGGCTTGTTGCTTTTGTGCGCGAACGCGTGCGCGAACAATACAAGCGAACAGGCGCAATGGAAAGGCGCATCCGTCAGGCGGAAGACGTTCTTTCGCCTTACGCGCTCACCCTTTGTTTTGCCCGCAGATTTGCAACTTACAAGCGCGGCAATCTTCTCCTTCGCGATCCCGAACGATTGCTTCGCCTCGTAAGGGACAAGGATCGTCCCATCCAATTGATTTTTGCCGGTAAGGCGCATCCGCATGATATGCCCGGCAAGGATTTGATCCGCGAAATTATTCACTTTGCGGATAAGTACGATGTTTCAAACCGAATCGTATTTGTAGAAAACTACGATATCAACGTTGCCAAGTATTTAACCTCAGGCGGAGACGTTTGGCTCAATACGCCGCGCCGCCCGATGGAAGCATCCGGCACAAGCGGAATGAAAGCCGCAATGAACGGCGTACTCAACTGTTCAATTTTGGACGGATGGTGGGACGAAGCCTACAATGCCGAAGTCGGCTGGGCAATCGGTCACGGAGAACAGTACAGCGACGAAAGGCTTCAGGACGATATCGAAAGCAAGTCATTGTACGATCTTCTTGAACGCGAAATTATCCCGCTATTCTACGACAGAGGCAGAGACGGTCTTCCCCGCGGCTGGATAAAAATGATGAAAGACTGCATGATGCAGATTGGTCAGTCGATGTCATGCCATCGCATGCTGATGGACTATTCCAATCATTTTTATTTCCCGGCGCTTAAGAACTACCGCCGCTTCAGCAAAGACGATTACGCCGAGGCAAAATCGCTTGCGGCATATTTCTCTAAGCTGAGTCACGCATGGGGCAATTTGAAGATTGTCAAAATCGAATCGAACGCCAAACCTGTAATGCAGCGCGGCGACATGTTGACGGTTACCGCATTCCTCGAACTTGGCGATATAAAACCCGAAGAGCTTCTTGTTGAACTTTACCACGGCACAGTATCGAATCAAATGAGCGGAATAGCCGATGCGCACAAGACAGAGATGAAATGGCTCAAGAGCGAAGGCAGTCAGAACCTGTATCAGGTACGCATCGAATGTGTCGATACCGGCATGCAGGGTCACACCGTACGCATACTGCCCAAACACGATGCGCTTATTCATCCGTACAGATGCGGCTATATCAAGTGGGCATAACAGAGCTTTAATGGAAACGGCAGTATCCTAGCTTACCTGCCTTAACAAAACAAGGAGTAAAATATGAACAATCCCCTTTCTCAACCGGCGTCGTACAAGTATCTCGACATCGTTGCGTCTTTCTTTGTCGGCATTTTAATTGTGAGCAATATTGCCTCTTCGGCGAAAATTGCCGACACCGGTATGACAATCTTTGGCATACCGCTTGTCTTTGACGGCGGCACGATTCTCTTTCCGCTTGTCTATGTGCTTGGCGATGTGTTAACGGAAGTCTACGGATTTAAAACTGCGCGGCGCGTTATATGGACAGGATTTGCGGCAATGGCGCTTACTACGCTTGTCTTTTTTGTGCTTGGCAAACTGCCCGCCGAAGCGTATTGGGAAGAAACTGCCGGCACTGACGCTTATAACGCGATTCTCGGCGGCATGAGCTATGGCGGCATCGTGCTTGCGAGTTTGTCCGCATACCTTGCAGGCGAATTTACAAATGCAGCCATACTTTCAAAATTGAAAGTAATGATGAAAGGACGCAAACTCTGGGTGCGGACAATAGGGTCTTCGCTTGTGGGGCAGTTATTGGACACGATGATCTTCGTTTTTATTGCGACGCTTACAGGCGTTTTTGAGTGGGCGATTTTTTGGAGCCTTGTTCTTACCAATTATATTTTAAAGTGCGGCATAGAAGCTCTTGTAACGCCTTTTACATATTGGGCTTCCAGGTTCTTAAAACGCAAAGAAGGCATTGACGTTTACGATAATGTTTAGGCTTATTGTCAGGTTGACGCTAATTTTAAAAGTTATATAATAATTAAGAAGGCAGTTAATCACAATTAAATTAAAGGGCTGCCGAAAGGAGTTTTAAATGAAAAAATTATTTTTGGTTCTTGTGCTTGGTCTTGCATTGATGGCAGGCACCGCTTTCGCCGATTTCGGAATTGGCGTACATGGCGGTTACGGCGGTCTTGGCAGCGGCGGCGGTTTAAACCTTGCTTTTTCAAATGTATTTATTTACATAGACGCTTTTGGTCTTGGTAATAATCATATGAGTATTTCAGGTGCCGTCGATTTTGTTTCCTTGCTGAACAGTCCGATTGTTGCCACTCTTAACTGGTATATACGTCTTGGTATCGGCGTAGGTCTTTGGGGTTGGGATAACAACATGGGCCTTGCTGCAGCTGTTCGGCTTCCCATCGGTTTAAGCTGGAAACCGATTAAACTGTTGGAAATTTTCTTGCAGATAAATCCGCAGATCGGTTTGCAGATTATCCCCGATGTGAATTTATGGGGAAATTTCTGGGGCGGCAACTTGGGTATTCGTCTCTGGATTGGCTAAAATTAAAGAATTTAATTTGTTAACCGGCTGTTCGTTGAGCGGCCGGTTTTTTTATCAGGCGAGAATTTCGTAGAGTCTTTCCAAATCTTCCATTGAATAATAATCGATATGTATACGGCCTTTGTTAAGGTCGCCCTCTATTACCACTTTGGTTCCAAGTTTTTGTATGAATTTTTCCACCATTGCGTCAACTTCCGGTGGACGCTTTAGACTTTTGCCGCCCTTTGTTGCTGTCTTGCCTTTTGAGCCGCCTGTGCTTGCGTTCGTTTCGGAAGCGCGTTTTTCCGCTTCCCTAACAGAGACATCGCCCGAAAGAATATCCTTGTAGAGTTTATCCCTTCCCTTTGTGTCGGCAACCGACAATAAAGCGCGGGCATGACCCGAGCTTACTTTGCCTTCTTCAAGGCTCTTTTGCATTTCGACAGGCAGCTTAAGAAGGCGAAGCGCGTTTGCGACAGTGGAGCGGTTCTTTCCCATTCTTGTTGCAAGCTCGTCCTGCGAAAGGTTTGAAAAGTCCATCAGGTTTTTATACGCGGCGGCTTCTTCGATAGGGTTTAAGTCGCTGCGCTGAATGTTCTCGATTAATGAAACTTCCAAACGCTTTTGATCCGTGTAGTCGCGTATGATTGCAGGCACTGTCTCCAAACCTGCAAGTCTTGCCGCGCGTGTTCGCCTTTCGCCCGCGATTATTATGTAAGTGCCGTCCCCTGCGTTTGCGGCGATTATAGGCTGAATGATGCCGAATGTTTTTATCGAGTCTGCAAGTTCCTGCAGTTCTTTCTCGTCAAAATTTTTACGGGGCTGTCCGGGGTTTGCTATCAGCTTGTCCGTGGAAAGCTGAACAATGTCGCCTGCCTTGTTTTTTACTGATGCTGTTGATGAAGAAGATGAAGACGCTTTTTTTTGGGAAGAAGCTTCTTCGCCTAAGGACGCATCTGCGTCAGAAGATGAAACATTCTCATCTTTGGATTCATTGTCGCTGTTGTCCAGGAGGGCATTAATGCCTCTTCCGCCAAGACCGATTCTGCGCGCCATTATTTACCGCCTGCCTTTTCGCGGCGAAGCATTTCCTGGGCAAGCGCCTGATACGCTCTTGCGCCCGGACACTGCGGATCATAAAGTGAAATGGGCATCCCTTCCGAAGGCGCTTCCGAGAGCCGCGTATTGCGCGGGATGATTGTGTTAAAAACCATGTCTTTATAATGTGCGCTTACAAGTTTTATTACGTCATTTGCAAGGCGCGTCCTTTGGTCGTACATTGTAAAGAAAACGCCGCCAATCCTTAATTTCGGGTTGTAGATTTTCTGCACATCCTTGACTGTTATCAAAAGCTGCTTGAGCCCTTCCATTGCAAAATATTCGCACTGCATCGGAATGAGAACGGCATCCGCCGCGACAAGCCCGTTCATGGTGAGCTGTCCAAGCGACGGCGGGCAGTCTATCAATATGTATTCGTATTTTTCCTTTAACGGGTCGATTGCCTTTTTTAGAAAAAAGAACTTTTCTTTTTGATGCTCGATCATTTCGACAGCCGCTCCCGAAAGGTCGGTGTCTGCAGGGATCACTTCAAGTTTTTTTACGGAGGTTTTTCTTGTCGCCTGTTCCGACGTTGCCTCGTCGCAAAGAAGCTCGTAAATGCCGGGTTTTGGCGGATTGGCTCCGATGCCGCTTGAGAGATTTGCCTGTGCGTCAAAGTCGATCAAAAGGACGGATTTTCCGGCGTCTGCAAGGTATGCCCCGATATTGATAGCCGAGGTGGTTTTTCCAACGCCGCCTTTCTGATTTACAAAGACAAAGATTGATCCCATAGGTATAATGTAACAAATAATGAACTTTGTAACAATAGATTTTGAAACTGCGAATTATTCCCGTGACAGCGCGTGTTCCGTGGGACTCGTAAAGTATGAAGACGGAAAAGCTGTCGATACATATTACTCGCTGATTCATCCGCCCAAGCTTTATGTCCGTCCCGATTTTACCGAAATTCATGGGCTTACGGAAGAAGATTTAAAAGATGCGCCGAGGTTTTCAAAAATCTGGAACAGCGGCATTAGAACCTTTATAGGCGGGTTCCCGCTTGCAGCCCATAATGCGTCATTTGACATGGGCGTACTTGGCGCTGTTCTTGACTGGTACGATTTGGATTTTCCCGCAATTCAATATTTCTGCACATGCCAATTGTCGCGCCGCACTTGGCCGGAGCTTAAATCCCATGCGCTTACAAAGCTCGCCGAAAACTTCAATATTGTATATGACGCTCACAACGCTCTTGACGATGCGGCAACCTGCGGATTGCTTGTGCTTATGTCGGCTGAAAAATTCGGCTGTAATACCGTCGAGGGGCTTCTTAATGCCGCAGACATACAAATGGACACTTTATAGTAAAACCGTGGTATAATGTGTAAGGAGAATATTGTGAGCGAACAAGAAACCATGCAAGATATCCCATTAAGTACGGTAGACTCTCCGTCTGTGGTACTGGAGCTCATCCATCAGCTTAAAATTAAGGATGTAATGACCTCTGCCCTTCTTATTGGCGAAAAAACGCAAACCATGAGGCATATACAGGCTTTGATGCGCGAGAATAAAGTTGCCGGTATTCCAATCGTGGAGGACAATCATCTTATCGGGCTTGTTTCCACCGAAGATATTATCAATGCGCTGGACAAGGGATATATCGACGCTCTTGTAGAAGAACGCATGACAAAAGATGTTATCCATTTGCAGGATGACATGCCGCTTTCGTTTGCAATTTCCTACCTTAACAAATATCGATACGGACGCTTTCCGGTTCTTAACAAAGACAACGAGCTTGTCGGCATTCTTACGTCAACCGATGTTATCAGGAACCTGCTAATCGAGATGAACCGCGAAGTGATGCGCCTTGAGAAACTTCAAAAGGGAACGGAAGAGGCTGTTCCATCGACATATTCGGAGATGGAGTTTACCACGGCTCATTATAATTTTGAAAAGGCGGGCAGGGCTTCCACCGAAATCAAAAAGGCGCTTAAACAAAGGAACTTCGATTCCAAGCTGATTCGCCGCGTTGCGATAGCGTGCTATGAACTGGAAATAAACCAGGTTGTTCATTCCAACGGCGGCGTGATGCGCTGTTCGATTCTCCCCGACAAGGTAATCATTACGGCGGCTGACACAGGTCCCGGCATTGAAGACGTCAATCAGGCATTAAAAGAAGGATATTCAACCGCCAACGAATATATCCGTTCATTGGGATTCGGCGCGGGGATGGGGCTTGCGAACACAAAACGCGTCTCCGACGATTTTACGATTAACTCCGCGCTTGGCAAGGGGACGACAGTTCGTTCGGTTGTGTTTGTAAATTCATCAAAGGATGAAAATTAGGAGGCGTAAGTGAAAATCACGGAAACTGCGGCAGCACTTGGCGCAGAAATCTGCCAGAGTGAATTTGAAGACGTCGAGGTTACAGGCGCGTACACTTCCGATCTCCTTTCCGATGTAATGGCTCATGCAAAAGACGGCGGCGCGCTTATCACAATTCAATCTCATAAAAACACGGTGGCGGTTTCTTCGCTTGTAAACGTTTCTGTAATTGTTATTTGTAATTCGCGCCCAATCCCCGACGACATGATGGAAGCGGCAAAAGATGAGGGCATAGCGATTATCCGCACAAAGGAAAATCAATTTACCGTATCTGGTAAATTATGGGATTTGTTCCATGCTGGCGGATCTGCATAATCATTCGTGCCTATCTCCGTGCGGTTCCCTTGATCTTTCACCAAGGCGTATTCTGGAACTGGGAGCCGCAAAAGGGATAAAACTTTTGGCGCTGACGGATCACAACTCAAGTTTGAACTGTCCCGCTTTTTCAAAACTTGCGCCTTCGTTTGACATCATTCCGCTTTTCGGAATGGAAGCGACAACAAACGAAGAAATCCATATCCTTTGCTTGTTCACAAATCTTGACGCATGCCTTTCCTTTAATGAATACGCATATTCGATACTTACGCCTTTTTTAAACAACCCTGAAAAAACAGGAGATCAGGTTTATGTTGATGAAGAGGACAACATCGAAGGAGAGGTTGAGTATTACCTGATTAACCCGATCGATTTAAGCGTAGACAGTATCGGCGTTAAGGTTCAGGAATACGGCGGCATTGTAATTCCCGCTCATGTTGATCGTCCCGCGTTTTCGATGACAAGTCAGCTTGGAACCGTTGTGGACGGTCCTTGGGCAGCCGTTGAATGTACGCGTATACCGCCCGCATTAAACGGCGTACCGCTTGATACATTAAGCTTTCCGCTAACTACTTCCTCCGACGCTCATTTTAGCGAGCATGTCGGGCGGCGGCCTTTTTTTCTTGATGTGGAACCGGAAGAGCTTCAGCCGGGCGGCAAAGGCACCGAAGCTTCCAAAGACGTTTTGATAAAGGCGCTTGCAAAGAGACCAAGATTCTGAATAACAGGGGAGGGGGTTTATGCCGATAATTTCAATTATGAGGGTTATCTTTTCCTTGCTTTTGTTTTTCAGCGTATTTGGAATTTTTGCAGCTCCCCTGGAAAGAGGTTATCCTCTTGCGCCCGGTGCGAATGCATCTCAAGCCGAAAGGGATAGGGCATTCATAAACTTGCGGTTAAGAGTAATTGAAGCTTCAAGAGTTTATCTTGGCACGCCTTATCGTTACGGCGGAATGTCGAATACCGGAGTGGATTGTTCGGGGTTCGTGGGTTTAAGTTTTTATGACGTATTGGGTGTGTCGCTGCCGCGCTCCGCTTCCGCAATGTATACATGGTCGGAACGCATACCAATAGAAAGAGCGCAGCCCGGCGATTTGCTTTTCTTCAGAACGAGCAATTCCAATAATATAACCCACGTCGGTCTTTTTTTGGGGAACCGAACTTTTATACATGCGGCTTCCGACGGTCCCAGAACCGGCGTAATTTATTCAACCATGGACGAAACGTACTGGGCAAATTGTTATGCAGGCGCAGGCCGCGCTTTCCCCGAAACAACTCCATTTACCGTTGACGGCGGCGCGGCGGTTTCAGGGAATAGCAGCCAGCCAAATCGATCAGGCGGGACGCAGACCGCTTCTTCTCGCAGCCAAAACGGCAATAACCGGGTTTTATTGGGACTGGCTTTTGCTCCAAGCTGGAGCGGTGTTTTAAACACGGATAATGTAATACGCGGGTATGCCTCGCAGATTTGTTTAAGCTCGGAGATTACAATTGCAGGCAAGAAAAATGTTTTTGGTTTGGAAGTAAGACCCGAATATGACGGAGCATTGGGAGTTTTCCGTTTGCCGATTACGATTTCCTGGGGAATGGGTGATAACTTTAGAATTTTTGCAGGACCTGTTTTAAGTTATGGAGATGCCGTACTATACACCGAAGACGGCGATCGTCGCTATAACGGCGGTACAAGCTGGCTTGGCGCCATCGGTGTCACTGTCTTGCCTTTTATTGCCAAAACGCCCGCAGGAGAGTTTGCGCCATACATCGAAGCTGCATGGCAGTCATATTTTATAGAAAACCAAAAATTCAACCTGTTATACGATTTTTCCGCAGGGTTCAGATTGTCTACTGGGCTCAGATGGCAGATTAAAGTGCATTGAAAGGATAATCAGGTGTAACAGTTTGACAATCTGAGCGGGTTATATGGTATAAACTTTTTTTACCATTTTTTTTCCTATCTTTAATATAATATAGAAACTCAAGATAGTCATAAAAAATAGGAAAATTCCCCTCAATCTCCTACCATGACCAGCCTGCTGTAATACGAAACAGGTTATGAATTAAAGGATTCCAACCTTTGTCTTCGTCATAAAAACCATTATAATCATATCTACGACCCATATAATCCCTGCCTGAGTAAGACCCCAAAAAAACGTGTGGCAAAGCACCATAAAACTCCATGTAAAAAGGAACTTTGTATCCGCCAATTCTAAATCCAAGAGAAGGGGTAATCATTATACCGGATGTATTTTTATAATCATATGAATTGTTATAAGATGAATATCCATAACCTAAATCCAATCCCAGAAAAAAGATATTTCTTTTTCCCGGATATAAACGCGTAGTTACTGATATGGCAAACTCGGTAACATCAGGATCTTCATGAAAATAATATATTAAAAAATAAATATTTCCGCCTAAATGAAAAAAGTCATTTATTTTTCGTTCATATCTTAATCCAATATAATTTGTTGCAATAAATGCCCCATACTCGAACGAAAGCCAGTTGTTAAATCCGTATCTTAATACAGTTTGCCGCTGTTGCTGCGTTTGAGTTTGATCGGTTGATCCAATTAATTGATTGATTGCACCGTCATTATTTTTAATATCCGCTTCATAAGCCTTTTGTGTGACAGCTGTGTTTACATCAACTATTCTTGCAAAGAAATGAC
>WQSP01000053.1 GCA_009787795.1 Treponema sp.
CATATTATCGAAGAAAATTATCTTAGCGAAGATTTCAGGCGCATACTGGGAATCAACTTCTTTAATGATGTGCCGTGGTTTAACAAGGAAGGTTTTGATGACGCGCTTTACTATTCGTCGCTCTTCTTTATGATGGACGGCTCTGTCGACTTGCCGATTGAAGAACGCATTGAGCGTATTTCCGCCATTTACGATGTGCTTACAAAAGCCGAGGAAAAATCCGAGTACCGCTTTGACGTTTTGATTGATTCCCTGACAGCGAAGACAAAGAGCAAAGGTCAGAAAGCTGCTGCAACAAAGACGACAACCGCCAAGAAAGCGGCGCCTGCAAAGGAAGCGACTGCAGAGAAGAAAGCTGCGCCTAAGAAAGCGACTGCAACAAAGGCGACAACCGTTAAAAAAGCCGCACTTGAAAAGAAAGCTTCAACCGCAAAGAAAGCGACTGCAGAAAAGAAAGCTGCGCCTAAAAAAGCCGCACCTGCGAAGAAAGCCACGGCAGCAAAGAGTACAGCAAAGAAATCCGAAGCCAAGAAGAAAGCGCCTGTTAAAAAGACTGCAACAAAAAAGAAAAAATAAAAAGTGCGAAAATATTTGAACAATAAAAAAACCGCCCGGCATTTCCGGACGGTTTTTCTTTTTTATTGAACTAATAATTAGTTAAGCTTCATTCCAATGCCGATTGTGGGTTTGATTGTCCAGTGGATGTTGTTGAAATCCCAATGTTCGACTTTTCTGTAATCGACCGGATCCAAATCGGTGCGGCCGGGTTCTCTGTTAATAACCGCTTCAAGCATGTGCAGGCGAACAAAATCAATTGCAACATTCACGCGGCTGAAAATGTAGATATCACTGTTAAAGTGGTATTGGAAACCAAGAGCCAAACCAAGACCAAACTGAAGTTCGGTTCTGTTCATCCAATGACCGTCAATCGTACCGGGCGATGTAGCGCCTGTGGCGGGATCCACCTGACTGCCGAGTTCCGGAATCCAAACATCATCTCCAAAATAGAACATGTGAACGCCGATAAACAACGGCACTCTGAATGTGTTGTTATTGTAAAGATAAAACTGGGGTCCCAAAAAGATGTTTGCGCTGGAAAGCGAGATATAGTCGGCTGTCGGGTTCGCAAAACCGTGCATTTTTGTGCCGTAGAAAAAGTCGGCTTCAAGTACAAAAGCCGCAACTCTGTTAAAGTTAAAATTCAACGCAACGCCGATAGCCGTATTTGCCGTGGCAAACCTGTCTTCCATCGGAATTATCTGATCGATTGTGCCAGGGTGACCGGGATAGAAGGAATTATCATGTGTACCATGAGTCCAGTGAACCGGGAAGCCGATTGTAACTTCCATGCTCATGCGCTCAATTTGACGTGGTGCCGGCTCTTCTGCTGCCGGTTCCTGAGCTTGTTGCGCGGGTGCGGCTTCCGCTTCCTGAGCGAAGGCAATACCTGCTGCAAGAATCATCGTTAATAACAAAACTAAAAGTTTTTTCATCATTTTCTCCTTAATTCTACATTTGTTTAAATGAACAATATGTTCCTTGGTATTATTCTAATGATTTAATTATCGCTCTGTCAAGCGTGTATTCGGCGCAATTGACCTGTAAATCTGCAATAATCATTAAAAAAGTTCCAAAAAATTGAAATTTTTACGCATCTGCGAGCTGAGAAAGAGGAATCGGCTTTGGATTGTCGTTCTGACCCTCTACTTTTGCAAGTTCTTCCAGCAATTCTTTTCCGCGTCTTGATAGTTTATCGGGTATCATTACCATAAGCTTTATATACAGGTTGCCTTTTTGATTTCCCCAAGGAACGCCTTCGTCGCGTATGCGCAGCATTTTGCCGTTTTGTGTTCCTGCGGGGATTTTTACCTTGATGGTTTTATTGTCCAAAGTTGATACGTGAATGTCGCCGCCAAGGGCTGCCTGAGTGACGGAAATCGGGACTGCGCAGTATAGGTCATAAGACTGACGCTCGAAATACTCGTGCGGTTTTACCCTGATAAAGACGTACAAGTCGCCCGAAGGTCCGCCGTTGGGACCGGCATCGCCCTGTTTGGGTATTACTACGCGTTTTCCGTTTTCGACGCCTGCCGGGATTGTAACCATGATTTTTTGTTTGGTTTTCTTTGTTCCGGAGCCGCCGCAGTCATTGCACGGTTTTTCTATTATTGAGCCTTCGCCGTGACAGCTGTGGCAGGTTGTGGCAACAGAGAAAAATCCCTGACTGTGCCGCACTTGTCCCGAGCCTCGGCAGGTTGGACAGGTCTTTTTGCCGGAACCGTCCGCCGTGCCCTGCCCTTTGCAAGTCTTGCAAGATTCGTTATGCGAATATTGAATTTCCACCTTTGTGCCGAAGACGGCATCCTTAAACGGAATTTCGATATCGTAGCGAAGATTGGCTCCGCCGCGTACGCCGCCTTGGCTTCTTCTAAAACCTCCGCCGCCGAAAAAGTTTTCAAAGATGCTGCCAAGACCGCCGTCGCCGAAGATGTCTTCCATACCCCGGAAATTGCTCCAGTCGTGACCGCCGCCGCCCATGCCTTCGACACCCGCAAAACCAAATTGATCGTAAGCCGATTTTCTTTGGTCGTCGGAGAGGACATCGTACGCTTCGGTGGCTTCCTTGAATTTTTCTTCGGCGCTTTTGTCATCGGGATTTTTGTCGGGATGAAACTGAAGCGCAAGTTTGCGATACGCTTTTTTTATCTCGTCTTTTGAGGCATTCTTTTGTACACCAAGTACTTCGTAATAATCCCGTTTGGTCGCCATCGTTTACTTCTTGTCGTCGTCAACGACTTCGTAATCTGCGTCTTCGGCGCTTTTGGTGTTGTTATTGTCAGGCTGTTGTGCGCCGCCGCCCATTGTGTTTGCATCAAAGCCGCCAAAGCCTCCCGGGTTTGCGCCTGCGCCCGGCTGACCTTGTGCGCCCTGCTGTTTGTAAATTTCTTCGGCGATTTTATAAGACACCTGTTTAAGGGATTCTGTTTTATCCTTGATTGATTGAAGATCGCTGCCTTCCAGCGCCTTGCGCAATTCGGCGATTGCCTCTTCGCATTTTGATTTGTCTTCTGCGCCCACTTTGTCGCCAAGGTCTTTGATGTTTTTCTCGGTGCCATAAATCATCGAGTCGGCTTCATTTCGCGCTTCCGACATATCGCGTTCTTTTTTGTCTTCTTCCGCGTGGAGTTCCGCTTCCTTTACCATGCGGTCGATATCGTTATCGCTCAAGCCGCTGGAGCTTTCGATGCGGATTTTTTGTTCCTTGCCTGTACCAAGGTCTTTTGCGCTTACATGCACAATGCCGTTTGCATCGATGTTAAAGCTGACTTCCACTTGCGGGACTCCGCGCGGAGCGGGAGGTATGCCGACAAGATCGAATCTGCCCAAAGTTCTGTTGTCTCTGGACATTTCGCGTTCACCCTGAAGCACATGAATGGAAACGGCTGTTTGACCGTCTGCGGCTGTCGAGAAAATCTGCTTTTTCTCGGTGGGGATTGTTGTGTTGCGGGTTACCAACTTTGTCATAACACCGCCTAGTGTTTCGATGCCAAGCGAGAGCGGAGTAACGTCAAGAAGAAGAACGTCTTTTACGTCACCGCCAAGAATTGCGCCCTGAATGGCTGCGCCGACCGCGACTGCCTCGTCTGGGTTAACGCCCTTGTTGGGTTCTTTTTTGAACAGATCCTTTACAATCTGCTGAACTGCGGGGATTCTTGTCGAACCGCCGACAAGAATAACCTCGTCAATCTGTTCGGCTGTAAGACCCGCATCGGAAAGCGCCTTTTTGCAGGGACCTTTTGAACGTTCCAGAAGGTCTTCCACCATTTGTTCAAACTTTGCGCGGGTCAACGATTTTTGAAGGTGCTTTGGACCGCTCTGGTCGGCGGTGATAAACGGCAGGTTGATTTCGCAGGTCTGCATCGACGAAAGCTCGATTTTTGCCTTTTCTGCGGCTTCGCGAAGTCTCTGGAGAGCCATGCGATCCTGACCCAAATCGATGCCTGAGTCTTTTTTGAACTCTGCGATAAGCCATTCCATGACACGGCGATCGAAGTCGTCGCCGCCAAGATGCGTGTCGCCGTTTGTCGATTTAACCTCGAAAATGCCGTCGCCCAATTCGAGAATCGAAACGTCGAAGGTTCCGCCGCCCAAATCGTATACGGCAATAATTTTGTCTTTCTTTGAATCCTTGTTAAAGCCAAACGCAAGCGAGGCTGCGGTCGGCTCGTTTATAATGCGCTTTACATCAAGGCCCGCGATTTTTCCCGCGTCTTTGGTTGCCTGTCTTTGCGAATCGTTAAAATACGCGGGTACAGTGATGACAGCTTCCGTAACAGTCTCGCCAAGGTAGTCCTCTGCGGTCTTCTTCATCTTTTGAAGAATGAACGCCGAGATTTCCTGCGGCGAATATTTTTTGCCGTCAATGTCCACGCGGACATCGTTGCCCTGTTCGGATATGTGGTACGGTACCAGAGTCATTTCGTTTCCGACTTCCGAATATTTGCGTCCCATGAAACGCTTGATCGAGTAGACCGTGTTTTCCGGATTTGTGATCATCTGGTTCTTTGCAGGCGCGCCGACAATTCGTTCGCCCTTGCTTGTAAAACCAACAATAGAGGGGGTAGTTCTTCCACCCTCGGAACTTTGAATAACTATGGGTTCTCCGCCCTCAAGAACGGAAACGCAAGAGTTTGTCGTTCCTAAATCGATACCAATTATTTTACCCATCTTTAACTCCTCTTTTCTTTATTATTCAGGCATTAACACCTTTACTTTTGCAGCTCTTATCACTCTGTCCTTCAGCATATAGCCCTTTTCAAAATCTTCCTGAACGGTGGCTTCTGTTACCTCGCCTGATTTTTCCATAAACATCGCTTCATGGAAATTCGGGTCAAATGGAGAGCCCGCCGCGTTAAACCGCTTTAGACCCCACTTTGCCTCAAGCTGGCTTATGAAGCGCTTTTCTATCATTTTAATGCCTTCTAAAAAACTTTGATAGTCGGTTGATGTTTCTCCCGCATGGATGGCGCGTTCAAAATCGTCGATTATCGGGATGATGTCCAAAAGAAGGCTTTGGTTTGCAAACTCAATCGCGCTTTGTTTTTCCTGATTCATCCGTTTGCGGAAGTTTTCGAAATCTGCGGCTTTACGAAGGAACTGGTCGTGGGTTTGCGCGAGTTTATCTTCCAACTCTGCGATTTTTTCTTCGGGAGTGACAGGCGCATCGGGTGCAGCCTGAGCCTCTGCAGGTTTTGATTCTTGCTGGGGGTTTTCGCAGACCTTACCCTCAACTTGATTTTCCTGAGGTGTTTCCGCTTCTTGAGTCTCTTGCACTGACATTATAGGTACCTAACTCTCTTTATACATAAAAAATACATAAATTTCAAAACAGGGTCAAGGAAATTCTGTTGTTTTTCTGGCTTTTTAGCAAAAATTTGGCGAATTTTAATTATTAATACTCAATTTTGCCAAAACCTTCTGCCAATTTTGCCTGGTTTTCTTGTCCAGTATCTTTTGATTGATTTTCCACCATCTTTTGTCGGCAAGAAGATCCCATACAGGGGTAATTCTATGACCAAATTCTTCCGTATAATCGCTTGCCGCGGATTCGTAGAAATGGACAAGTTTTTTTGTCAGCTCCTCGATTGACCATGAGCGGGCGTGCAGTTTTGCTTCCTGCGATTTTTTTTGATGAAGGTCTGCGTCTCCAAGAAGGTCCAGCACTCTCGCCGTAAACTCCTGTGCGTCGTCCTTTACCATAAAGCCGCCGTTGTCTCCGCCCATTACTGTCAATGTTCCCATGGCGCCGATTGCCACTACTGGAGTGCCTGAAAGCATGGATTCCAATGTAACAAGCCCCTGAGTGTCCGTTAAGGACGGGAACATGAAAATGTCGGAAATCGAATAAACAACAGCCAGGTCTTTGCGATCAAAATAACCGGGAAAGACGCATTGTTCTTCTACGCCGATTTTTCGCGCTTCTTCCTTGTAATACTCCAAATCGGGGCCGTTTCCCGCAATCAGCAAAATGACGTTTGGATGCTTTGCAAGAATATCGGGAAGAATGTTCAAAAGGAAGCTGATGTTTTTTTCCTTTGCCACTCTGCCTGCAAAGAGAAGGATTCGCTTTCCTTTAAGATTGGGGAAACGCTCTTCCAGTTTTGCCCTGTATTCCTCGCTATGCTTTTCGTTGTTTTCGAACATGTCTATTTCAATTCCGGTCGGAAGCAAAAATGTGCTTGTTTTAAGCCTGTAGGTTTTTACCAGCTCGTCAATTTGGGGAGTGGGAACAATAACCCGATATGCGCGTTTGATAAAATTTTTTAAAATTCCGCGGCCTACCAATCTTATTATTTTTTCCGGAACAAACGGGAAATAATTGGGAGCGTAATCCTCCCACATTGTATGAAGGGTATAGATAACAGGCAGGTTATGGGTTCTTGCATACCAGATGCCAAACTCGCCGATTACGAACTCTGTGTTTATATGGACAACATCGGGATTAAACGGATCCAGTTGCCTGAAAACCCAGTTCATTTTATGAAGTTTGGCAACCCGATCCTCTTTGGAAATATTGTTCGGGAGCGAAGGCACTTTAACAATTTTTACCAAATTGTCCGCTTTCGTTTCGTTTTGAAAAGAAACGGGATTAATGATGTTCTGCGGATACGACGAACAAACGATTATTACTTCGTGTCCTTCCTTGACAAGCGCGCGGGAAAAAGAATCCACGGATACAGTTACGCCGTTAACCCTTGGCCAATAGGCGTCTGTAAACATAGCAATTTTCATTTGTTATCCTCCGGGGTACAGGTATTGTTTTTCCCCCTTTTCTTGGCGGCATACATAAGCTTGTCAACCTCGGAAATGTAATCTGTCACCAAATCGTTTTCGCCCGGGATTTTTGAACACGCGCCAAGGCTGACCGTCAAGTTTGGGCTTTTTCCGGTCGGGCAGGTGACGGCGGTTTCCATCACATTTGTTCGTATTTGCTCCGCGATGTTATAGGTGCCGGTCAAGTCCGTATCGGGCAACAAAATGCAGAACTCCTCGCCGCCCCATCTTACGGCGATGTCGCAGGAGCGGTTCAATGTTCTGTTCAGAATTTCCGCAATTGCCTGGAGCAGGTTGTCTCCCTGAGGATGGCCGTAAGTGTCGTTGTATATCTTAAAATTATCAATATCAAGCATGATTAGGCCAAGCGGCTTTTTTTCCCTGAAGGCGCGTCCCCACTCGGCTTCTATCCTTGTGTCAAAACCGCGTCTGTTCGGAAGCCCTGTAAGCGCGTCCAACATGCAGAGCTTTTCGATTGTTTTTATGTAATGTGCCATTTTTAGCTGCGCTTTGATTCTTGCCTTTACGATGGTTTGATTGAATGGTTTTGTGATGTAATCCACCGCGCCAAGGGACAGCCCCTTTTCTTCGTCTGTGGCATTGTTCAAACCTGTAATGAAAATGACGGGAATGTTCATTGTTTCTGCGGCATTTTTCAGTTTGATTAATACCTCAAATCCGCTCATATCCGGCATTAAAATGTCCAAAAGGATTATGTCCGGAATGTGTTTGACTGCGGCTTCCAGCGCAGTAACGCCGTCTGTTGCAACGATAATATCATAGTGTGGTTTTAAAAATTGCGCCAAAGACATTATGTTCATTTTCTCGTCGTCGACGATTAATATTTTTTGATTCGTACTCATTATCACTATATTATAAGTGATTATGTGAAAATGTCAAAACCAAATTCATTTTATGTCTTCCGACGTAATGCTAAGTTTTCCGTCTTCTTTTCTGGTTGCAATTTTCCTGAAGTAATCAAAGTATTTTTTGTCCATCATCGCAATGTGGGAAAGCACCCAGTCTTTTAGGAATCTTGTAAATGACGAAAGGGTAAGCCTTTTTCCCGCTTCGTAATCTTTGATGTTTTCCACAACTTTCATAATGAAACTGTCATGCTCTTTTTTGTGTTCTGCATATCCTTCGAATTTTGTGGCAAGCATTAATTTTTCTTCTGTGGCAAAGTGGACTTTGACATAGTTGACCGCTTCCTGAATGACCCTGTTAAAATAATTATGCTCCTGCAAATCATTTCCTGTGGCGTGATTAAACATCTCGTTTACAAGATCGACAAGTCCTTTATGCTGTTCGTCGATCAGTTTTATCCCGCTTGCAAATTTATTATTCCAAGTGACCAGTTCTTGTTCTACTACCATAATTATCCTCCATATTATAAAATAATATAATTTCGTATTGACCAGTAGGTTTTTATTTGATAATTTTATCATATTGATGGGGTGAAGGTGTCAAAAGATATTAAGAATACAGTAAAAAATCTGCATCCTCTGGAAGTCAGAATTCTTCTTTCTTACAAAAAAGGCGACGAACTTACAATCGAAAAAGTCGAGGAAGATCTTGGTTTTAAGCCGGGAAACGGAAATCAGGCGCTTTCGTGGCTCACAGGCAAGGGGCTTATCGGCGAAATCCGCAGGGAAACGGCAGTTTTTTACGAATTAACCGATCTTGGCAGGGAGTGGAAAGAAAAAGGCAGCCCCGAAGAACGGATTATCCAGCTTGTTAAGGAAAAAAGCGGCGCTTTAAAGTTACCCGATATTGCAAAAGCCCTTAATATAGAAAATAAAGACATTGGCAGCGCGTTCGGCAGTCTTTCCAAGGCAGGTTTCCTTGCAATGGACGGCGAAAAGAACGTAATTACAAAAAAAGAGCCCTCCGCTGAACATTTTGCGGTTCTTCGCGGCTTACTGGAAAAAGGTATTACAGCCGCCGCAAAAGACGGCGCGATTGCAGAGGCTTCGTTAAATCCTGCCGAAAAATCCGCAATGCAAGGCATTGCAAAAAAACGCGGCTCTGCCGATGCGCCGTTTCGTCAGATTGACAGGGAAACAGTTTTCTTTGGTTTTACTGTGGAAGAAGACGGTTCGATTCCTGCCGCAGAAGCCGCCGCCACTCTTAAAGAAGCGGGAATCACAGGAGATGAGGCGAGCTCCCTTACTCAAGCCATGCTGGAAGACGGCAGTTGGAAGGGAAAAACTTTCCGCTCTTACAATGTAAAAACGCCGCCTGTGCGCCTAACGCCGGGCAGATCCAACCCTTACGCAAAATTTTTAGAAAACGTTAAAGATAAATTGGCCTCTCTTGGCTTTGAAGAATTCGACGGTCCGTTAGTTGAAACCGAGTTCTGGAATTCGGACGCTCTTTTCATGCCGCAGTTCCATTCTGCGCGTGATATTCATGACGCGTACAGCATTGCAGGCGACGGCGCTGACGGCGTGGCGCGGGCAAAATCGATTGACGAGCCGTGGCTTTCCAATGTTGCATCCGCTCATGAGAACGGCGGCACAACGGGCAGCCGAGGCTGGAATTACAGTTTCGATCGCGATTTTACAAAACGCCTTATCCTTCGTTCGCAGGGAACCGCCCTTTCCGCCAAACAATTGCCGACGGCAAAAATCCCCGGCAAGTATTTCGGCATCGCCCGATGTTTCCGCTACGACCGCGTAGACGCAACACATCTTCCCGATTTTTACCAAACCGAAGGCATCGTGTTAGGTGAAAACGTAAACCTTCGCACGCTTTTGGGCATGCTGGAAATGTTTGCCGTGGAAGTTGCAGGAGCAAAAGAGGTTAAATATGTTCCCGGCTATTTCCCTTTTACGGAGCCGTCTGTCGAAGTGCATATTAAACACCCCGTTCTTGGATGGTTTGAACTTGGCGGCTCGGGCATTTTCCGTCCCGAAGTAACCGCAAGCCTTGGCGTGGATGTTCCTGTCGCGGCATGGGGCATCGGCATTGATCGCATGGCGCTTATGGCGCTGGGATTAAACGATCTGCGTGAACTTTTCAGTTATGACATAGAAAACGTGAGGCTAAGAAGAGCAAAAGGAGGATAAAAATGAATTTGATAATTCATGACAAAGAAGTATTGAATGTTGAAAATATCCTGAAAGACAAGACAGCGGAAACGAAGGTTATTTCTTTTAGCGAAAAAATTCTGCCTTGTCTTTGCTGTTTTGCCTGTTGGATAAAAACGCCCGGTCAATGCGTTATTAAAGACGGATTTGAAAATATGGGAGAGTTATTTTCAAAGTGCGATAAATTAATCATTATCAGTCAGAATTGTTACGGCGGATTCAGTCCGTTTGTTAAAAA
>WQSP01000054.1 GCA_009787795.1 Treponema sp.
CCCGGCTCGGACGTTGAATGGTTCGACACATGGCGCAAACGCCGCTGGGCATACTACGAAAAACTCGGCGTAAAAATGGATCACCTGCGCTGGCACAAGCATGATCAGCTAGCTCACTACGCAAAAGAAGCATACGACATCGAGTACCTGTTCCCGATGGGCTGGCAGGAGCTTGAGGGCGTTCACAACCGCACCGATTACGATCTTGGCAGACATGCGGAATTTTCCGGCAAAGACATGCAGTACATCGATCAGGATGCCGGTAACGAGAGATATATTCCGTACATCATCGAAACATCGGCAGGTCTTACACGCAATCTTTTGATGATCCTTTGTGACGCTTATGACGAGGAACAGGTTGCCGACAAAGGGAACGAAGACGATTGGCGTACAGTGTTGCGCTTCCATCCCAACCTTGCGCCGGTTACTGTCGCAATTCTTCCGCTAATGAAAAAAGACGGACTTGCAGAACTTGCACAAGACATTCGCAAAGAGCTTAAAGAAGACTACGCCACCGATTACGATCAATCGGGAGCTATTGGACGTCGTTACCGCAGGCAGGACGAAGCCGGTACGCCTTTCTGCGTCACCGTGGATTATGAATCCAAAGAGGATAAAACAGTAACACTCCGTTTCCGCGATTCCATGGAACAGGTAAGAGTACCGATAGCGGAACTTGCCGCAAGATTGAAACAGGAAATAAAGAGTTACAAGCGGATTAAATAAAACGAGGAATCATGTTCCTATCAATCTGTCTTAACCCAACGTTGCAAAAAACACTTCGCTTTCCTTTGCTTGCATTGGGCGAAGTTAACCGCACCGCGTCGCACCGTTTGGATGCAAGCGGCAAAGGCATCAACGTTACCCGCGTACTTACCCAATTGGGAAAAGAGGCTATACATTTAACCCATCTTGGCGGCGTTATGCGTCCATTAATCCTGTCGCTATGTGAACAGGATGGGCTTAATGTTGAATGGGTGGAAAGCGATTCACAGATACGTTTTTGTTACACAGTAATAAATAAGAACGACGAAAGCGTTACAGAACTTGTAGAAGAATCGCAGCCTGTCACCGCCGGAACTGAAGAGCGTCTAATGGAAAAGTTTAATGAAATTATTACGCGCTTTGATGCGCATAATACAATTATAATCTCCGGCACAAAGGCGGCAGGATATTCTGACGCTGCAATTCCCGCAATGGTACAGAAGGCAAAGGAAAAAGGACTGTGCATTATCCTTGATATTAAAGGAAAGGATCTGATCGAAAGTTTGAAGTATGAGCCCGATATCATAAAGCCAAACCTTGATGAGTTCAAGCAAACGTTTGGGCTTGATGCGGATAATTTCGATTTGCACGGAATCGTTTTGGAACTGGCGCACAAACACAAGTGCCGCATTGTTTTAACCAACGGCAGCCGCGAGATTATTGCGGCGGACAGCAATGAAATTTACAAGTTTGATGTTGCGGCGCATGATACGTCGGCAATCCAAAACACCACAGGCTGCGGAGACGCGTTCACCGCAGGGCTTGCGGCGGCACTGAACAATAAAATTTATATTGGCAAAGAGGATTTTAATGCCGCCGTCAATGAAGGCATTAGGTGCGGCGCATTAAACGCCGCATTTGAAAGACCGGGCGTTATCTCTTGCGATAAATAAAAGTGTAGCCGCCTTCGTGAAGAACCAAAAGATTCCCCTGTACAAAATACGGCATGTTAACAGTACTGGTGCCTGTCAGCGCCAGATAAGCTCCCTGCGGAACAAAGCTGACAGGACCGATAATATTACCTGCATTATTTATCGTAACATTGTTACCGGAAAATGTATAAGTAACTACAAGGTCTTCGTCTTTGATTGCCTGTTCGTTGTAACTTTCTTCCGCGTTCATGATGGCAACAAGCGTCCATGTTCCCTGAAGCGCTCTTACCTCGGGTGTTTGCCTCTGGGCAAAAGCGTTTACGCATACGATTGCAAAAACAGCCAGTAATAATATTGTCCTTTTCATTTTATAACTCCTTTTGTTTTTGTATTCCCAATATACAGAAGTTCACTGTCTTAATCAATCAAGCAAATACTTTCGCAGCATGATGAAAAACTCGTTCATGTCCAAAGGCTTTCCAACGTGATCGTTCATTCCCGTTGCCAAACATTTCTCGATGTCTTCGCGGAAAACATTTGCAGTCATCGCAATGATCGGCGTCATTTTCCGCTTCTTTGTTTTTTCAATCTCGCGGATTCTGCGCGTCGCTTCGTAGCCGTCCATTTCCGGCATTTGCACGTCCATCAAAATCAAATCGTAACTGCCGCCAAACTTTTCAAACTTTTCAACGGCTTCCAATCCGTTACCGGCGATGTCAATTTCCAGAAGCGTCGGCTGTACAATGGCTTCTACAATCTCGCGGTTAACCTCGACATCTTCCGCAAGAAGAATTTTTCGCCCTTTAAAAATTTCAAAGTTGTCGGTGCGTTCCTTTTTATTATTTTGATCGAACCCGATTGATTCCGTTATCGCGTCTGCGATTGAAGACGGGAACAACGGCTTGGACAGGAATTTGTCAACGCCCGCCTTTCTTGCTTCGTCGGCGACTACGCTCCACTCGCCTGCCGAAATCATTATTATAACCGTGTGTTCAGGCGATTCGGCTTTTGCCTTTAGTTCTCTTGCAAGCATGATGCCGTCCATGTCCGGCATTCTCCAGTCGATAAAATAAATGTCGTACATTCCGTTCATGCCGATAAGCGCAAACGCTTCTTCGCCGCTGGACGCGACATCGCAGCTGATGCCAAAGCCGTTCATTACTTCCCTAAAGTATTCAATAACTTCCCTGTCATCATCAATCGCCATTATTTTGACATTGCCCCAGTCGATACCGATTTCGGAAAGCTCGGGCGTTTTCCTGGTTCCGCGCTTTGCCTTGAAAACAAATGAGAACGTCGAACCTTTTCCCACTTGAGACTCAACATTGATACTGCCGCCCATAAGCTCGACAATATTTTTGGAGATAACAAGTCCAAGCCCCGTACCGCCGAACTTGCGCGATGTTCCGGATTCCGCCTGATGGAAGGAATTAAAAATCTGCTCGTGCTGATCCTGCGCAATGCCTATGCCCGAATCTATTATCGCAATTTGTATCATGTACATATCGTCTTCTTTGCCGATAAAACGCGTATCAAGACGAACAGTGCCTTCCTCCGGCGTAAACTTGATAGCGTTGCCGAGCAAATTGGTGATTACCTGCGCAAGATGCTGATCGTCGCCGATTAAAACGCGCGGAATCGACTTGTCGATATATACGGAAAGTTTTTGTTTTTTTTCTTCTGCGCGGAAAGCCACAATATTGATCACCCGCTGAATTGTTTTTTCAAAATCGTACTCTTCGTTGGCAAGCTCAAATTTGTTCGCCTCGATTTTTGACATGTCCAAAATATCGTTGATTACGCCAAGCAAGTGCTGGGACGCATTCTCTATTTTTTCGAAACAATAATCCTTGCGCGGAACATCGTCCGCCGTTTTTCCGATTAAGGTCATGCCGATGATTGCGTTCATCGGTGTGCGGATTTCATGGCTCATGTTGGCAAGGAACACGCTTTTTGAACGGCTGCCCTGTTCCGCCTGCTTTCTTGCCTCTATCAATTCGGTGATGTCAACCGCATGTTGAAGATGCACCTTCCGTCCGTCGGGCCAGTCGATAAGGCAGTCGGAATGTTGTATGTGTTTGCCCAAAATCTCAACATAGTCATCCCATACGACAAGTTTATCTGGATTGTTTTTTAACTCATAACACGGGCAGAATCCGCACATCGAATTGAACCCGCGCAAAATTCTGTAACAGTACTCGCCTATAAAATCTTCGTTCTCCATTTTTAGAACTTTTCTCATGTAGCGGTTTACAAAAAGAAGTTCGCCTGTTTCGGGAACGGTAATGTAAATCAAGGCATCAATGCCGTTTAATATGCTCTCCAATGAGTTAAATGCAAAATTTCTGAATTCGGTTGCGGCTGCCGTTTCCTGAGACTGGCGATTATAAAGAATCCGGGCTTTGTTATATGCAATAAACAAGACGATTACTGCAGCCAATAAAATCACAAGAACAATAACAAATACGGTCATTATAGCTCTATTATAGAGCTACTTGAACAAAAAGAGCAAGCAAGTTAATGTAATGTTATGTCAAATGCGCTGGAATCAGTCTTTATTTCTCTAAAACAGGCTCAGGCAAAGCTGGCAAGCGAAAACCGAGTGTCAAAAGACAAGGCTCTCGCCGCCGCCGCCGCAGAAATTGATAAAAGCAGGGTTTCGATTTTAGAAGCCAATGCGCGCGATGTGGAAAAAGCGCGAAACGGCGGCATGAAAGAAAGCCTTATCGACCGCCTGATGCTCAACGACAAGCGAATAGACGGTATCATCGAAGGCATTAATATAGTTATAAGACAGGATGACCCAATCGGCAAAGTGCAGACAGGCTGGACTCATCCCAACGGTATGCAAATTGAAAAGGTAACTGTTCCCATCGGCGTTGCGGCGATAATTTACGAATCGCGACCGAACGTTACGGCGGATTGCGCCGCTCTTGCCTACAAAGCCGGCTGTTCGATACTTCTTCGGGGCTCTTCTTCCGCGCTTGAATCCAACAAGGAACTTGTTAAAGCCATCAAGACAGGGCTTGCGGCTGGCGGCGGAATAGCGGATGCCGTAGACCTTGCGCAATCGGGTGACAGGGACGAAGTTGATATAATACTCAAAGCGCGCGGTTTTATTGATGTTGTTCTGCCACGCGGCGGTCACGAATTAATCCGGCGTGTTGTAGAGAACGCGCGCATTCCCGTAATCGAAACAGGCGAAGGCAACTGTCACATTTATGTTGAGCCTTCGTACATTGGAACAAAAGCGGAACTTAACAACGCCGTCGATATAATTTTGAACGCAAAACTTCAAAGACCCGGCGTTTGCAATGCAGTGGAAACTTTGCTTGTTCGAAAAGACGCTCTTGATACGCTGATGCCCGAGCTTGCAAACAGAATCGCAGGCAAGGCGGAACTTCGCTGCGATGCCGCGTCAAAAGCGGCGATTGGCAACACTGCAAATGCAGCATCTCCGCTTGCAGAGCTTGTTGTAAAAGATGCGGTTGAGGAAGACTGGGAGACCGAGTTTTTAGATTATATTCTTGCGGTAAAAACGGTTTACACCTGTGATGACGCAATCGCTCATATCAACAGATACGGCACAAAACATTCGGAGGCGATTCTTACCAACGACCTGCAAGCCTCCAAAAATTTCTGCGCAAGGGTAGACGCCGCCTGCGTGTATGTCAACGCATCGACACGCTTTACGGACGGCGGCGAGTTCGGCTTTGGCGCAGAGCTTGGTATCAGCACGCAGAAATTTCATGTAAGGGGACCTATGGGTCTAGAAGCGCTCACGACAATTAAATATTTGATTACGGGCAGTGGACAGACAAGATAAAAATTCTATACCAAAAATACTGTGCCTTTTTGGTTGCCTGCCGCGAGAGCTTCCAGACTGCGGGGTTTGCCGCCGTTTGCAAGAATCGTCGGGATGCCGTAAGAGAGCGCCATTTCTGCAGCATCGAGTTTTGTCGCAATTCCGCCTGTGCCGAAATTGTTTGTCGCTCCTATGGAAATATTCTTTCGTACTTCGGCAATATCCCGTACCTGCTCTACTAGAACCGCGCTTGAATCTTCTTTTGGGTTCTTGTTGAACAAGCCGTCGATGTCGCTGAACAATATTAAAAGGTCTGCGCTCCAGAGAATTGCGGAACGCGCCGCCAGTGTGTCGTTGTCGCCGATTTTTATTTCCTCTACAGAAACTGTGTCGTTCTCGTTGATGATGGGAATGATTCCCTCGTCTACCAGTGTGAACAATGTGTTGCGCATGTTCAGCGTTCTGTTTGCATCGCTGAAGTCTTCGCGCGTTAAAAGTATCTGCGCAATGAAAAGATCTTCTTTCTCAAAGGCGCGCCGCCAAGCCTTCATAAGCTGTACCTGACCTACCGCGCAAAGAGCCTGCCTGTAATGAATGTCTTTTTTGCGCGGCCACTTGTCCATTGTAGAAAGGCCAGCCACTTGAGCGCCCGACGAAACAACGATGACCTGTTTGCCCATTTTCATAAGAGCCGCAGCCTGTTCGGCAAACTCGTCAAGGAAAGCAAAGTTGATCTTCCCGTCCGAACCTGCAATAGTGTTGGAACCGATTTTGATTACTATTTTTTTTGCGTCAGCAATGAGTTCTTTAATCAGGGGTCTATTCCTTCTCTTCTTTCCTGGCTTCGGCGCGATCTTTCATGTCGGCGATGCCGATGAAGAGAGCAACCAAGCCGACAAGGATGGCAAGTACGGGAGCGGCTCCGCGAAGAAAGGTTAGGACATCATCACCCCAGCCGAGTCCGAAGCCGAGGATCTCTTTTGGCAAGACGGCGAAGACGGCAGCGGCTATGACCAGAAGACCGAATATTACTGCTTTCATTTTTATTCTCCTTATGAATATTAGTTATGTTTGGATTGTTTGTAAATCATTATTGCAAACGCCGCTATGAAAAAAAGCGACCTTACAGCCGATAGCAATAACGATATTAGCGGGACTGATCCGAAAATCATGAACTCTTCGCCCGTGATACCGAAATCTTTAAGGATCGAATATACGGTTTCGATATAAATTACAATTGTTCCAAAAATAACAAGCATCCAAGCGGCATCTCTAATCTTGGGCCATAACAAGATAGCCAAAAAAGCGGCAATTGCGCCAAGAATCAGCTGACTGGAAATGAAAATGATTTGTCCTGCGTCCATAAATACATTATTATTTAAGTACAGGAAAAAATCAAGACATGAGCCGTGATGAAGAAATTGACGATGATTTTACCGGTCACAGATTGCTGCTGGTAGAAGACATGAAAATAAACCGCGAAATTGTAATGATGCTGTTAAAATCGACGCATCTGGAAATAGAATGCGCAGAGAACGGACTTCAGGCTGTTGAAATGTTCATGCAAGAACCGAATCGATACGAAATCATCTTTATGGACATACATATGCCCGGGATGAACGGTTACGAAACAACGCGCGAAATCAGGCAATACGAAAACAAGCTGAAAAATGCGTCTTTTAAATTTTACGATCCGAATCACAAGCCGGTGCCGATTATTGCGATAACGGCAAACACAACCAAAGAGGATAACGAAAAAAGCGAAAACACAGGAATGAACGATCATATAGGGAAGCCGCTTGATTATGAACTTGTCATTGAAAAATTGCGGCAGTACTTGTGTTAAACCGCTAATTCGTCTACCGCAAAAACGACAGCTTTTTCCAAATCTTTCAGATTATCCCGCTTAAGCACAGTCAATTGAAAAATCGCGGCCTCGACAAAACCGTACAGGTAATCATGCGTCGTTTTTACATTGGCTCTTTTAAGCTCGCCGGATTTGATTCCTTCGTTAACAAGCGAAGACAAAATTCGGTGCAGTTTAACCGTTCTGCGGCGAACCCGATCTTCGGGATTTGCGCCGCTTTTTGACAAATGCAAAAGATAATCAAGAACAACATAAAGAAGCTGTCTGCTCTGCTCAAGCTGTTTTAAAACCGCCAAAAGCACCTGAGAAATTTTATCGGCGCTGCTAAGACTTGAATCGGAACAGATCGAGTTTATGCTTTCTTCTACGTTTAGCAAAAGCTGTTTGATACTGTAGTTGAAAATATCTTTTTTGTTTTTAAAATAAAGATACAAAATCGTTCTGGTAATTCCGCATTTGTCCGATATTTTTTGAAATGTCGCATTCTCAAAACCATCTTCTATAAAAACTGCAAGCGCTTTTTCAAGAATTTTTTGTCGTCGTTTATCGTGTTCAACCGCAACAGCCATTTGCTTCTCCCGCCTTATTATACATTATATTCATAAAAATAGGAAGGAATTGCGCCATTACTGATTTCCTTGCAAAAATCCGCCTTTTTTCCGAAAAAAGATTCAAAACCGCTGTGATCCGTGATTACCGCGATTTTCCAGCCCGGAAATCTTGAGGAAAGACCTGCCATCTCCTTGTAAATTTCTTCCGCCGCATTTTGATCGCCAAGCCGTTTGCCGTAGGGCGGATTTGTCAAAATAAAACCCGCATCCGCAAACGGAGATGCCGCTTCTTTCATTGGAACAGCTTTTAACTCGATGCCGGGCGCGTCGTTCTTTGAACGTATTCCATGCTGAGGATCCCTGCCTTCGGCGATGTCGCGCAGACGTGCTGCATTTGACTGTGCAATTGAAATTGTGCGGAGGTCATCGTCGCTGCCCGCGATTCTTACAAGGCGGGTAAAATCGATCTTTGCGCGAAACTCATCGCGTACCCTATGCTCGATTTGGGTGTCGGCTATAAGCATGTCTTCTATTGCGAAATGTCTGCCAAGTCCGGGCGCCATGTCCCATGCATACATTGCCGCCTCGATTAAGATTGTACCCGAGCCGCAGAACGGATCGTATAACGGAAACTTTCGCTTCCAGCCCGAGAGCAATAAAATTGACGCTGCGGTTGTTTCGCGTAATGGAGCCGCGCCGCCTTCGCTTCTGTAACCGCGTTTAAACAAGGGATCTCCGCTTAAATCCAAAAGAAGCGAAACAAAATCCTTTTCTATATATACGCGCACTTCCGCAACTTTTACATGCGTATTTACGGCAGGCTCGGGCAGCCGGTTCATTTTGTATTTTTCGCAAAGACGCTGCGCCGCCGCTTTGTGCACCATTGATTGAATCGTTGTCTCCGCTTTTAACTGGGATCGATTAACGCGAACTTTTGCCACTTTTAGCCCCATGCCTTTTGGCACAAGCTGTTCCCATTCAACGCAGGATGCGCCTTCAAAAAGAGCGTCAAAATCCATCGCCTTAAACTGACCTGCCTCAAGAAGCACCCTGTCTGCGGCGCGAAGACCAATCAACGCCTGATACAACCCGCAGATATCAGTCGTAAAGCGCACTCTGCCGTACAGCGAATCGTCGACTTTTAAAGCACTTCCTTTTGACGCAAGTTTTTTTATTTCGTTTGATACTGCTTTTTCCGCGCCGACTGCGCACAGAGCAACAGCCGTAAATGTTTTTTCCATTGGAGTAGTATAACACAATGAACAGTCATAATGCCAGACTGCCGGTTTTTTATATTTATACATTTTCTCAATATCATGTTACAATATCCTTAGGATTAACCTTTAGGAGATAACATGGATATCGAGACCAAGAAAAAACTAATCGAGGCAAACTGGCGGCTTGAGGATTTAAACGAAGTGCCCTATATCGTCGAAGTTGGGCATATGCACATGGCGACGAAAGAATTTTACAATAACCCCGATGCGGAAATTAAGTGGGCGGAAGACCACGCCAAAAAGCGCGAAGGCGTTAACGATTACGGCTTTGCGAACATAAAGCCGAATCAGGGAATCAATATTGTGGCAGGTGCGTTCGGCTGCGAATGCAAACCAAACGATGAAGCCGACCCCTGGGTTGAATGTCTTATCCGCGAAGAAAATGTCGATGATGTCTTTAATCTGAAAGTGCCCGATCCTGTCAACAATCCGTATTTTGAGCAGGCGTGGAAACACGTCGAGGCTCTTCAGGCAAAGTCGAAAATTCCGCTTAGAGTTATTAATGTTCCGTCGCCTCTTGTAACGGCTTCGCTCATTTGGGAATACACAGGTTTTATCGAGGCAACGCTTGTTTACCCGGACGAGGTTCATGCGCTGATGGAAAAAATTACCGAGGCGACAATCGGCTATATAAAAGAAATGTTCAAGCGCATAACAAATCTTTACGGCGTAAGCCACGAGTTTTGGTATGTGCCCAAGGAAATGGGTATCCGCGTAAGCGACGACACTGCGGCTCTCCTCTCCCCCAACTTGTACCGCGAGTTCGGCGTTAAATACAATGCAATGATCGCAAAAGAGTT
>WQSP01000055.1 GCA_009787795.1 Treponema sp.
TTGGTCGATGAGCACAATTATCCCGCGCTGTCAAACTATATTAACAACACGCCTCTTGGTCATCGTCTTGTTTATTACAGAACAGGCCGCACGGAAAATTTTGTACAGGACAAGCAGATAAAAAATGATTCGCTTGTTTTAAAATTGAATATCAAAGAAGGAAGCAACGCGGCGGAGACTGTGTGCGCGGATTGGTTAAAAGCCGAGCTGCGTCAGCGTTTCGATTACGCCTGCGTTGATTCTATTCAATCTTTCCGGGCAGCGGATCGCGCTCTTACCCGCGAGGGGCAGATCAAACACAGCAAGGTGCGTCATGAAAAAGACGACAGGCGTTCCATCAATGACAGGCGCAGCTGGGTGCTTGGGTTTGACAACCGCGAAAAGCTTGTTCTGTTTCAACAGCAGGCGCAGGAACTTGCCGCAGTCATCGCTGAGTGCGATCAAAAAATAAATACGCTTTCCAATCAAAATACAAAAAGCGTATCCCGCGCAATGCACTGCCAAACGCTTTCCAATCTTGAGTGGAAAGAAATCGACATCGTTCCTTTGCTGAACCGTATCTCTTCTATAGAAGATTCCATTCGTGAAGTGCGCGAAGGCAACACAGCCCTTAATGAACTTGCAGAGAGGATAAGCAAACAGAAATCAATTAAGGCAAAAGCGGATAAGGAACTTGTCGATACCAAAGTAAAATACGAGGGTAAGGTCAATCAGAAAAAGGAGTACGAAGAAAAATTAGAAGAGCTCAAGGCTGACTCTTCGATTACAACGCTTACTCCTCATCAGAAGACGGGTCTTGATGAACGCTTTACGCTAATCACTGACAACCTGCGGCTTGAAACCATCGACAGAGTTACTACATCTGTTGTTTCCGCTTTAAGTAAAGACATCGAAAAAATAAAACTGCAAATTGCCGACTGTGAAAAAAAGATTGAGAGCATCTTTACGGAATTCAAAAGAACGTGGCCGATGGACGCAGGCGATTTGGATACCGTTCTTGCAAGCGCACCTGATTATTTTTCAAAACTTACAAGGCTTGAGACTGACGGGCTTCCCGCATACGAGCAAAAGTTTTTTAATCTTCTGCAGACCCAAAGCAATCAGAATCTTGCCGCTCTTTCAACGTATCTTAACGACGCAAGGAAGGCAATTCTGGAACGCATGGTTCTTGTTAACGAAAGTTTAAGGCAAGTGCCGTTTAACAAAACTGAAAACCAATGCACCTTCCTTCACATAGAGGCAAGTGATCGCCAGCTTCAGGATGTCCGCGAGTTTAAGCAGGACATACAACAGGCGCTTAGTTACGCATGGAGTGAAGATCGTAAAAATGAAGAGATACGATTTAACGCTCTTCGAAAAATGGTTGAGCGCCTTTCGAGTCTTGAACCCGAGCAGAAGCGATGGCGGGACGCAGTGCTTGATGTTCGTCAGCACGTCGAATTTATCGGGCGCGAAATTGACGAGAGCGGCGTTGAGGTTGAAGTCTACCGTAGCGGAGCAGGCAAGTCGGGCGGTCAGCGGCAAAAACTTGCAACCACTTGTCTTGCCGCGGCTCTTCGCTACCAGCTTGGCGGTAATGAACACGGTGTTCCAATGTATGCGCCTGTCATTCTTGACGAAGCTTTTGATAAAGCGGACAACGAGTTCACCGCGCTGTGTATGAACATCTTTAACAACTTCGGCTTTCAGATGATCGTAGCAACGCCTTTGCGCTCGGTAATGACTCTTGAACCGTTCATCGGCGGCGCGTGCTTTGTTGATATAAAAGACAGATGCATATCAAGCGTATTGAATATTGAGTACGACAATAACCGCCGGCGTTTGAATCTTCCTTCGCAGTCTATAAATGAAGAAGTAAGCAATGAAATCTCCTGATGATGTCATAGAAATATTAAAACGCAAATTCAAAAACAAGCATAAAGAGTGGCTGAAGGAAACCATATCAAATGATAGTTTGAATTCGTGGCCGTTAGAAATTAATCTTGGCATACCCACAGAGCAAGAAGCGCTTAAACATCCCGAATGTGTGCGCTCATGGATTTCCGCATGGAACAAATGGCAGAGCAATACGATAAACAACAACACAGAGAATAAAGATACGCTTGTCTGGAGTGAGCGCCGCTGGCGATCGCTTGGAACTCAAAGCGTCCCTGAAAAATTAATTATCGCAAGCGTAAAAGAAGCCACAACTTGGATCGGCGAAGGCGCAAGATGGTTACGCGCCACAGAACGTTTTAAACTGATGATACAACGCTGGTCAGCACTTATTAATGTTCTAACAAGACACTTTAACGTTCTTGCCGATTACAATGACAGCGACTTTAACAGCCTGTGCGAAATACTTTCATGGATTTGTAACAATCCCAATTCCAATCTTTACATTCGCCAGATTCCCATCGCCGGTATAGACAGTAAATGGCTTGAGTCGCGCAAAGGTCTTGTCGCAGAATTGATCGCGGCAATTAAAGGCGGCACATCTGAAAGATGTATAACTAGCAGTGATATATCTGATACAGATGAAGCAACCGCCAAACAAGAAATTTCCAGCCGTGACTTTTATAATATTTGCGATATAAAACCGTTACCGCAAATAATCAGAATGCGAATACTCGAACCAAAACTTAGAAAAATGTTTGGCGGGCTTGGTGATATCTCCGCTCCTCTGGAAGAAATCGCCGATCTTGATTTTACAGTACCAGCTCCGCCGCACACCGTTTTCATTATAGAGAATGTACAAACTGCGCTTGCCTTTGGCAATTTGGAAAACTCTACCGTGCTTTTTGGGTTGGGTTACGGCGTTGATGTTTTGGGAAAGCTCCCGTGGCTTGAGCAAGCGCGGTGTATTTATTGGGGAGACATCGACACGCATGGCTTTGCCATTTTAAACCGCGCAAGATCGTATCTGCCTAAACTTGAATCGATTCTCATGGACGAAGCGACGCTTTTAAATCATAGGCAATTGTGGGTCTCAGAAAAAGATCAAGCTGCATCGGCGGAGCTTTCAAACCTTAGCGCCGATGAGCAAAAACTTTATCAAGCGTTAAAGAGCAACGCCCATGGGCAGAGCGTCCGCTTAGAACAGGAGCGTATTCGCTGGGATTACGCTTGGTCTGTTTTGGAGACGCTCGTTTAACCTCCTTACCACAACACGTCTTTCAGCACAGCGCCTTCGTACCAATCTGTTGTCATGTAGCCCACAAGCATTGTTTTGTTCATGTTGGAATTGTACTGCAATGCGCTTGAGCCGCCGGGAACTGTCCAACTTGCCGCAGTTGGAACGCCGTTGCAAATAAATTCTTCTGCTAATGGAACAGTTTCGACGGGGATAGTCATCACTTCCCATGCGCCTGTGAACCTGTCGCTTGCATCAGTGCCGTTAAAATCTGCGCTTGTAAAATTTTTGCGCCATGCAACGCGGATTGCGTTTTTGGTTTCGGCAAACGAAGCGTGGAAATATGAAATGTACGGAACATATTTCGGCTTTCCGTTTGATAGATTCCCTTCTCTGCGAACGTTGAGCATGAGTTTTGTTCCTGCAGAAAGATATGTGTCGACCTTTGCTCTTTGAATGTTTGTAATGTTCATGTTCGGTCTTGCTGTTGTTGTGTTTGGATTTATCGCGGGAATGTACGCGTAGTGAAGCCCTCCGTTTCTCACATCGTAATATGCAAGATGAACATTGTCACCTTCGTCTACAATCAAATCAACATGAGTGCCTGCAAAGTCGGCAATTAAAATAGCGTTGTTCTGCCATGTGGCAGTATCGGTACTTGCAATACTTCCCTTGTCGTCGAACTTGGTTCCAAGCGGCGTACCGTTGAGCGGAGCGGATGAAGCGTCGCCGCCATGGGAGAAAATCAAACTCTGATTGAATCTGTCGTACCATGCGATTACAGGCAGTCCGTTAGACAAAGCGCCGACTGCTGTGTACACACTGCCCTTAAACGCGGTGCTGTTATTTGCAACAACCTGCGCCTGCGGATGCTTGCTGTACGAGGCGTTATTATTGTTAGAAATATCTCCGCCGAAACTGTTGTCTTTGCCCACTGTTCCAAAATGGAACAATACTGGGTTATCACTTGAACCATTGTCATAATAACTTAAGAATATTCTTATCGCCTTGTTGTCGGTTCCGCGAACTGCGCTGTCCGTGTTTTGCGTAATTAGGCGCGGAATTTTTGCGCGGTTTAAGTCAAATTGCTTGTCCGCATAAGCCATTCGCATTATCATACGCTTGTTGGTTCCCTGGAAGCCGTTTGTGTTGCCTGCCGGTTTTCGCGCATAAAAAGTAAAATAGGGATAATCCATTCCTGTCATGTTAGAAGAAGCCGCGTACCATTCGCCTGACTCATCAAAAGCAACTGTCGTGTTTTGATATCTGTTTTCCCAATGTTCAATTTCTGTTGTTCCATTGTCTTTTCTGATATATAAACGCCCGTAGCCGTCATAGAGACCATAACTCATGTAACGTGTCGAATCGGGAGCCATGCGCATAAACGGACTTTGCACCACTCTTTGATTTAACAGGTAGCCTGTATTCCACACATAAAGACGGCGGTTGTCATTAAGGTTGTTATTGTTTAGGTTATTAGGCTCTTTGTTATAAGGTGCATTATTATTGTTCAGGTTGTTAATCGAAGAAATGCCGTTAACCTTGATATCAAGATCGCCTGAGAAAGTTGTCTTTTCCATCTTCATCGGCGTATCGTCAAAATTAAAACCTTTTATTATAAGCGTTTCACCTTCACGCACAGGATAGCCGCCCAATGCAGAGCGGTTAAATGCCGAAGGATTCGTATGGTACGCGCCGCTTAATTCGGTTTCAACTTCCGTGATGTACGGCACTGCGTCAAAACGGTAATGTGCGGTTTTTGCATTCGCCGTAGTCTGCGAGAAATTCCCGGGGTTGGAAGAGTTTGCCGCCTTGTCAAATGCCATAACAGTGAGAATATTGTCCGCTCTTGCGGCGCCTGCGATAAACCTGCTGTCAAAATCGAGCTGCCATTCTACATTATGCCCCGCCTGACTTGGACTACCGGCAGCCAAAAATCGCCAGCCGTTATTGTAAAAATCAGTTTCGCTGCCGGAATCGCTTACCCAGTTTGCGCCGTTGAATTTTGCCGCCATGAGCACACGTCCATTTTGAAAATTGTCTATGCTGAATTTAATGGTATCGATGACATTGTTATCAAAAGCTGTTCCCTTAAAACTTACCCTGCCTGAAACTTTGGGATCCAAATCATCGATTCCGCTTATGCCTGTAGTCCGCAGCGGCAAATGCGTCTCCAACTCAATGTGACCGTTTGCCTTTGAGTTTTTATAAAGCGAATTGTCGGAAGAACTGTTCCAAAAAAACGGGGAGACTAATATGGAAGGAACTGTTATATCGTTATTATCAACTGCAACCTTAAATAAAACAGCATGGGAAAGCTGGTCACTTTCAGCAATTGCCGCACCGGGAACCGTAGTATCGTAAACTTTTACCAAAAAGAGTTTGTCATATATTGGCGTATGTATGCCGTTGAGCAAAATTTTAACAGAGTCTTCTATGCCGCCAATGCCACTGAACGAATCGGAAGCAAACGCAATCTGCGCGTTATGCGAAAGATTGTCGACGCTTTTTGCCGTTTTTTCCGCGCTGCCGGCATTCTCGTAAGTATAAACACTGCCGCCTGTTCCGGAAATCAAGCCAAGCGCTGAAAGTTCCGAATGACTATGCGTTGCGGTAAAAACAGCGCCAGTAAACGGATTTCCAAAAACGCCGTAATTAACCCAGTTTGTCCCTGTTCCCGGATTTGCAATTGTATAAACTTCGCCTTTTACTATGTTGGCAACCGGAACAGATGTTTGGCTTCGCTTTACATGAGAAACTTTATAATGCAAATTTCCGTTTCCGCTTACTGTATTTATATTCACATTAAATTGATTATTGCGCACTCTAAATTCGGAGTCTATTTCAGTAGCTGTTATCAACTCGGGGTATGAAGCGGATGAAAAATCCATGTATTCATTGGATTGCACGCCGTTAAAACCGTCAATGTCCGTTCCAAGCGAAATATTTGTAAAAAGCGGACGGTTATTTGCAACATAAACATCCCTTGAATAATGCGCAGCGTTGTCCGCGTTGTCAAAAACAACATAATGCACTGTAAGCGGGCCGTCTTTTAAATTTGCGCTTGGATACGTAACTTGCCATTCTTTGTCTGCGGAAGGACCTGTGAACCTGGGCGAATAAGGCCCTGATTGGTTACCGTCAATTACAATGCCATGTTCGTTGGTTGAGTATGCGCCATTTTGTTTAACGTTCGGGAAAAACGGCAATGTCTGCAATGTTCCTTCGTTTTTAATGGAAAACTCATCGCCTATTCTTCCGATTTTTGCCGTTTGATCGGATACGCTGAATTCGGAAGCGTCATTTCCATTTGTCAAATTGACAAGTTTCCCATTACGCGAAAAATAAACAACCATTCTTTCAAGTCCCTGCACATTTATGTTAGCGCCGCCTGTATCCCACGCTTTTCCATAAATCTGCAAATTTCCTATTGCGTTAAGATTCCCTGCAAAAGAAGCCATTGGATAATAGTTGTCAATTTGCAGATTAAAACTGTTAAGCGTAATAAACGGCATAGGGCTTGTGTTGTCCATTACCTGTATTTCAACGCTGTAAGGTCCTGCAGAATTGCGGTACATTCCGCCGCGAAGAGAATTGGGATCGCTTGCAGGCGCATTTGTATATAAAGGAATGTAAACCGTATATTCGGTATGCAAATTTGTGCTGTTGTTAAAAGTATGCGCCTCTACCCAGGGCTTCCCTGTCTTGCTGTCGTTTTTGTCGATATATTCTGCATAACTTGTTTCTCCCTGACCGCGCAGTTTAATGCTTGTTATCCCCGAATCATCCGTAATTCTTGCCTTTAACGTTACAAATTCTTTTATTGTAATGCCGGGAACAAGAGTTTCTTCCATTGCGCCTGTTTTGGCAGCTCCATGGATCACTTTTATTTCTTCTATGACAGGCACAGACAAATCAAAAACAAGAGTTGTTCGCGTCTCTGTAAAATTCTTTGCCAAATCCTGTGAATACATGGAAGCGTCCCATGCGCGAACTTCCAACAACACAGACCTTGTTCCGCCTCTCGGTGGATCCAATTCGCCGTTTTCGTTAATGTTATAGTACCAGTTCGCCGCAGAGCTTTTGTTTCCGATTATATTAACGGGCATAAATTTACCGCCTGTCACCGGCACATTGGGCGGATTTAATGTACTGCAGTTTTCGTTACTCTGCGCCGTTATTCTGATTTCCACCTTATTAATCCATTCATTGTCGGTTGCAAACCCGCTTACTCTTACCACTCCGCCGACAATTTGCCTTTCTTTGTGGCTGTTAATATTTACAACAGGTTTGTCGGCATCCGGATCCACGATTATTTCCGCAGAATAAAAACTTACATTGCCTGCAACGTCGATTATTTTGAATTTTACCGGCAGGAGCCAGAGATTTTTCTCAGAATCGTAACTTGTTGCGTAATATGCGGCATTTGAACCTTTGCACACATCGGCGATATCTTCAAAGCGCCAGCTCCAATTGGAAAGGCTTCCGTTCCATCTTGCGTTTAAACCCTTGTGATGGGTTTTCGGCGTTTCATGAAGACCCGAATCGGTCCATTCCGTACCGTGAGCTGCATTTATTTCGGTTTTTCCAAGAGCGTAAAACAACTGTACAACGCGCTGATTGTCTATCGCGGCGCCGCGAATTGTTACAGTACTTGTTACCTGCGGCAGCGTAAAAGAAGCCGTGCCAAGTTTTGTTAATTCTACAGGCTCTATAAATTCAAGTGTTGGAGCTGTGTCATCAATAATGAACTGCCTAGTAGTGGATGTTTTATTTCCCATATTGTCTTCAGCTTCTATATGCAAAAATTTATCACCTGACATTTTATGTTCTGGAGCGATGCCAAGCATTTCATGCATTATATTTTCAGGAATTGCAATTACCCAGCTGTTTCCTGCGGCTGCCTGTTTTACAAAACTGTTATCGGCGTATCTGTATATAACATTTTCATTGTTACTCGCCATTACGCGCACCGAGTTTATTCTGTCGTTTGGGGTTGTAATATTCACCGTCGCGGTAAAATCATCTATGCCGTTATAATATTGAGAAAAAGCGAACCATTTAATGGAAGGATTTTTGGCGGCAACCAGATTAATTTCCATATATTGGTTATAAATTTGTTCAAGAGAGTTATCGATCCTGTCAGGATATGTGTTCATAATGCCGAATTTATCCATTACGCGAAACTTTACGCGGTATGCGCCTACCGGAAGATCTTTTGTTTTTAAAGGATCCAAAAGCTCTTCATTTTCAGGCAGCCGCCAGTCTTCGCCTGATTGAACCAATTCGATCATGGGCCAGCGAAATTGCAATGCATTAAGACCGTCGGTATTTAATGCGCGGTAATTATCATCTGTTACAGTACGCCACTTACCCCACTTTGGATCGGTTTCCAAAACAACGCCGTTCTCGTCGACATTATGATAATCTCCGGGCCAGATCAATATTTGCGGATAACCGCGCTCGATTCCAAAAAGATCGGATGCAATTCCCATTAAATCATTGCCCTGATACAAAGGAGATTCTCCCAATACTTTATTCAAATCGGGATTGTCAAACCCGTTTCCTTTTACTCTTGGAACTGTCAGCTCAATTTGCGGCGGAATGTTTTTAACGATGTAAATCATGTCGGTGGTTGTGGTTATATTTCCGCTTTTGTCAACAGCTGTCACCTGCGTCCGAATTGAACCGTCCGCCATATCGTCTGTGTCGATATTTACTTCCCAAAAGCCCTTATCGTTGAGACACGCAGGAATTGTTTTTTCTTTTTTCAGATCGTTCTTGTCATTGTACCAAATATTCATAAAAACCGAATTAAGGCCGAAATCCTGCCTGACATCAAGTTGAATTAAATTAACGCTTCCGCGAAGATATGAACCCGGACGGCTGCCGTCAGGACCGTTTCCAATAACAGGGACATCTGTGTTAACCCTCTGTCCAAGCCCAACTTCGCAAGCATTTAAAAATATAAAGACAAACGCCGTGAATAAAGCAACTGCGATTGCCAATAAAGAATAATAAAATTTTTGTTTCCTCATTTTAATCCTCCTAATTTATAAAATAAGAAGGTCATATTTGAAAAATTTAAGGCCTTTTTGGGTTTTTGGTATTTTCTTTACATTGTAAAAGAGAGCTTGTACGGCATCCATCCACTTGAAAGAAATTTGAATAAATGTTATCCATTTAATGAATCATTAATACACAGGAGCCCCAATATGGCACAACACCATTTTCAAACCGAAGTAAGCCGGTTACTGCATCTTATCATCCACTCCCTTTACTCGAACCGCGAGATTTTTTTACGGGAGCTCGTTTCCAATGCCTCCGACGCGCTGGACAAGCTAAAATACCTGACAGTCGCCGATGATGCCTACAAATCCATCAATTTTGATCCTCGAATCGATATTTCCTTCGATAAAGACGGAAAAACACTGACAATTTCCGACAACGGAATCGGCATGAACGAGGCGGATTTAATCGATTCGCTTGGAACAATCGCGCGTTCAGGCACAAAAGCGTTTTTGGAAAAGCTCGCAGGAGACGCAAAAAAAGATTCCAACCTGATAGGTCAGTTCGGCGTCGGATTTTACTCGGCGTTTATGGTTGCGGACAAAATCGATGTTATCAGCCGCAAGGCAAACGAAGATGCCGCATGGAAATGGTCAAGCGACGGCAAGGAAGGCTTCGAGATTGAGAGCGCAAGCCGCGACAATCAGGGAACAACGGTAATCCTGCACCTTTCAGAAGAGGGAACCGAGTACACAAACCGCTGGTCAATCGAAGACATTATCAAGCGTTACTCCAACCACGT
>WQSP01000056.1 GCA_009787795.1 Treponema sp.
TTTGATCTTCATGAATTATTCGCTTCGTGCAGAACGGTAATTATGCCAAAGGCGATAGAAAAAGGGCTTTCCATGCATTTTTACGCGGAACCTTCTGTCGGCAAAAAACTGCACGGAGATCCTACAAGGCTTCGTCAGGCGCTTGTTAATCTTCTTTCCAATGCCGTAAAATTTACAAACAGCGGAATGATAAAAATGCAGGCGGCTGTAAAAGAAGTAAAGGCGCACAGCGTTACCATGTTTTTTGAAATAAAAGACAGCGGCATCGGAATAACAAAAGATCAATTGGAAAAAATATTCGACCCGTTTGTGCAGGCGGAATCAGGCACGACAAGAATGTTCGGCGGATCGGGGCTTGGTCTTCCAATAACAAAAAATATTATCGAAATGATGGGCGGAGAACTTAAGGTTGACAGCGCTCCCGGCGTTGGAAGCAAATTCTGCTTTGAACTTACGTTTGACGCGACAGATTCGGAAGGAGAAGAAAGTAAAACAGAACGAGTCGTTTTTGACGATATAGAAAAACCGACATTCGAAGGTGAAATTCTGTTATGCGAAGACAATGCCATGAATCAGCAGGTTATCTGCGAACATCTTGCGCGTATCGGTTTTAAGACGGAAATTGCGCAAAACGGGCAGATTGGCGTTGAAATGGTCAAATCAAAAATTAGCAGAAGCGCAAAACAATACGATTTGATTTTTATGGATATACACATGCCCGTAATGGACGGACTTGAAGCTGCCGCCAAAATTTTCGAGTATGACGCGACGATTCCGATTGTAGCTCTTACGGCAAACATCATGTCCAATGACAGAGAGGTATACGCATCCAGAGGAATGAGCGACTGCATCGGAAAACCGTTTACATCGCAGGTTCTGTGGCGGTGTCTTTTAAAATACTTTAAGCCTGTAAATTGGCAAAAAGAAAATGCGACGCAGAGGGAGATTGCGGAAAACGAATTGCACCAGAAGATGATAAATAATTTTGTTAAAGACAACAATAATAAATTTGACGAAATTAAAAGCGCTCTGGATTCAAATGACATTAAACTGGCGCACAGGCTTGTGCATACATTAAAAAGCAATGCGGCGCAGCTTAACAAGACACTTTTGCAAAAAGCCGCCAAAGACGCGGAAGACCGTCTTAAGGACGGAGAAAACAAAATGACAGCAAATCAGCTTGAAACATTGGAAATCGAATTAAAAGCCGCAATCTCACAGCTTGTTCCGCTTGTAAAAGAAATTGAGCGTCATATCGCAACGGAACTGAAAGACAAAGACGCAGCTTTAAAAATTATCGGTGAACTTGAAGTAATGCTGGAAAACCGCGACATTGAATCCCTTTCTTTCATAAACGATCTTCAGTCGATTCCTGGCAGCGTAGAACTGATAAATCAAATTGAGAATTTTGATTTTAAAAACGCGGTTGTGACGCTTGGTAAACTGAAGGAAAGCATATTGTGATAATAGCAGCCTGCTATTATGATTTTAAAAAAAATTTATTGATAAACTCTGTATTCTATGATAAATTAAATTATGAAAAACACATATAATAATATTTTAATATTCATAATAAAATGGTTGGTCATAATATATTCAATTTATATGATAATCATTTTTATTTCAAACTTCTTTCTTATTGAAACTCAAGGTGAATTGTTTGAAATAAAAAAACATAAGGAAACTGTAGCTTATCCTGCAGGTAAATTCCAAAATAGTATATCGGGAAGGGGATATGTAGAAAAAGAAATCACAAAAAATATTATTTATTATAATTACACGATTGATGGCAGTAAATATGTAAATTCCAAAATTAGTAATGTATTGATAATACCAAATTTGGATTTAAATGTTGATGAAAATATAACGGTTTATTATAATGTTTTATTCCCTAAATATTCAATTTTATTCAAATGTAATATTTTATACTTTTTTATCAATTCCATCCCGATATTGCTCTTGGTTATATTAATTTTTTATTTAAAAAAGAAAAATATTTAACATATGGACATTTCTTGATAAATATGGATATAATAAACTTTATGAATAAAAAATTTAGGATTATGGATAAAAAAGAATGGAAATATATAATAATTTTAGCAGTTGCCATATTGATTATATGTACTTTTATAGATTTTAATCATATATATAATGTTTTATTATTGGATAAAAACATAAAAAATATTACACTAACTTATCGGGATGCTGATAAGGCAAATGAATATTATGAAAATATGGATAATTATGACATTAAAGAACGTACGGATGCTTATTTTGATATATATATAAACATAAATGTAGAAAAAGATTATTGGGATAAAATATTTATGATATTTAAAAATTCAGAATATGACACTATGAATACAAAATGGTATAATAAAGTATACTATTATTTAAATCAGCCGCTTTATTCTATGGAAATAGAATATAAAATTGGTAATAAAATCCATATACATATATGGGAAAGGTTGTTTCTGATAAACAATGTTTTTTACGATCCCCCTGAAGATTCAAATGAAATATTCACAATTATTGAAAATATAATCAATGATCATTAATTTTTTAATTCAAATATTAATAAATGTAACATTAAAAAATATCCCAGGCTGCGCTACCCCCGCCGGGAAAATTTGTTAATATTCAGTTTTTATTGTTAGCTGCATTAATTCATAATAAAATCCTAGACATTCCCGTAATTTACCTCGATTATTAAAAGTATAAAATATCGTATAACAGCGTGATCTGTCATTGGGAGGATTTATGAAATTACAATTCGGCAAAATTGATGAAAATAATACAATAAGTTTAAAAGATACGGCAGAAGAAGCAAAAGCCGCAAGCCGCTTAAAGACTGCGTTTTTGGCCAACATGAGCCATGAGATACGCACGCCGATGAACAGCATTATAGGATTTTCGGAACTTGCGCTTGACAATGACAATCCTCCCAAAACAAGAGACTATCTGCAAAAAATATTAAAAAACTCGGAATGGCTTTTGCAGACAATCAACGATATACTCGATATTTCCATAATCGAATCGGGAAAAATGGAACTGGAAAACATTCCCTTTGATCTTCACGAAATATTCGCGGCGTGCAGAACGGTAATCATGCCCAAGGCGATCGAAAAAGGGCTTTCCGTGTATTTTTACGCGGAGCCGTCGGTGGGAAAAAGGCTTTACGGCGATCCGGCTAGGTTAAGGCAGGCGCTTGTGAATCTACTTTCCAATGCCGTTAAATTTACAAATAACGGAATGATCAAAATGCAGGCAGAGGTGCGCGATATAAGCGAAAACAGCGTAACCATGAATTTTGAAGTAAGGGATTCGGGTATTGGCATTTCGCAGAAGCATATAGACAAATTATTTGAACCGTTTATTCAGGGAGATACAGGCACGACGCGAAAGTTCGGCGGTTTGGGGCTTGGGCTTCCGATTGCAAGAAACATAATCGAAATGATGGGAGGCAAGCTGGAAGTTGACAGCGTGCCCGGAGTCGGAAGCAGATTCGGCTTTACGCTTGTATTTAATGCCGTCGATATCGACGAAGACGAAAAGCAACTGAACAGGGATGCCGCCATCGAACTTTTCAGGAAATTGGAGTTTTAACTGGAAACCGGAAGTATTGAATGCCTGTCATGTATTGACAGCCTCCAGATGATTCCCGGAAGCAGGGAACTTGTCGATCAAATGGAAGATTTTGCCTTTAAGAAGGCATTAAAGACGCTAATTGAATTAAGAAAGGAGGTTTTGTAATAATATTTTGGCACTTTGACACTTTTTTCTATTTTATGGTATAATGTAACGGTAGTGTATCTGGCATGAGATTGGGGGTTCTTAAGTGTCTGGAGTCAGAAGAACAGGCGTTTTGGTTTTGTGCAATTTTCTTTTACCGTTTCTTTTCTTAGCCTGCGAAAAAAATCTGTCCAAAGACGCTGTCTCCTTTTCCTCCTATCGTGATGTTCCCGGCATAACAAACGAAGAGATCGCAGCTGTCGAAAATATAAAAATCAGGCTTGTTCAAAGCGGAAAGAGTTCCTTTGTCTACGGAATGCTTCCGGACTCAAATGTGTTTTTAAACACCAATGGGGAGATTGGCGGATATACCGTTTTTTTGTGCGAATGGCTGACAGGATTGTTCGGCTTTCCTTTTGTGCCTCGGCATGGCGATATTGACGGGGCGGATTTTTTCCCGCTTGTTTTTTCTCCCGTTTCTTTTTCCACGAACAATCCCTCTTTTGAGCCGATAGTCTCCATTTTTCACAAAGCCATCGACAATGGGGCCGGCGGTTATTTGTCCGAGTTATACGAAAAAGGTTACAGGGAATACAATAAAAACAAATTCCTTATGCAGCTAACAGATGAGGAAATCGGGTTCATAAGGCAAAATCCCGTGATACGGCTTGGATCCGAATTTGATTATTACCCTGTCAGTTATTTCAACGAGCGTTACCATGAATGGCAGGGTATAGCTCATGACGTTTTAAAGGAAGCCGCTCTTCTTTCGGGGCTTGAATTTGTTGTCGCTCACGGCAACAACGTGCGTTTTTTTGATTTGCTTCAAATGCTGGAATCGGGCGAAGTTGACATGCTTACCGAAGTTATCAGATCCCCCGAACGCGAAGGACTTTTTCTGTGGCCCGAAAATCTTGTCATGACGGAACGGTCGGTGCTTATATCAAGAGTTGATTACCGCAACATTACGCCTGACAGAATATATTCGGAAAAAGTCGGACTGACCAAAGGAACTGCGCATACCGAGTTTTTTAACAATTGGTTTCCGAATCATCCGTATGCCATAGAGTATGACAATCAGCAGGATGCGTTCGACGCTTTAAGGAAGGGCGATATCGATCTTGTTATGAACAGTTACAGCTCGCTTTTGAATCTGACAAATTATCAGGAGCTTCCCGATTACAAGGTTAACGTAATGTTTAACAACAGCTTTGCCTCAACCTTCGGTTTTAACATAGACAATGAATTGTTGTGTTCGATTATCGATAAAGCCCTCGCCATAATTGATACCGATACGATTGCGGAAAGGTGGCGGCACAGAACTTATGATTACCGTTTAAGGCTGGAACAGGCAAGAACGCCGTGGCTGGTTGCGGCGGTTGCCCTGTCTTTAATTGTGCTTGCACTTGTCGCCGTTTTTTTTAAAAGAACTTACCGCTCGGGAAAAATACTGGAAGAAGTTGTCAACAAGCGGACAGACGAACTTGCATTGCAGACAACAACGCTTACCACTTTGTTCGATTCGATTCCCGATCTAATTTTTACAAAAAACCTTAAATTGAATTTCCTGCATTGCAATAAGGCGTTTTTGGAACATTTTAACAAAGACATAGACGACGTGGTGGGCAAAAGCGATTATGAAATGGGAGTGACGGAAGCCGAAGCCGAAGGTTATACCGAACTTGATCGTAAGGTTATCAATGAAAGGCAGACTGTTACAATCGAAGAATATATTCCGCGTTTTGACGGTATAAAACCTTTTTATGAAACAATCAAAATGCCTCTTATGCTGAACAACGAAGTAATAGGCATTTTGGGAATTTCGCGTAACATTACCGAGCGTAAAAAAATGGAAGACAGCATGGCGTACAGTTACGAATACGCCAAAAGATTAAGCGATGCGCTTGCAAGAATTACAAAATCGCCCGCCATTTCCAACGGGTATCTGGAGGCTTCCGCGGACGTTATCGCTCAGGAAGGATGCCAGGCTTTAAGCTCAAGCTGCGTTGGAATATGGAGTTTTTCGGAAGAAAAAAATTCGTTGGTAAGCATGTCGTATTATAATATCAGCACCCAAAGAAATGTCATTCAGGATAATTATGATTTGTCCACGCGCAAGGAATATTTGAATATGCTAAAAACCGAACGCGTAATTGTAATGAATAATGTAGACGACTGCAAATTGATTTCGACAGCATTTAAGGGTTACTATGATCAAATGTGCGGCGCGCTTGACGCTCCAATCAGAATCGGCGGCAAACTGTTCGGAGTTGTCTGCGTGGAGCAAAGATGCACCGAAAAATATTCCGAAAAACGCGAATGGCTGATAGAAGAACAAAATTTTGCATCTTCGCTTGCAGACTTGATGGCGCTTGCCTTATCAAGTTACGAAAGACGCATTGCGCGTGATGCCGCCGAAATAGCAAGCCAGACAAAATCTTCGTTCCTTGCGAACATGAGCCACGAAATACGGACGCCGATGAACGCAATTCTTGGCGTAACGGAAATTTTAATGCAGCACGAAACCATGCCGAAAGACATGGAAGAAGGGCTTGGAAAAATCTACAATTCGTGCGATCTTCTTTTGGGAATAATCAACGACATACTTGATTTTTCCAAGATAGAAGCCGGCAAACTTGACATAATGCCGAATCAATACAAAGTCGCAAGCATGATAAACGATTCGGTTCATCTTAACATGATGAGAATCGAATCCAAACCGATTGAATTTGAACTTGTTGTAGACGAAAATATTCCCGCAAAATTAATAGGCGACGAGCTTCGCATTAAACAGATTTTAAACAATCTGCTTTCCAACGCATTTAAGTATACCGAAAAGGGCAAGGTTACGTTATCTGTCAATTTTGAAAATAAAAAGGCGGAGGGAATAACCCTTGTTTTGAAAATTCGCGATACCGGTTACGGCATGACAGAAAAACAACTTTCGGAAATGTTTAACGAATATTCGCGTTTCCATTATGAAAACAACGTTACCGTAGAAGGGACCGGGCTTGGTCTTGCAATTACTAAGCGTCTTGTCAAATTGATGGACGGCAAAATGAATGTGGAAAGCGAGGTAGGAAAAGGCACGGAATTTACCGTCTGCCTGCCGCAAAAAATTGTTGACGATGAAATGCTTGGCAAGGATGTCGCGGACAATCTTCGCCAGTTCAGAATGAGTTACATGAAGCACAAGAAAAGAAGGCAGATTGCGCGCGATCCCATGCCGTACGGAAAAGTTCTTGTTGTTGACGATGTAGAGACAAACATTTATGTCGCTGTCGGCCTTATGAAACTTTACAGGCTTAAAATTGACACAGCCATGAGCGGACGGCAAGCGATAGAAAAGATTAAAAACGGCGAAAAATACGACGTAATTTTTATGGATCACATGATGCCCGAAATGGACGGCATAGAAGCCGTAAAAGTCATCCGCGAACTGAATTATTCGGAACCGATTGTCGCGTTGACAGCTAACGCAGTTTCCGGGCAGTCCGATATGTTCCTGCAAAACGGTTTTAACGAGTTTATCTCCAAGCCGATTGATATCCGCCAGTTAAACTCCGTTTTGAACAAGCTTGTCCGCGACAAACAGCCGCCTGACGTTATTGAAGCCGCGCGAAAACTTAAAACCGAATCGTCCAAAAAAGAGGCAAGCAAACCAAAAATCGATTCCATGCTTATTGATCCGTTTATTCGCGATGCAAACAAAACGATTAACATACTTGATGATTTGTACAAATTGGAAGATTTTGGAAGCGACGAAAGCCTGCGAAAATATACGATTGTCGTTCATGGAATAAAGAGTTCGCTGAAGAGCATTCTGGAAAACGAGCTTTCAGATAACGCTTATAAATTGGAAATCGCGGGAAGGGAAAGAAATATCGAACTTGTCAAATCGTCCGCTCAAGGATTTAAAGACAGCCTTCTTGCGCTCATTAAAAGGCTTGAATCTGTTCGCGATAACAATGAAGATGCCGATGAAGAAAGCGAAGAAGAGGACATTTCACAATCCGGCGCAGACGCCAAAATTTCAAACGAGCCTTCACAGGAAAAAAATGAAAGGAAACTTGCAAATTATGAAATAGAGGGAATTGACATCGAAAAGGGATTGGAAAGATATAACGATGATGAAAAAACATACATAAAAGTTTTACGTTCGTATTCTGCAAGCGTTCGTTCCATGCTGGAAACAATTGGAAACGTAAACGAGGAAAATTTATACAATTACAGGGTAAGGGTTCATGGAATTAAGGGAACAAGCCTTGATATTTGCGCGGAGCCGATGAGCAAATCCGCTTTGGAACTTGAAAAAGCGTCAAGCGCAAGGGATTTTGATTTTATAGAAAAGAACAACCCTGCATTTATAGAACAGGCGAATAAACTGGTAAGCGAAATAGATCATTTTATTGCGCGAATTGCGGCAGAGAATCCAAAGCCAAAGAAAGACAAGCCGGAAGCGAAAACGCTTGCAAAGCTTCTTATCGCCTGCAAGGATTTCGATATGGACGCAACAGACAACGCAATGGAAGAATTGGAAAAATATCAATATGAGTCGGATGACGGCCTTACAGAGTGGCTGCGGGAAAATGTTGACAGAATGGATTTGAAGGAAATTGCAAAAAAACTGTCAGAAATGGCGGTTTAAAGGTAACGGTGGACAAGATGTATAAAAGAAGATGCAGCATACTGATTATTGACGATCAGGAAACAATAATTACAATGCTTACAAAAATTCTGGAAGAAGAGTATGTTATCCATTGTGCAGATAACGGAAAAGACGGAATTGAATTGGCGGAAAAAGTCTGTCCCGACGTAATTCTGCTTGATATTCTTATGCTTGATATGGACGGATTTGAAGTGCTTGAGCAGCTTAAAAACCGCGAAGCGACAAAAGAAATCCCCGTTATTTTTCTTACTTCTCTTAAAGAAGACATAAACGAAGAAAAAGGACTTGCGTTGGGCGCGGTTGATTATATAAGAAAGCCGTTTTCGGCTTCCATTGTTAGGCTTAGGGTGCACAACAGATTAAAAATAATCGAGCAGATGCGCACGATTGAACAGTTAAGCATGATCGATCAGTTGACGGACATTCCGAACAGACGCAATTTTGAAGAGCGGATAAAATCTGAATGGGGAAGGGCTTTGCGCGATCAGCTGCCCATCAGCATTTTGATAATCGATCTTGACAAGTTTAAACAGTACAACGACAAATACGGGCATCAGCAGGGAGACGCTTTGTTGGTGGCGGTTGCGAATGTGTTTAAGGAAACCCTGAAAAGACCCGGCGATTTTGCAGCACGCTGGGGCGGCGAAGAATTTATCGTGCTGATGCAAAATACCGACTTGGCAGGCGCGCAGGAAATAGCCGAAAAAATTCGCAGCAGCATTGAAAAACTGGAAACCATGTATCAGGGAAAAACGGTAACAAAAATTACCGCAAGCATTGGGATAAATTCAAGAAAAAGAGGGCAAAGCAGCGCAATTAACGAATTCATTTCGAGAGCAGACTTGGCGCTTTACGAGGCAAAGAACAGCGGAAGAAACAGAAGCTGCGTTTTTAAGGAAGACGCCTGAATCAGCGTCTGCCCGATCCGATCCTTCTGTTGGCGGATTCCCTTGCGATTGCATAAAGAGCGTCATCTTCCATTATCTTGGGAATCTCCTTGTTAAAATGTTCGGTTAGAATCTGTTCGCTGCCGGCTTGAGAGAAAGCGTTTGTTTCTTTCCATGGGGTAGCCGCATTTGTAAGCGGACGCTGTCTTATGTTGTAAAATCGATATGTAATTATATTGTCCTCGAGGCTTATCCTGATGGAAAAATCTTCCAAATTCAAATTGTCCGACACTCGAACGTGATTGAAAATGACAGTGTTTGGTCCTGCAACGCTTATGATGCTTTCGTTCCAATTGGCGATATTCCCGTTGTTAATGGCATAAATTACGGCAGGATAAATTGGTTTTGTGCCCGTGTAGGTATACGACACAGTTGAAGGAGGCGCAACTTCCGCGATTTCTGCAGGCTGAACCGTTGAACAATAGATGATATTAACTGTAAAATATATAAAAACCGGGAAAATGGCAAATCTAAAAGATAACAATTTTCGTAAATTTGTAATAATATCCATAGGTTTATTCCTTATTTTATAGTAGTATTTATATTAAAGAACGGTATAGAGGGG
>WQSP01000057.1 GCA_009787795.1 Treponema sp.
CGTTCCAAGCCCGAGTTTCATGCCGCTTTTTACCATGTTATCAACGGCGGCTTTTCCCGCCGCTATTTTCATCAAGCTGATCGTATCTTGTTCCATGTGTTCGCTCCTGAAATGTTTACCTGCGTTAAAAGTTTCTCGGGGATTTCTCCGCCTGTGAAACGCGTATACTGAAGACATGCCTGACGAATAACCATGTCGTACCCGTTGATTGTTTTGCATCCCGACATCATCGCCCTTTTTAAAAATGGCGTAACGGCGGGGGTGTAAATCAAGTCCATCACGGCTTCTTTCCCTGTAAAGGAATAAAGTTCCAAAGGATCGGACACTTCGTAACCTTCCATTCCCGCAGAAGTTGTTTGAATCAGAATATCATTATATTTGGAAATGAGATCCAGAACCTTGGTGTCACTTCCGTTTTGCGGAAGACCTCCCCAGCGGAAATTATACGGATCTGCAAGATTCCTTGCTTTATGTATGGTTCTATTTATAATGAGCGCTTTGCCGCCCAGCCTGAAAATTTCCGACGCAACTGCGCGCGCAACGCCTCCCGCTCCGATAATTGTTATCTTCTGGTGTTTTAAATTTTTCTTTCCCAAAAATTCAAGAAGAGACGCGGAAAATCCTGCGCAGTCTGTATTGTCTCCTGTCCATCCGTCTTCGGAAAAGGATATCGTATTGCACGCGCCGATTGATTCTACAACAGGAGTGCTTATTGCAAGTTCATGAAGAACCGCTTCCTTGTAAGGAACCGTTATCGAAAGACCCTGAACATTCAGCTCTTTTGCGATCGTTAAAATATCGGAAATTGAATCTGCAGGGAAGGGAACATATACGGCGTTTTTGTTTTCAAGATTAAAAATTGAATTAAAAAACCACGGGCTTACGCTTGCTTTTAACGGATAGCCGACAAGACCGTAAATTTTTGTTTTGTTGGTAATTTTTTGGAAACGGTAAAGCTCGGACAATTCGCGGACATCCATTTGTCCCGGCGCGCCTGCCACTTCACTTTCGGACAACGCGCTTGAATATGTTAAAAACGAGCCGAATTTTTCCGCAAGTATGCGCGAATAAATGCCGTAGTGTCCCATGCATATTAGAATTTTTTCCAGATGGACGCTTTCCTTTGACGCTTTAAGCATTTTTAAAACATCACCCGTAGATTTTACGGCAACTGCGCATTTTATTATTTCGTCGCCTGCTCGCTGCATGGATTTTATTTTTGCCGGGATATCCTGTATGGAGCCTGTTAAATCGTGGCACGAGCGGATAATTCTTGTTCCGAAAGTACGCGCCGCTTCTTCAAGGCTTGGCACGTCAAAATCGTCTTCGATATCGACATATGCATAATTCAATCTTCTGTCGGCGTTTGCATAAGCAAGTCCGTTTGCAAGTAACTTAACCCTTGCGCCTTCGCCGCCTGAAAAATATCCGCCGTCAACATCGCGCCTTATCGTAAGGATAACGGGAAGCCCCGCAAGTTCTGGGAAACGGCGGATGTAGAGACGCTCATCGGCATCAAGGCAATCGACGCGAAGCTCCGCCAAATCCGCAAACTTGCGGTATTTGTTCAGTATTTCAAGGTTTCTGTCTATGGTTTTTGCCGTCAGGCACAAACAATTTTTTGACATTGGTTTCTCCTTTAGAAATCCGGGCGATAAATGTATATCGCCGTAACCTGCCCCGTATTGCCGGAATTACTAAAATTAACCCTTATCATTAAAGGCCAATTTTTTCCCGTTATCGGCAGAAGCAAATGATCTCCCCTGTCCTGCGCGCCGTTTCCCAAAACCTGCAAAACAGCAGTTCGCCTGTCTCCGTTTGACACTCCGTGCGTAGACGCAATTTTTATCTGCCAGATACGATCCCTGTAAATATAAAAATCTGCGCCGTTATATTGAAAGACAACGTCATCCTGCCATGCTTCGTTGCCCCTTTCTGTGATAACCGATCTTGGCGATCCGAACCGTTCAAGAAGATCCGCCATCATCATGCCGACAAGAGAAAGCTGCTCATCATTGCTAAGCCCCGCATAGACAGGCTGGTTCTGCGCCTGTGTGTTCAACGCAAAGAGAAGAAAATAAAATATTAAAAAGGCAGTCCGTCTCATGGTTTAAACTTTCTTTGATCGCCTCGTTTCTTGCAGAGCCATTATAAACATTTTCATGCCAAGAAAAACAATAACAAGGTGAAGAAAGACTTTGACAACTTCTAATGCAAATACCATAAATCCTCCTAAAACCATCTCATTATTATATCAATTGTACTCATTATACTAAATACACCTGCAATCATTCCGGCAATTCCCAAATACTTGATTATCGGGTGTTCCGGTTTGTCCATGACCTTTACCAGTTTCTCTAATGTTTCATTTATATTATCTAACTTATCTGTTATTTTTGCCATATTTTTTTCTCCTTATTTATTCCATGTTGACAGTATCCATACATTGCCGTATGCACGCAGGATTCCCTCTTCGGAGACCCAGACGTTTATGCCGGGGCGAATTTGAAAGATTGACGATTCGTTTTCCGGAAAGACAATCGGCTTTGAAAAGGGTGATGTTCCGTACCATGTGCGGGCGGTAACAGGGATTTCGATTTCTTCTGTTGCTTCCGGGACGAGGCGGCGGCGGTCAAAGTTGCCGTTTGCGGTTCTTTCTGCGATGGAACGCCAGTTTGCAAGCCAGGGGTCTTCGCAGATTTCTTCGCGTAAAATTTCGGGGGTAAAAAGATCGCGAAAGCGGGGCCAGTCAAAATTTGACGGGACTCGGGAATAATTTCCTTCATTTGCAAGGGCTAGTTCCCAAAAAAAGACGGCGTCTACCCCGGCTTCCCAGGTTAATTTTAGCCGATTGCCGTTTGCGTCAAACGGAAAAATCGCGCCTGCAGGCTTAAATAGGCCGGGGATCAGGTTGTGATGCTGCCAATATGGCCAGGCAGTTACAGGACTTGCCCATGTAACAGGCAGGTTAATTTGCAGGCTGTTTGCCTGCAAACCGTTTTCCGCAGGAAGGTTTGGTTCCAGAAGCATTATTTGCTTTTGACCGTCAGGGTCGACCCATTCGACCATCCAGCTTGGTTCTCCCAAAAAAGAGACCCAAGATATGGGCGGCTGCGGCAATTCCAAAATATACCAGGAAGGGAAACGCTCCCCGCAGCTTGCTGTAAGCAAGGCACTTGCAAGCAAAGCAAATGCAAGCAAGGGGATTTTGGTTAAGTTTGATTTATTTATTTTCATACCCTTATATGGCATGAGAGTGCCATTTTGCTTTAGCGAAATGGCAAGAATTTGCAATTTTTATCGAAATATATCATACTTAAATAAATGGCTGAAACAGATATAAATGGCTACATGACTAACCTGGAACAGGTACTTTCAACTCGAAAAGACTGGCTCGAAAGAGTCGAACTTATCAAACTTAAAGACGAACTTAGGGTTTTTCAGAGTTCCTTTGCCTCACTTTACAACATCTACCTTAAAAAAAAGTCGATAGACGAGGATCCGTACAAACAGGAGACCAAAATCAGCGAGCTTGAAGTTCCAGACTCGACTCCTTTTAACGAAGCCAAGAGAATTGAGCAGCTTTCCATCAGACTGTCAAATTTTGACAGTCAAATCGACTTTTTGGTCAATTTTTACCAGCTAAATATCGATTTTTTGAATCTTGATCGCATTAAACGGATTGTAGGGCTTGTCAGGTATATCGACTGGCTTGGCCTTATCCCGGATGCTCCAAGCTGTATGACGAAGGCAGTTGCCGAATTGTCCAACAAATCAAAGGTCGGCGTTGATCCGCTTACCCTGAGTATAATCGGGGAAAGTCTCTCAAAACTGTCCAAAACGACAACCGGCGCGATGAATACGCTAAAAGAGCTTAATATCTTCTATAGAGAGACATATAAACTTACTGTTCGCAAAACCATATCGGGTTCTATGTCTTCGAATGAGGCAACGCCCGAAAATATCAAGAAAAAAATGCCTGCGGCAATGCCCGGTTCTCCTTTTTACAGGGAATTGATTGAAGAAATCATCAAAGAAGATTACTCGGCAAGCGGCGGGGAGATTAGGGACGGTATCTTAAACTCTCTGATAGTCAAGGAAGAAAAGCCGAAGGCGGCAAAACAGACAATTAATTACAAGCAAATCCTTCTTGACGGCATTCAGGTGATAGGCGGCGCATCGGCTTCGCTTACCGAGATTTGCACCAAGCTGTATGATAACCAGACAATACTGGAAAGCCGAAAGAAAGGCCTTTTTGAAGCGATCAAGGAATTAATCAGGCAGATAACCAATGCGGAGCCCGAAGTTGTCTTTTATACCATCGAGACCATGGATCAAACTAAAGGAATTCCGATTAAAGACAAGATCAATTTCCATCAATTTATGGAAGATCTGGAAAAAAAGACCAGAATCTTGTCCAGTTTTTGCAAGGGTAATGCCTATCAGAAGCTTACAACGATGACAGAAGAGCAGATAATCGGCTATTTGGACAGAAATATCAAGGAAGTGACGAATTTCCACAAGACGCTCGGCGCACTTGACGAGTTCTTTAAGACCAATGTCCAGCCGACAGAACGGGAGAAAATCAAGGGAATAAAGCCGGAATTGTCGGCTTTGAAAAATACATATGTAAAAGCCAACCAAATGCTGTATGAATACAATGCCCAAAAGGAATCCGAGGAGCAGATGAAGCGTCTTGGGGTCAATCCAATGCAGGTTCAGGATGCCGCTCCGGCAGCGCCGCCGCCGCCGCCACAGGAAAAATAACCGTTTTTTTGGTAGAATTATATGCCGATAATAGAACAAACGGGATATAAATTTGCCTACTTTTTTAAAGCCTATTTTGGCGCTGGTAATATCAATTCTCATTTTTGCAGGTTTTACCTGGCTGGTAAATGAAGACCTGCAGGACTTTATCCAGACACGCTTTTACAATCCTTCCGTTGTCAATTCATACATAAAAGAAAATGCAGTAGACGCAGAACTTGTTCATAATCACATTGTCGATCTTCAAGGACGGTTTTTGGCTGTTCTGTCGGAACCTGCGATTCTAAGCAGTTTTCTTTACAATCAAAGTTCCGAAGATATTTTTGAGCGTTCCCGAATTTTTGGCATTCTGCTTGAATCGGTATCGGGGCTTCAGTCTGTGCAATTTGTTGACAGCAACGGAATAAGGCTTCATTTTTCAACCTCTGCGCGCGACATATTGAATCAAAGCCGCGATTCCACTTCATATCGCAATTACAACGAAGACCTTCTTGCTCTGCCTTACGAATTTGTCGGCGTTCATGACGGCGGCAGCTCCAAATATACAATGGATGAACATGGCGAAAGAATTATTTTTTCATTCCCGTTTAACGATTCGATGGATGTTTACCGCGGAACGGCCCTTTTTTCAGTTTCGATACGAACATTAGCCGAAAGACTGATTGCCGAAGGACGCTTGAATGTAAGCGATGCGGTTTCTGTAGTGCATGCTCCGCCGGGAATTCTTTTGGGAAGTCCCGAGATTGCAAAATCCGGCATTCTGGAAAAAATATCCGAAGTCTGGAACGAAGGAATGCAGGGACGCGTTGTTCTTGATTCCCCCGATTCGGGCATGATTTATTCGTTAATTTCCTTTAAAACGAATCATGGAATTTTCTTTGGCAGGCTGATCGACGATTATTTGTTTTCCATTTCCGAACCGATGAAGCTGATTCTTCAGCTGTCGATTTTTTTGACATTCTTTTTAACATTGTACTTCCTGTTCAATCTAAAACCAAATCCCATAACAGTTGTAAGAAACCGCATCAAGCGTTTGCAGGATAATTTGTTCCAGCAGTTATATGTAAACAAATCGAGTCAGGACAGGGTCAAGTGGATTTTGGAGCTTGAGCAGCGACGCGAAGAAATACGCAAAGAATTAAAGCTGAACATGAAGCTGAGCGCGCGTACCAGCGCGGCAATTGACAGCATCATCGACAAGTCATGGGACGAGCTTCTTGCCGTACTTAAATCCAGCGGCGACAGCGTAACGATTAATAAAGACGGTAAGGCAACGGCAACGCATGAACCTGCAAAAGCCGCAGAACTTGAAGAAGTGGAAGAAGTCGAAGAGGTCGAAGCTCTTGATGAAGCCGAAGAACCGGAAGCTCTTGATGAAGTTGAATCTCTGGATGAAATTGAAGATGCGGAAGAAGTGGAAGCTCTTGACGAAGTTGAAGAGATTGACGAGATTGATGAGATAGAAGAAGCAGAAGACCTTGAAGATATTAACGAAATCGAAGAAATCGAAGAGATCGAAGAGATCGAAGAACTTGATGAAATCGAAGAAGCGGAAAAAGTTCCTGTTATGGCAAGCAAAACAAAAACAAAAGGCAAAGGTTTGTTGGACCGCGCAAACGATAAATCCAAAAAACCGCCTTCTTCGAAATCATCGGCATCATCATCTTCCAAAAGCAAGGGACTTCTTGCGGCTGCAAGCAACAAACCGCCCGTGCGCAAAGGGTTGCTTGCGCTTGCGAGCGAAATTGAATTCAGCCGCGAATACCCCGTCCTTGACATGGAGACGCAGGATCTCCTTACCGATGTAAATATTGTTTCGCCGTTCCTGTCCATGTTTTCCGGTTTGGACGAAACAGAAGAAAAATCATAAAACTCTAATACCGTCTTCCGCCGCCGCCGAAGCTTCTTCCCGATCCGCTTCTTGATGTTGAGTCTTTTTCGCGTTTTACCTTTGTTACAGTGCTGTAAAGGAAACGGTCTTTCTTTTCTGTAAAAGACAGGCTTCCGGGAACAATATAAGCCGCGGCATGGGTTTGACCAATAGCTGTATTCATTTGCCTTTTCCAATGCATGATTACGATAAGCGCTATTCCAAAAGCAAAAACCCATATTCCAATAATTACATAGACATTGTTTTTTTGTATGATATTGTAATTTCTGTCCTTTGATTCAAGGATTAGAAATTCTTCCCAGTTGGCTAAAAACGAATGATACGCTCCGTAGTGATTGTCTGCCTTTAAATTTTTTGCCGCATCATCAAGAACTTTATCAAGGGCGGTGTCATTTAAAATGCGAATGGCTCTTCCCGATGTGGTCGCCCATATGTCCCTTGTGCCTGTAACATTTAAAAAGAGGCAGCCGTCCCTGTTGTCGCCGATGCCGTACCCGTTGACAGTAAAAAAATTTTCGGCGTAATTCATCGGGCTTTCGTTCCCTATGCTTCTTTCCGTAACGATAATTAAATCCATGTTGTACATGGAAGACAGCGCCGTTATTTTGTTTTGAAGTCTTTCCTTGTCGCTTTCTGATAATAGTCCTGCGTTGTCAACAACCCTGTCCTGCGAAAAAACGGGAACTGCGAAAATTAATATTGATATAATCAGATACAATATAACAAATTTGGTTTTCATTTTTGACTCCTATATTAAAATTCGCAAAACTTGGGATAAAGCCGTAAAGACGATGCCGCAAATTCCGGAAATAAGGGCAAAGTATTTAATTACCTTGGCGTTATCAACAGGAAGCCTTCCTACAAGACGGCCTGTCTGACCGTTCATAAGAAACATGTAATTTTCCTTATTGTATTTTGTGTTAAGAACCCATACGGGGAAAAAACTGTAGTTTACTTTTCCGCCGTCAATATCAACATTGGAACTTTCGGTTATTACTGTTGAATACCCCGTAACGGAATTCCTGAATTCCGTTTCTACGGACGCTTTCATTCTCTGTCCGGCTCTTTCCTTGCTTTTATCCGCGTCCACGTCGTATTTTTCGGCGATATAGCCGGACAGAAAGGCAGTCTGGAAATCTTTCATTTCGGAATAATTGAAAGGCTCGATTGCGTCCATATAGTCGTCATCCATTTTTTCCGAGCCGTCTACGGGAACTTTTTCGAACGATATGCTTCCGTTGCGCACGACAGAAAAGAAATCGGTTTTTGTATAAGTGTAATTTGAATCCGCCCATACTTTTGTTTTTGTCGCTTTAAAGCGAATGTGTCCGCGCGCGTTTGCGTCAAAAAGCCAGAAAGGAAGATAAACGCCCTGAATGCAGCCAATGCGGTTTTCATTCTTAAAGCTGTCGGGAAGAAGACGTTTGCCTTTGTAGAAATCTTTTAATGCTCCAATTGCGGCTTTTTTTTCCAGTTTGAACGGAATTACAAAATCGGGTTTTAACATGCCCGTCAGGCGCTTTGTAACAATCTGCGTATTGCCGCAGTTGGGACACACCATCGCGGCTGTGTTTTGGTCTCCCAAAAGCTCGGAGCCGCATGAAGGACACGAACCTTGGGCAAGCTCGTTTAGTTCTTCTTCCGCCCACGGTTTTAGGTTTTCATTTTCCTGCCATTTGATGTTGTCTTTTTCCGGGACAGCTTGTTCTTTTTGATGTTCTTCCAACGCTTCAATCGAGAACTCGGCATCGCAGTAAGGACATTTCATGTTTTGCGACGAGCTGTCAAACTTTACCGCGCCGCCGCAATTCGGACATTTGTATTCTTTTATTTCCATTGTCTATTCCCTGGATTTTCCGCACTCGGCGCAGAATTTTCCTGTGTTGCCCGCTTTTCCGCATGAACAAGTCCAATCTCCTGCAGGCGCGGGCTTTCCGCACTCGGCGCAGAATTTTCCTGTGTTACCCGCATGTCCGCATGGACAATTCCATCCCGCTGCAGGCGCAGGCTGTCCGCATTCTGCGCAGAATTTTCCTGAGTTGCCCGCTTTTCCGCAAGCGCATGTCCAGCCGCCTGCTGCAGGTTGTTGTGTCGCAGGTTGCTGTGCTTGCTGTTGTGCGCCCATCTGGAAAAGCGCCTGCGGATTCATGCCGCCTGCCTGAGAAGCCATACCCATTCCCATAAAGCCTGTCATCGCTCCCGCTGCATTTCCTGCGGCGGTGCGCATCGCGTCTCCTTGAGCGCTTACAAGCGATGCCGCTGCCATTGTCGGGTCGCGCATTACAGCGGCAGCCTGAAGATCTTTTATCTTTTTTTCGTCTTCCGGGGAAGCGGTGCATGTTATTCCAAAGTTGACGATTTCGATTCCGCGAACGTCCCTCCATTTATTGGATAGAGCTTCGTTTAAAATGTCCGCAAGTTTATCGGTATGGAAAGAAATTTCGTGGTATTCCATTCCGCTTCCAAGCTTTGCAAGCGAAGGACCAAGAACCGTAATTATTTCGCTTTTAAGCTGACTGTCAATTTTATCGCGCGTATATTGATCTTCTACATTGCCGCATACATTTGCATAAAACAACGCAGGATTAATCATTTTAAACGAGTACTCGCCGTTTGCTCTCAAACTGATTGTAAGACGAAGATTTATGTTCGGATCCACTACAAGATACGGAATCGGATTGGGCGTGCCGTATTTGTTTCCGATTATTTCTTTTGTGTTAAAATAATAAATACGCTGATCTTTTCCGGGGCTTCCGCCGTGTTTAAAACGTTCGTCTATACTTTTAAGCGCGCCTGCAATTCCCTGACCCAGTCCTCCGTAGAAAATGCTCGATTCGCTTGATTTGTCGAAAGTATAATTGCCTTCTTCGGCGCAAAACTCAACAATGCGTCCGTTGTCTACAATGATTGCTGCCTGTCCTTTGTTAACGACAATGCCCGAGCCGTTGGAAATTATATTGTCTTCGCCTTTGGTGTTGCTGCTTCTTTTGCTTATGCGCTTCTGACCTTTCGCCGCAAGCACATCAGCTTCCATGCTTTCGCATACAAAAAACTCGAGCCATTGATCTGCGAGCGTTCCGCCTACAGCGCCGACAAGCGCTTTAATTAAACCCATATAATCCTCCTTAAAATAGGTAAAGTTAATATTATATGTTTTTTATTAAGTTGTATAGTGTTTTTTTAACTAGTTGACATATATTAATCACGGCAATAATGTTATTTATATGCA
>WQSP01000058.1 GCA_009787795.1 Treponema sp.
GGCTCATCAACGCACATAACGCCAAGGGCATAGGAGCCTTCGACAACGTTTGCGACTTTTATTACCGTATCTATTAAATCGCCTGCATAATAATGTTCCGCAAGCTGGGCGATTACTTCGCTGTCCGTCTGCGACGCAAACGAAACACCCCAATGCTCAAGCCGTTCTTTTAATTGTTTGTAGTTTTCGATAATGCCGTTATGCACAACCGCGATTTTATTGCGGCTGCCGACATGAGGGTGAGAGTTTATATCGGACGGTTCGCCGTGAGTCGCCCAGCGCGTGTGTCCTATGCCAAGGTGTCCCGAAAGCGGCTTGTTTTCCGTTAAGCGCGAAGTGATTCGCTCTTCCAGAATTGCAAGGCGTCCTTTTTGCTTTACAACATCAAAACTGCCGCCCGAAAATATTGCAATACCCGCGGAATCATATCCGCGATACTCAAGTTTTTTTAAGCCGTCAACGATGATCGGAACGGCGTCTTCTTTTCCGATATAGCCGATAATTCCGCACATGATACCTTTATCTCAGTTTGCCGTATACAATTGCTTGTACGGGTTTTTTGCATTGGGTTTTAATACAAAAAATTGATCCTTCAATATTGAAGATGCGTTCATTTCAAAGTTAGCTGCAAATTCATTGACCGCGCCCTCGATTTCCCTTAAATCGTCCGCGCTTGCGATTTCCACCGCAACCTGCGAAGGAAGCGCGATCAGCTCTTTTTTGGTTCTGATGAATATTTTGCCGCCATGCATTCCGGTTCCGGTAAAATTTCCGACAGGCTGTTCATCTTCCACACCGATACCCAGCACAATAATAATTCCGCCTGCCATGTATTCGCCAAGAAAACTCCCCGCTCTTCCGCCGATTACTATAAGCGGTTTTTTCTCCTTTAATTCGGAAGAATAATATTCTTTCATGTGGATGCCGGATCTGTAACCCGAATTACCCTTTACAAAAATGCTTCCGCCGCGCATGGCATAACCGAGAGCGTCTCCCGCGTTTCCGTGTATGATAATTTTTCCGTCGTTCATTGTGTCGCCCGTTGCATCCTGCGCATTGCCGCGAACTTCGATAACCGCGCCGTCGAGGTAACAGCCAAGCGCATTGCCGGGAGTTCCGTTTATCGTGACAGTTTTTCCTTTCAGCGCGGAGCCGATAAATCTCTGTCCGTAACAGTCCTCGACATGAACAAATTCACCGCCTGCCTTGATGCGCTGGTTTAAATCCTTAAAATGAAGATCTTTTGCCAAAATACTCATAAATTAATTCTCCGTCTTCCTTATGCACATTATAAGAAAATTATGAAATCTTGTCCAGCGGCATAAAAAGCGAAAAATTGTAAGCTTTTTTTCTTGCCGCTTAAAAAAAACTTGTTTACCTTAAATATAGACCAATAATCAATGGAGGAATGTATGAAAACAGATTTTACCGCTGTAAAACCGGAACAATTAATCGGTACAAAATGGAACGGCTGGTGCGATGTTTATCGCGACAGAATGTCGGTTGAGTTTATCGATACAAGAAATGGTATTTATACATCACAGCCATGGAAATATCCGATAACCTACTCCGTAGAGGAAGGCAGAATTTTTATTGGTGATATTGAAGGGCCGTTTGAGCTTGTCGGGAACGTGCTTTACAATAACGATTTGCCTGTTTTTGAGTTAGCTGCATGAAATGCTGCATCAAAAATGCTAACGTTCTCCGCCCAGTTTTATTTTTCGGTCTTCTTTGGTAAACGCCATTAACCCCGGCTTTTCGCAAATAAGATCGAAGTCGATGGAATCGAGCGGAGTGCGTTCGCGTATCAAACTTGTATAAATACCGGCTTTTTCCACATCGCCGATTAAAATAAAACCGTTTAATTTGTTATCGCTGTAAAAAAGTTTCTTATAACAAATCTGATCCGACCCCTGTTCATTTTTAAGGAAAGTTTCTCCTGTGTAATTGCCCGCAGTTATCATGTGCAAACCGAAAAAGCCAATCGCGTTCATGGGAATCGCCTTGTCAAAAGATTTTTGCGCGGCACAAGCATCGCTTCCGCAAGCCATATTGATCCCTGCGCATTCACCCTGCATGTACGCATTGGGCAAAAGCGCCATGATTTTATTCTGCCCGCTTGATACATCAAGCGTTTGGGTGCAATCTCCTGCGGCATAAATATCTTTGGCTGAGGTTTCCGATTTTCCGTTAACAATAATGCCGCGGTCGATATTTGCAATGTCCTTTAAAAGCGAAGTGTTGGGGCGAACGCCGACTGCAAGCACAAGCGCATCAAAATCGACTTTTTCGCCGCCTTCAAAAATCGCAGAATTCTCTTCGAATTTTTTTACGCTGCTTGCAAGTTTGAATTCTACACCCTGTTTTTCGAGATGTTCCTGAACGATTTTTGCGCCGTCTTCGTCGAGTATGCTCGATAAAATCCTGGGAGCAAGGTCAACAACCGTGATTTTGGACGCTCTTTTTTGAATTCCTTCCGCGCATTTCAAACCGATAAGACCGGCTCCTATTATTAAGACTTTTGCGCCTGCTTTTTTGGAAAGCATTTCGTCAAGTTTGTGCGCGTCATCAAGGCTCATGAACGTAACCTTGTTTTTTACATTTTCAATGCCTTCAAAAGGCGGCACAAACGGAGAGGAACCTGATGCGACAAGCAGTTTATCGTAGCTTTCCGTATTACCGTTGCAAAGGGAGATCTGTTTTTTTTCCGCGTCGATTTTTATTACGGTTGAATTTTTTAAAAGGGTGACATTGTTATCGGAATAAAAACCGTCGCCGCGATACTTCATTTTTTCTTCCGTTACCTTTCCAAGCAATAAATACGAAATGAGCGGGCGCGAATAGGTATGATACGCTTCATCCGTGATAATTTTAATTTCACCCTGTTTGTCGACAGAGCGAATCCCTTCAACCGCGCCTATGCCTGCCGCAGAGTTACCGATTATTACGTACTTCATATAAACCTCATCTTTCCTCAAAAACAATTGCGTTATTGGGGCAGCCTTTAACGCAGGCAGGAGTGCCGCCAAGTGTCTTGACGCAAAGTTCGCATTTTTCTACAGCTCCGTCTTCCGACGGCGAAACAGCCCCGTAAGGACAGCTTAAAATACATGTGTAGCAGCTAACGCATCTGTCGTGATTAATTGTAATTACGCCGTCTGCAATCGTAAGCGCGCCTGTGATGCACCCCTTTACGCAAAGCGGCTCCTTGCAATGACGGCACGAAACTGCAAAACTTACGCCGTCTTTTTCTTCGATTTTGATTTTGGGACGTATCTTTATGTCTTTTAGCGCGCGCGCCATATCCTTTTCGTTTGTGCCGGCAAACGCGCAATAATACTCGCAAAGATGACAACCGAGGCACCATTTCTCGTTTACATAAACTCTTTTCATACGTTAATTTTTTCTCCTCATTTTTGTCCCCCGGGCGCGCCGCTCAGGATAAATCCTTCGCGCATTATTCATCTCATTGACGTTTATCTAGCGCCACGCCTTGCTAATTTTTTCATCTACACGCTGCGCGTGCATAATCGGGCGCCATTTCTCATTTACATAAACTCTTTTCATTTCTTATTCCCTATTTCTTATTTCTTATTTCATTTTAAGATATTCGTCTCTTCCCGCGCCTACCGACACATAACTGATTGGACAGCCGACAGCTTTCTCGATGTAGCGTATGTATTTGAGCGCGGCATCCGGCAAATCCTTCGGGCTGCGGCATTTGGAAACGTCGGTTTTAAATCCGTCAAGGTATTCGATAACAGGTTTTGCTTTTGCAAGTCTGTCACCCGACGGAAACTGTTCTGTCTTTTCGCCGTCAATTTCGTAGGCGGTGCAAACCGGTATTTTTTCCATGTACGACAATACGTCAAGTTTTGTCAGCGCTATTTCGCTTGCGCCTTGGGTAATTACGCCGTATCTGCTTGCCGGAACATCGAACGCGCCGACTCTGCGCGGACGGCCTGTTGCAGCTCCGTACTCCGCGCCTGCCGCGCGAAGAGCTTCGCCTTCATCGCCGAACATTTCGACGGCAAACGGTCCTTCGCCTACGCAGCTTGAATATGCCTTCATAACGCCGATTACGCTGTCCAATTTTTTACCGGGGATGCCGGCTCCTATCGGCGCGTATGCGGCAAGCGTCTGCGAAGATGTTGTATAGGGATAAATGCCGTAATCAATGTCGCGTAACGCGCCCAACTGCGCCTCGAACAAAACTTTTTTACCGGCGCCTGTCGCCTTGTTTAAATATTCCGTCGTATCTGTAATGAACGGTTTAAGCCTGTCTCCGAATTTGGAAAGCCATGCAGAAATCGCAGAATCGTCGATATTGTAAGTTCCATAACTTTTTATGGTAAGGTTTTTCCATTCAAGAACGTTGTCAAGTTTTTGCTTGAGCGTTTCGGGCGACAAAAGGTCGAGCATGCGAAACCCTTTCTTCATGTATTTGTCGCCGTAAACGGGAGCAATGCCGCGTTTTGTCGAGCCGTACTTTAAGTCTCCAAGGCGGTCTTCTTCCAATATATCCTGCTGTTTGTGATACGGCATGCAGATAAAAGCCTTGTCGCTTATTTTCAGACTTTCGGGAGTGACGGAAATGCCCTTCTCGGTGAGTTTGTCGATCTCGCCGCAAAGATGTTCCATGTCGATGACCATGCCGTTACCCATGATATTTACAACACCGTCGCGAAGAATGCCGGACGGCAGAAGGTTCAAAATGAATTTCCCCTTGTCGTTTACAACCGTATGCCCCGCATTGTTGCCGCCCTGATAACGGCAGATAATATCGTAGCCTTCCGACAGCAAATCGACCATGCGTCCCTTGCCCTCGTCTCCCCAGTTAATCCCGACTATCGCTGTAAGCATTCGATCCTCCTAACCGCGCAAAAGGGCATTCATCGCATGATTAAAACAGTATGTGCCGGTAAAACCGATAACGGTAACCGTATTAAAACTGCCATAAATCGTCTGATGAACGCCCTTGTTCTATATTAATTTTTACAGGAAATGAAACTTTTGGTCAAGTGGAGCTATATGACGAAAATCGTAATAAATAACAAATGCGCCGCACGGTACCTAAAAACGAGCCACGAGGCGCAAAAATAGAGCCGTCCGGAACTTCCTTCAAATAATACTATATAGATAGAATAAAAACATCATTTATTTAAAGGGAGACAAATCAATGAAAAATTTATACAAATTTTTCGGCTTTATCGCTTTCGCGGCGATAATAGGATTCACGATGACAGGATGCGATCCATTTGCACCCGATGGTTTTCAACAAATCGTAATCAGCGGAACATTGGGCGGCGGCGGCAGCCAAAATGTTATGTCTCGAACAGCGTATGATCCCAATGCAGAAAAAAGATTCAGCGGCACTGTGCAGAGCGACAATTCCATACAGGGGATTCTTGAAGACGGCGCCATGCTGTTCAGGCTTACAGGCGTTTATAACCCCGAAACAAAAGCGTTTTCCATGCAAGCCGCAAGCAGCATGATGGTATTTGCCCTTACAGGAAAATTGACCGCTTCAAATGCAATTGATCCTTTAGAGAGCACGGCCGTGCTTCATGTCAATCAGGATGGCAATTGGGCGACTATTTCCCTTGGCAGTATAACTCCGAGTGCGGCAGTTGTATCGGGCACCGCAAACCAGACCGATGAAAACATCACTCCGGAATGGGCAAGAGGCGTTTGGTTCGACCAGCTTACAGGCTTAAGAATTGCCGTTTCGGAAAAAGCCATTTCAATGACGGACGGTATGGTAATAGTACCTTTAAACATTTTGGAAATTTCAAACAAAACGGAAACTGCAGGCATCAGGTCTTTGGAGATTCTCACTCGCGCCGTACTGTTTGACCCGGACATGATTGCAGCTCCTATTAATTATACGTCAAGGTTTTATGTCGCAGAGTCGTGGGATGCAAAACTTGCTGGCGCTTTGGGCAATGTCAAATTGAACGAAATCTTTGATTTTTTGGGAGAAGAGCTTGGCAACACAACACTGACAGAAGCGCAAAGCATGATGACGGGCAATAAAATGTTTATCGCGCCTTTCTGCGCACAGCCCGGCACAGGCGTTATGAATTTTGACGATTATAACGTTGACGGCTATTCGCCGATGTTTACTGCGGATAGTGATGGCACCGTCGCGGCAAAGAATGCAACCGCATTAAAACCGATTCCCACATTTTTCCTTGCGCTTCAACCCTCAATGAACAATTACTTTGCGCCCGCAGTTGGCACATTAACCGTTACCGGGCTTGACGAGCATAACGGCAAATTCATTACGGCAGAATCGACATCGGGCAATGTCAGTTTAATGGCGCGCAGCGAAGGATTCGAAGGCGTTCAGGTACAAAGCGGTCAAGTTACGCTCAATGTATATTCTATTGTAGATACCGGCAATAACACTTATCAAATTGTCGGCTATGAAGGAAGCGGCACATTTGACCTTAGAATAAACGTTTCTTCTTCCGGCAGCAGCGAAACGCCTCCGGGAGACATAGAGATTGGCAGCGCAAAAAATGTTATATTTGCAAGCGGAATTGCGACTGCCGAATTTATTCCAGCGCCAAGAATAACCATAACGGGGCTTTCCGCCCATAACGGCAAATACGCTTATGCAGACGCTCGGGCAGGCGATACGATTATTAGTGCAGGACATATGAATCTTACAGGATCAAGCGGCATACTAATTGCCAACGGACAGGTTGCCCTTAAAGTGTCTTATGGCGATCAACCTTATGAACGTGTTCCTGTATTGGATGGTGACGGAAACATGACGTTTGACAACAACGGAAATCCAATATACATAGATGTTCCAAAAGCCAATCCCGATTTCTTTGACGGTACAGGAGAGGTAAAATTCGATGTGTATATTTCGCCTGTGGCGGATAATCCTTTTACAAATGCAACCGAAATTGGAAGCGCGCTTGTAGATCTTGCGAATTTTGAAGGAACCGGTATTTACAAAGCGCCTCCAAGCATAACAATTACGGGACTTAATGCACATAACGGAAAATATGCTGTCGCCGAGGCATTTAAAGAAGGCGAATACAACCTTACGGCTTTTGGAAACCCTGTGGCGCATACAAGGGGTCTTGTACAAAACGGACAGGTAACTTTGATAATCTGGGAAGACAACGGAGGAAACTCTTTCTTTACAGGAAACGGCGAAATTACTTTTACCGTAATAATTTCCACAACAGCGGATTATATGTCTACGGAAAATGATATCGAAGAAGGAGCTGTAACTGTAAGCTTTACAAACTTTGAAAGCGCTTCCGCTGTTTATGTACCGCCTGTCAAATTAACCGTTACTGGACTTTCTGCATACGACGGCAAATACATAAGCGGTTTTGCCGTAGGTGAAAAGGATCCTGATACAGATGAGTCTCCTCACATACGTGCAACAGCGGGCACTCAAATCGGTAACAAACACGGATTAATCACAAATGGAACGGCTACACTGAATGTTTATTCTGGCGGAAGAAATATTGGAAGCGGTCCGCTTGAATTTTACTTCTCCATTTATCAAGGCTCGGTTCCAAATGCAGATGAAATTATTCAAGGAGACGGCACTGTTACATTTACGAATCGTGCAGGCACATGCGAGTTTATGCCGCGTCAATATTAAAAAATGAATCCATAGGGTTTGTTTATATAATGGCAGCAATGCGCTGCAAAGGAGTGTTATTATGAAAAACACAGGTAAAATTTTGGGGGTAATCGCTTTGGTTGCGATTATCGCGGTTTCCGTTACCGCTTGCGGCGGCGGATTGAGCGGATCTTATTCACTTACGGGAGGCGGCGATCTTACATACAACTTTTTAGGCGGCGGCAAGGTAACTATGGAAAGCGGCGGCAAGGTTCTTGGAGAAGGCACTTACAAAACATCGGGCGGCAAACTCACTTTTGAATTTGAAGGCACTACGCAGGCAATTGATTACAAACTTGAAGGAAAAAACCTGATTCTTACGGCAGAAGGTCAATCGATAACATTTGCAAAAAAATAATTTAAATTTACCGCGAACCTTAAGCGAGAACTTCATTGTCAGGCAGCAGGTTCGCGGTTTTTTTATGCGTTTGTAATGACCCTTTGCGGCAAAGGCAGATGCAAGCCCGCCTCTTCGAATTTTTCTTTTACGTTTTTATTCATTTCCCAATTTATATTCCAGTAATTGTCGATTAAAGTCCATGCGCGAAGAGTAATTTTTACTTTACTTTCTTCTATAGAATGCAGAATAATTTGAGGCGCGGGGTCTTTTAAAAAGCGGGATTCTGCATCGATAATTCCCTGCATTACATTAAAAGCCGTATCGACAGAATCGGAATATGCAATGCCGATTGAAATGTCCATGCGCCGCTTTCCGTTTCTTGTAAAATTTTTAATCGGATTGCCGAGTATGCTTGAGTTTGGGGCCGAAATGTATATGCCGTCCATTGTTTCCAGAATCGTTGTTAAAAGGTTTATTTCCTTTACGGTTCCGCTCACCGAAGTAAACTCGATGAATTCTCCCTTTCTAATGCTTCCCATTCCAAGAAGAATAATTCCCGAAACCAAATTTCCCAAAATGTCCTTTAGGGCAAGACCTACCGCAATACCGGCAACGCCAAGGACAGCAAGAATGCTTGCGGTATTAATGCCGAAAATATTCAATATCATGATAACGCAGATAATAAGGATTCCGTATTTTACAAGCGTCATCAAAAGCGGGCGCACCACTCCATGTTCAGGAAGATGTTTTGGGTTGGTTTTTAAAATTACTTTCTGTGCGCCTTTGGAAAATATAATGCCGAACGCAATAATGATTATTGCAACTGCAAGATTTTTTGCAATTTCAATTATTGTATCAGAATGGGTCTCCCAAAGATTTAATATTTGCTGTCCCATTTAAACCTCTTATATTGAACATCTTAAACCGAAATCTTTGCGTCCGCGTTTAAAAATTCCTTGTTTGCATCCAGTATTATTTTTACATCGCGCAAATATTCTTCTGTCTGCTGCTGTGCCCTTCCTGTAAATTCTTTTGCGTCAAGCAGTTTGTCAAGCTCTTCGCGGCTTGTGCCAAAGGCAGGATCCTGCGCGATTAAATCCAGTAAATTGTTTTCGCCGCCTTCTAGCTTGATTTTTTTTGCGGTATCGACAGAATGAACGCGAATCCTCTCGTGCAGCGCCTGCCTGTCGCCTCCCTTCTTTACGCAATGCATTAAAATATTTTCTGTTGCCATAAAGGGAAGTTCTTCGTTTAAATGTTTTTCGATAATTTTTGGATAGACCGATACGCCGCCTGCGATATTGATCACAAGCATTAAAATTGCGTCTGCGGCAAGAAACGCTTCGGGGATTGAAATGCGTCTGTTTGCAGAATCGTCGAGGGTACGCTCAAACCACTGCGCGCTTGCCGTAAGCGCGGGATTTAGCGCGTCAACTGTCACGAAACGGGCAAGAGACGCAATGCGTTCGCTTCGCATCGGGTTTCTTTTGTACGCCATCGCGCTGGAGCCGACTTGTCCCGATTCAAACGGTTCGTCAAATTCTTTCATGTGCGATAAAAGACGAATGTCATTTGAAAACTTGTACGCGCTTTGCGCAATGCCGGAAAGAACCGACAAAGTATAGTAATCGATTTTGCGCGAATAGGTTTGTCCGCTTACGGCGTAAACTTTTTCGAATCCCATTTTTTGCGCAATCTTTTTTTCAAGCGATTTTACTTTTTCGTGATCGCCGTCAAACAGCGAAAGAAAACTCGCGCAAGTGCCTGT
>WQSP01000059.1 GCA_009787795.1 Treponema sp.
GAAACAAAGGGAAAACTCACCGGCATGAGCTTCCGCGTACCCACACCGACAGGCTCGGTTGTTGACCTTGTTTTCCGCACAACCAAAGACACATCAATCGATGAAATCAACAACGCGTTCAAAAAAGCGGCGGACACCTATCTTAAGGGCGTACTTGAATTCCAGCAGGACGAAATCGTATCGACAGACATTGTTCATGATACGCACACATCGATTTACGATAGTCTTGCGACAATGCAGAACAACCTCCCCGGCGAAAAACGCTTCTTTAAAGTGGTTTCCTGGTACGACAACGAATGGGGTTATTCAAACAAAGTAGTCGATTTACTTAAATACATCGACAGCAAGAAGTAGAACTTAAAGAGGTTCGCACAGAGGCACAAAGGCACGGAGTTGTTGTTCGACTTCTTTTCTTTAATCCCTTGAAGTCTTAAGAAGACTAAGTAAGATTTCTTGGGAAATAGGAAAAGAAAACTAATCGAAGCTCTGTGTCTCCGTGTCTCCGTGAGAAATCCTGTGAATGAATTTTTAGGAGATAAATCCATGATTAAAACTGTAAAGACCGTAGACCTTAAAGGTAAGCGCGTGATCATGCGCGTTGATTTTAACGTGCCCATGAAAGACGGAGTGGTGCAGGACGATACCCGCATTGTGGCGGCTCTTCCTACCATCCAATACATTTTGGAACAGGGCGCAAAATCCCTTACATTGATGTCCCACTTGGGCGACCCAAGCAAGGACGCAAAAAAAGCGAAAGAAAAAGCCGAGAAAGACGGCAAGTCTTTTGATGAAGCGACATATATAAAAGGAAAGCATCGCATGGCGCCTGTTGCCGCGTATCTTCAAACCAAACTTGGCAAACCTGTAATTTTTGCGGGCGAAGACAGTTGTTACGGCAAGAAGGCTTTTATCGAAAGCCAGGCTGACGGCAGCGTAATCATGCTGGAAAATACGCGTTTCCATAAAGAAGAAACGGCAAAAGAAGCCGCGGATTTGGACAAGCTTGCAAAAGAGCTTGCAACCTACGGCGAAATATTTGTAAACGACGCGTTCGGCACAGCGCACAGGGATCACGCTTCAACAGCGAGTATCGCGAAATTTGTTCCTGTTGCAGTTGCGGGCTTTTTGATGCAGAAAGAATGCGACTACCTTGAGCCGATTGTTACGTCTCCGCAAAAACCGTTGGTTGCAATTATCGGAGGCGCGAAAGTTTCTTCCAAAATCGCGGTTCTGGAAAGCCTCCTTAAAAACTCTGCGGCTTTAATCATTGGCGGCGGCATGGCGTATACATTCTTAAAGGCGCAGGGTCATAAAATCGGCAAGTCTTTGGTAGAAGACGATCAGATCGATACCGCAAACAAAATTTTAACAGCCGCAAAATCCGCGAACGTGCAGATAGTTTTACCTCTCGATCACGTCGGCGCGACGTCATTCGATTCAAGCGCGGTTCCCGTTCCTGTTGACGGACTTGACCTCCCCGATAATTTATTGGGATTGGATGTAGGGCCTAAGACTCTTGCCAAATACAAGGAAGTTCTTGCGACTGCAAAAACAATTGTATGGAACGGTCCTGTCGGCGTGTTTGAATTTGACGCCTTCGCAAAAGGAACGGAAGAAGTTGCAAAAATTGTCGCAGATTCGACAAGCAAGGGTACAATTACGGTTGTAGGCGGCGGCGATTCGGTTGCGGCTGTCAACAAGTTTGGCTTGGCATCAAAAATGAGCCACGTCTCTACAGGCGGCGGCGCATCACTTGAGCTGCTTGAAGGCAAGAAATTGCCCGGCATCGAAGTGTGCAGAGGTTAATATGAGCAGAAATTATTATATGGCGGGTAACTGGAAAATGCACCTTACCCGCACAGAGGCTTCGCAGCTTGCGCAGGATTTGGTTAAACAGCTTGGAGACGGAAAGCACAAATATTTGATAGCTCCTTCCTTTACGTTACTTGAAACTGTATCCGCTGTTGTAGAAAATTCAAATATTCGTCTTGGAGCGCAGAATTGCGCGCCCGAAGAACAAGGAGCGCATACAGGCGAAGTTTCCGTTTTGCAGTTAAAAGACCTTGATGTTCAGACAATCATTCTTGGACACTCGGAAAGAAGGCATATCTACAAAGAAGATGACGCGCTTATTAATAAAAAAGTGAAACTTGCGCTCAAGCACGGTTTTGAAGTGATTCTTTGCATCGGTGAACTTTTGGAAGAAAGGGAAACCGGCAAAGTGGAAGAAGTATGCGAAAGACAGACCGTTAAAGGTTTGGAAGGCGTAAACGCGGAAGATTTGCACAATGTGGTAATCGCTTATGAACCTGTCTGGGCGATCGGCACGGGAAAAACTGCAACGCCGCAGGACGCAGAAGCTGTGCACGCTTTTGTGCGAAAGGTAATCGCGCGGCTTTACGGCGAAGATGCCGCATCAAAGATAATCATTCAGTACGGCGGCTCCGTAAAACCGGATAATGCCGCGCAGCTTATGGCGATGGAAAATATCGACGGCGCGCTTGTCGGCGGAGCTTCCTTAAAGACCGACACATTCATACCGATAGCGAAATTCAAGTCATGAGTTTTTTCTGCCTGTTGTGGGTTCCAATAGTTTATTTTCTTCGCCGCGGCATTACGGGCGGGGGAGCATCGGGAAGCGTCTGGGCATTATTGCTGGGAAGCATAACGGCGATCGTTCAATTCTTTTTGGGCTATCTTTTTAGCCCGAAAGGTTTTGATTTGGCGACATGGGTTTTCGGTTTTATGGAAATCGTAAGTCTGCCTGTATTGATTCCGCTTGCAGTATGCTTTTTCATGCTTCTTTTCCGGGGCTTTTCTGGCGATGCCGATTTTGCAAACTTTGCCCTTCTTTGGCTCATACCAATCGGAGCGCTTAGGGCATTAAGCTGGAGCGCGACAAACGATCCCATTTTATTGGTAATTGTGCCTCTTCTTTGGGTTTCCATCGCGATGGGAATTTCGTTTTTCATCAATCTGATCGTAAACGGATGTCATCCGTTGCTTGCAGTTCTTTCCGTGCTTTGCATTCTCATTCTGCCGATTGCGGCGGCAACTTCTTACTGGGCGTTCTTTTCGCAGTACACGCTAATCGGTTTTGGACTTTTAATTTTTACAAGCATTCCCTTTGCCCTGTCTTTTTCGGTCAAACGCTAACGGAGGAAAGTTTCCTCCGTTACGCGCAATCAATGTCATTCTTGTTCTTTCTTGAGGTTTTGATAGAAGTTTGCAACCGAAAGCTGAATATAGGGATATATCCATAAAAAGCCTATTCCCAATGTTATGGTACCAAGCACGAACCACCAGAAAAAACCCAGATAGAGCAAAAATAATTTTCCTTTGTGGCCGTTCATCATAAGCTGACTTTTCTTTAATGCTTCAATCGGTTTTATGCCGGGATTGTCATTCATAATATAAAAAGCCATGGAATAGGAAAACGATTTTATTATTCCTGGAACAATTAATAATAATGACCATAAAATAATAAAGAGCGTATAAAGGAGCATCAATAACAAGCTTGGAAAGAAGCGTTTAAATCCGTCAAATATGTTTTTTATGAATATTTCTTCGTCTCGGACTCTTTTTAGATAGAAACCTGCAAACCCGAGCATAAACGCTCCGCTTATAAGGAGAACAAAAAGCGAAGCAAGATTGCTTAAAGCAGGGTTGTATAAAGGGTTGACAATCCCTAAAACGGTGTAATCTGTGAAAATAAAAGAAACAGGATAAATAATCAGAAAATAAATCAAAGTGGCCAAAGCCATTTTGCCGCGTACGCCTTTTAACTGTTGGCGCGAAAGAGCCCTTAAACCGGGGTTGTCGATTAAAACCAATCCTGTTGAACTGTGCTGCGGAGCCTCATAGGGATTTTGTTCCGTACTGTTGTTTTCATTTGACATAAAAATATTCCTCCTTTTTGCAGAATAGCGCAAAAGGGCGAATATGTAAAGAGATTTGTTTTATGTATTGTATTGCGCAAGGCAAAGCTCGTAATATCTTCCTTTTAGCGCCATTAATTCTTCGTGGGTGCCGCTTTCTTCTATCTTGCCGTCTGCGATAAACATTATTCTCGTGCAGTTTCGAATCGTGGACAAACGGTGCGCGATTATAAAAGAGGTGCGTCCCTTCATGAGCGTTTGAATGCCTTCCTGCACAAGTTGTTCCGTGCCTGTATCGATGCTGCTTGTCGCTTCGTCCAAAATTAAAATTCGCGGATTGGAAATAAGCGTTCGCGCAAATGCCAAAAGCTGCCTTTCGCCCGAAGAAATGCCTCCGCCGCGCTCTGTAATGCGTGTGTCATATCCGTGCGGCAGCTTTTCTATAAAGTGATTTGCGCCGATTAACCTTGCGCAGTTTTGGATTTCTTCGTCTGTTGCGTCAAGTTTTCCGTAACGTATGTTATCTGCAATTGTTCCCGTGAACAGGAAACTGTCCTGAAGCATTATCCCCATTTGGCTTCGCAGCGAATTAAGCGTGACCTTCATTATGTCCTGACCGTCAATTAAAACCTCTCCTTCTTCTATATTGTAAAAACGCGAAAGAAGATTTACGATGGTTGTTTTTCCGGCTCCTGTAGGACCTACAATCGCTATGCTTTGTCCGGGAGACGCCGCAAAATTTACATTGTTAAGAACTTTGCGCGTTCCGTCGTAACTGAAATTTACGTTTTTAAACTCGACATGTCCGCGCACAAAAGGAAATTCCGACGCGTTTGGAATGTCTTTTATCGTTACGGGTTCTGCGATTGTATCAAAAATTCTGTCAAGGTATGCCATCGCGGTAATAAACGTATTGTAAATGTTTGCAAGGTTTATAATGGGCTGCCAGAAACGCCAGGCATAGTTTCCCATAACAAGAAGCATTCCAAAGCTTGCCATCGGATTCATCCAGAAAACGCCCATAATGTACACGAATGACCATACAAGCTGGCTGATTGTTTCCGTGGAAAACCACACGGTATTGGAAATATAAATTGCCTTCATCCACGCCCTGTTGCGGTCATTCGTAAGATCGTTCATAATTCCGATGTTTTTTTCCTGTCTGTCAAAAGCTTGCGTTACGCGCACACCGTCGATTGATTCCTGAACATATGCGTTTAAATTTGATCCCTTGTTGGAAACAGCCTGCCATGCGCGTCTTTGCGCGGGTTTTATCGTCCAGATAAAAAGCGCGAGGACGGGAAGACCTACAATTGTAACAGTCGCAAGGTGAGGATCAACCTGATACATGAAAAATATGATAAAGAAAATATTTAAAACTTCTATTACAAAGTTAATAATACCGTTGGAAAGCGCGTCCGATACGCTGTTTACATAAGGAACTACGCGCACGAAGATTTTTCCGTGCGGGCGCGAATCAAAAAAGCTGAATGACAATTTTTGCAAATGCGAAAACAAATCCTGCCTTATGTCGTGAATAATGCCAGCGCCCGCTTTGGCGACCAAAATATTTCGTATTGCGCTTAACGCAACGCTCACGATAATGGAAGCTGTCAGATAAACGCCCATCATTATGAGCATTCTTATATCTTTATTGGGAACAGCGACATCAAGAGCCTGTTTAATGAATAACGGGCCGACCAATGACGCAATGCTTGAAAAAACGCTGAACACAAGGGAAAGTTTTAAGTGTCCTTGCGCTTTTACCAAATATCCAAGTACGCGTTTTACGTTAAAAAGGCTTACTTTTTCGTCGAGATATTCGTCGGCATCGTACCTGTTTTGTTCCTTGGCGGTTTTTTGCATCCGCTCTTTTTTCCTAAAGAGGCTCATTCATTGCCTCCAATCCCGCATTGTTTTGAAGCGACCATATTTTATGGTAGTATCCGCGAAGATCTAAAAGTTCTTCATGTGTGCCGCGTTCTATGATGCGTCCCTTGTCCATTACCAAAATCAAATTCGCTTTTCTAAACGAAGAAATCCTTTGCGCAATTATTATTTTTGTACAGGGGAAATCGAGGTTCTCAAGCTGCTCCTGAATAAAATGTTCCGTCTCGCTGTCAACGGCGGAAGTGGTGTCGTCCAACACAAGAATCGCAGGTTCTATTGCAAGAGCTCTTGCAAGTGCAATCCTTTGCCTCTGTCCTCCGGAAATTCCTACGCCGCGCTCGCCCACCAAAGTGTCATAGCCGTTAGTCATTTCTGTTATAAAATTGTCCGCATCCGATTGCACGGCGCGTTTCTTTATTGCTTCTTCGTTTTCTGTTAAAAGTGATGGTCTTCCGTAGGCAATGTTTCCCTTTACGGAATCGGAAAACAAAAAAACATCCTGCATTGCAAGACCTATGTTACGGCGCAAAGAAGACATCGTGTAACGCCTGATATCTTCGCCGTCCAAAAGAACCGCACCGTAATCGGGCTCGTAAAAACGCGTCAAAAGGTTTATTAGGGATGTTTTGCCTGCTCCCGTGCTGCCGAGGATTCCGACAGTGGAGCCCGCTTCTGCCGTAAAATTGATTTCTTCCAAAATGGAAGCGCCGTTTATCGTAAGTTTTATATCCCTAAACTCGATTTTGCCTTTTGGTTTTTCTTTTAATTCGACAGCTCCTGACAAATCGCTTATGCCTTTTTTTGCTTCCACAACTTCGCGAATCATTTGCCCTGCCGAAGTATAGCGTTCAAGGTCTGCAAGAAGGGGACCAAGCATTGTCATCGGCATCGAAAGTGCCCACACAAGCGAAGAGAACGCCATGTATTGGCCCGGCGTAATCAAATCTTTTATAAGAAACAATCCGCCGACAATCAGCATCACAACCATCAAGAACTGCCCTGCGGTATCAAGGAAAGGCTGATACTTTGCCGTTATAACCGCGTTTTCGCAGGAGATGTCGCGAAATTGCGCATTGTGTTTTTCCACTTTTTCCTTTTCGTATTCTTCGCGGGCAAATGCGCGCACCACCCGGTTACCCTCGATGTTTTCCGTAACGGCAGTTCCAAGGTCTGTAAGTTTTTGGCGTAAAAGCAAAAAGCGCGGCCTTATTTTTTTTACAAAGCGTCTGCTTACGAATAAAATAAAAGGAGTGATTGCGGTCAGGCAAAGAGCAAGCTGCCAGTTTAAAATCATGTAAAAAGTAAAAGTTGAAACAAAAAGCGCAATTGCCCCGATAAATTGATAGGATACCCATGCTACAGTGTGGCGAAGCCTGTCAAGGTCTTGCGTCATGCGCGTCATTAAATTTCCTGTAGGGAAGAGCCCCAAAAATACATAGTCCTGCCATTGAACAGTTTCGTACATATCGCGGCGAAGACGCGTCATAACATCCGTGCTTGCAATTTCCATCAATATGATCATTAAGTAGTTGATGCCAAGGCGTAAAAGCTGAACTGTCATCATGGCGATAAGAAGGGGAATTAAAGGTTCTGTGTTTTTTCCGACTATAACTTCGTCAATTATTCTTAGACCCAAAAGCGGGTTTATAACACGCATTGCATTCATTAAAATGGTGAGAAAAATGCCGCCCGTAAAGACGACCCTTTTCCCTTTCATATAATTCCAGACCCACTTAATTTGTTCCATGATAGCCGATATTGTATTATTTTAACCAAAAAACGGCAATAGGGCAGGGAATAACACCGATTATCCACGGATTTTCACAGATTAACACGAAGGAAGAGGAATAGGTTTTTTACCACGAACCCGCTGTTCGCAGGTTTTTTCCTTGGCGTTCTTTGCGTTCTTGGCACCTTGGCGAGATGTCTTTCCTATATTTCAAAGCCCTGCTATTTCATCCAAAGAAAGCCCGGTGATTTTTTGTACGAACTCAGGCGTGGAACCCTCAGCAAGCAGATTACGAGCGATGGCTTGTTTCTCTTTATATACTTGCTCAAGACCTTCAGCATGACCTTGTTTGAGACCTTGAGCATGACCGTCTTCGAAAGCTTCTTCTTGAATAACTTCCCTTTCAAGTTCTTGGTTGTATTCATAATAAAGCATATTAATTACCTCATAACCGTGTTTTTCTAGATACTCCCTTAGTATATCATGTTCTTGGCAATATTTCACTGCTTCTCTTATCGCTTTTAGTAAATCATTATACTTGTCCATAAACTCTCGCACTTTTGATATAAAAATGCTGTACTCTGAGAGCTTTCGGCATCGATTTGCTATTTCGCAGTTTCGTCCTTCGTTGATGTTCAGTACTTTGACTTCCAACTCCAGTAAAGGATGCGATTTCTCGACAAGTCCTAATTCCTTTTGGTATTCAAAAAGGTCAGAGAGTTTTAATGTCGCCTTGTCGGGATAAGAATCGACACCGTCATATAATACATAAAACTCAGGATAGGGAATAGAAACTTTTTTCCCTGAATAGATATTTTTCTCCTTAATCATTTGCTTGTAGGTTTCCGCCATGTACATCAAGAGCCTCAGCGCCATGTTAGGGTTAATAGTGCTTTGATGCTCTATCAGTACAACAAGCTTGGAGCCTACCAAAAATGAGATATCGTTATAGATATCCTTGACGAGTATATTTTCCAGCGTGTTAATGGAAATGGGAACATCATCGGGAAGCGAGATGCCTCCGATAGCACTGTACAACTCCCGCAAGATTTCGGAGTCACTGAACAGCGAAGTAAAGACACTGTCCTTGTAAGTTCTGTTTGGGTTCATAAATTCACCTCATACATGGTTTTTCCCTGCCCGACATAAGCCGGGCAAGACATGAAAATTCATGTACCTATATATGGCATGACCCTGCATGGCGCTTTAGCGATAACGAAATTTTTTTGAAAAAAGTGATAAATTTTTTATTTGTCCACGAATTCTCACGGATTTTCACGAAGGAAGAGGAGTAGGTTTTTTACCACGAACCATTCGAACCTGCTGTCCGCTTTCTTTTTCTTTAACCTGAGAAAGCCAGAAAGAAAAGTAATATTACTTAGGAAAAGAGAAAAGATATCGAACAAAAAATCCGTGCTAATCCGTGTTAATCCGTGGACCTTCTTCTTAATCTTCCTTGGCGATCTTTGCGATCTTGGCGAGAGGTCTTCTTTCTCAGTTTGCGTTATTCCGTTCGGTTCTTGTTCGTGTGGTCAGTGGTAAAAATAACTGTCCTTACCTAGAATCCCTTTATCTTATTTCCAAACAGCATGTTCTGATAACACCTGAGGCAGCCGGGGAACATTCCGCCTTCGCTGTCCAATAAGGCTTTTCGGAATTTGTTGGCTCTGTCGCCGTTGTAAATTTCCTTAATGGGCGTATCTTTGATGTTTCCGATTATGTAATCGGGATAATCGGCGCAGAAATGAACGTCGCCGTTGTAATTTACGTTTAGCTGGCACCATGGGACGGGACAATGATTTCGCACAGGCGTTTCAAGCTCGGCGTAATATGTGTGTGTTTTTTCCGCGTTTAGGGCGGGAACTGTCAAAATGGGATGACCGTAATTTTTTTCCTGAATGTCCCTTAATATTTCGTGCATTTTTTGACCGTCAATGCCAAGATTGTAACCTGTATTGTAAGCTTCAAGGCAGTCGATGTCGGTGTCGAGTTTTTCCTTCATAAAACGTTTTTGGGTTTCTACAATATTATCGTTTGTGTATGTTCCAAGATTAACGACATGAAGATCAAGTTTGTATTCCTTGCTTGCCTCGGCAAGATTTGCCAAATCGGTGTAATTTCT
>WQSP01000060.1 GCA_009787795.1 Treponema sp.
GTCGAGGACAAAGAATTTGTCGTCTTAGTAGGACCTTCGGGCTGCGGTAAATCTACCACACTCAGAATGGTCGCGGGTCTTGAGGACATCACAGAAGGTGAACTCCTCATTGACGGTGAAAAAATGAACGATGTTCCGCCGAAAGACAGGAATATCGCGATGGTTTTCCAGAATTACGCCCTTTATCCGCACATGTCAGTATACGAAAACATGGCATTCGGACTCAGGATCAAAAAAGTACCCAAAGCCGAAATCGACAAGCGCGTTAACGAAGCTGCGCGTATCCTCGATATCGAGAAATTCCTTGACAGAAAGCCAAAAGCGCTCTCTGGCGGTCAGAGACAGCGCGTAGCGGTAGGCCGCGCTATCGTTCGTAACCCGAAAGTATTCCTTTTTGACGAACCGCTCTCCAACCTCGACGCAAAATTGCGCGTACAGATGCGCGCCGAGCTTTCGGACCTTCACCTTCGCCTTAACGCAACAATGATTTATGTAACCCACGACCAGGTGGAAGCCATGACAATGGCGAACAAAATCGTCGTTATGAAAGACGGTAAAGTCCAGCAGATTGGCGCTCCTCTTTTCTTGTATAACTGGCCTGTTAACAAGTTCGTCGCGGGCTTTATCGGATCGCCTCCCATGAACTTCCTTGGCGTAAAAGTGCGCGAAGACGGCGGCTCGATTATTCTTGACGAAGGCTCGTTTAAAATTAAGGCCGATCCTTCGCACACCGAATATCTTAAATCGTATGTTGGCAAGGAAGTTTTCTTTGGCATTCGCCCGGAAGATTTGAACTATACCGACAAGGAAGCTCCCAATGCAATGACAGTAAAAGTAACAGTCGTTGAACCTTTGGGCGCGGATATTCACCTCTGGCTTACAACCGAAAAACAGCCGCTCGTTGCGCGTACCGAACCCAGCCATGTTTTCAAAGTCGGCGACACGGCGATTTTCATTCCCAGAATGGAAAAAGCGCGTTATTTCGACAAAGAAACAGAGCTTGCGATTATTCCGTCCCCGGACGCATGAAATTGAACATTCAATAAGACAAGTCGAAAAAAGGCATGGGCAAAGCTCATGCCTTTTTTTATTCAACCTGTTATGCGCTATTCACCCGATTTGCGAAAACTTTCGGACAAATTTTTGTCGCCGATATTTCTGATGGTTCCGCCGCCCTGGTTTCGGTATTTGCCGGGGCTTATGCCGGTGTATGCCTTGAATATTTTGGAGAACCAGCTTTGGTCTTCAAAACAGCAACAGGCGGCAATCTCGCTTAAAGACATTTCTGTCTCCAGCAAAAGACGGCTCGCCTTTTCGACCCTTAGACGGTTTAGGTACTTTGATAAATTTTCGCCCATCTCTTCTTTAAAGATGGTGCTAAAATACGGCGGTGAGAGGCCGGCTACGGCGGATATTTCTTTTAAGCTGATTTTTCGCGTAAAGTTTTCCATGATAAAGTTTTCCGCTTTTCGAAGAGCTGCAGCATGAGGAATGCCCTTAAAGGAAGATATGGTGCCTGACACCCTGTCTACAATGTTATGCAAAAAGTCGGTGAGGTCTTCAATGGTTTTTGCTTCCTGAACCAACTTGAGGTTTTGGCTGTTTATTTCCATTGAGATGTTTCCGCTTTGTACGGGGCTAATCTCCACTCTGGAAATAAGAACAACCAGTTCAATTACCCGCAATTGCACATACTTGAATTGTCCCGGATTGGTAAAAAACAATATCGCCAAAAGTTCATTCAATGTTTTCTTTGCGTCTGCGCCTTCTCCTTTTCGCAGAGCAGAGAGAAGTGTTTTTTCCTTTTCCAGCGGATAACCGAGTTTTTCGGCATTTGCAGGACTTTGCTTCAATTCTTCGATAATTTTAGAAATTGTCTCTTGTTGCTGGGCTCTTCGCTTGATCATGTCGTGATATTCTTCGCTCCCGGAACTAAGAGATTCCGCGCATAGCTGCATCATCTCTGCCAGGGACTGGGTTTTTTCACCGTCCGCCTGAGGAAGAGAACTGACGCGCTCCTTAAATTCTTCATTTGGTATTTCACTATTGCACATAACAAAAGTATCATTGGCATTTAAAAGAATGTCAATAGGTTTTTTATTTTCTGTCAAAAATCCCGATCCCCTGATTGCGCCCGAGAAAGTCCCCTCGGTGTAAATGGGGCTTGTCCAGAAGAGCAACCCCAAGGGGCAGTGATAAATCTGAAAACCGCCCTTTTTGCTTGCCTCTTTTATTGCGTTTATGTGCATTTCATTACAGGGGTTTTTTTTGCAATATTGGCAAATTTTTGTCTCCGGGTTGCAATCCATGCCGATATTGCCCAATTGCCGAGGTTTGTAAGCGCTGTCGTAGAGACAGATGCTGCTGCCCGTTGCATGATTATAATCAGTCATGATTCTTTGGGCTTTTTCTATCAATTTATCCTGACTGTTAAATAACTGTTCAGACATAATCGCTTTTTTCTCCCTTGTTAAAATACTCATTACGGATTGTCCCCCCCTGCATGAATACCAATCTCGCGGTATTTTCCGGGGGTAAAACCCGTATTACCCTTGAATATTTTTGAGAACCAGCTTTGGTCCTCAAAACCGCATGCAAACGCAATCTCGTTAATCGGCAAGTTGGTTGTTACCAACATTGCGGCTGCCTTTTCGACGCGCAGCCTGTTAAGGTAATTTGACAGGTTTTCGCCCATCTCATCCTTAAAAACAGTGCTGAAATACGGCGCAGAAAGACCGGATGCATCTGCAATTTCTTTCAGGCTGATCTTTCTCGTATAATTTTTCCAGATGTAGCGCTGCGCTTTTCTTAAGGCGGAAAAATGCCGCACACCATGAAACGAAAAGATCATGCCTGACATCCTCTCGGTAATCGCGCAAAGGATTTCCCTTATTTCGTCAAAATCCCTGCTTTCTTCGATTCTGATCAGATTCTTGTTGGTTGCCTCAAGAGAGGTGTTATCCATTATGTCTTTAGGATCCGCCGCCGCTCTTGATAACAACACCGCCAGTTCCATCGCTTTCAGGCGCAAAGCCGTCATAACATGATCAGCATGGAAATTGCTCCTTACTTCAAGATAAATAATTTTAAGCAGCTTGACCAGAATTTTTTGGCCTTCCGTGTTATCTCCCCTTCTAAGACACGCTAAAAGAATTCTTTCCATATCGAGAGGACATGTATAATTTTCTCTTTTAACTTGATTTTGACTGTTTTCGTCCGATATCGGTTCGCCGGGATTTTCGATTTTTTTTACAATCGAATTCAGGGAAGCCGCGTTTTTTTGAACAAAACTCATTGTCGATATGCGATTCGCGCATAAAAGAAGAATGTGCGCAAGCGCTTCTATCCGTTCGTGATTTCCAGCGAAATGTTCATTTCGCATTGTGCCCGAGAGCAGCGAGCCTGCCATGCGTTCGCCGGAATAAAAAGGACTTGTCCAAAAAACATAATCGTTATGACAAAGATATATGTATGATCCTCCGTTTTCCCTCGCTTTGTTTACCGCTTCCATATGCAAATTTTTACACTGCGGATTATTGCATTGATTGCAGGCAAAATTCTTGCCGCCCATGCCGGATAATTTCATCTGTGCATGAAATGTATCCCAATCCGATCCCAAAACACAAGCTGCATAATTTGTCGCTTTTTCATAATGCTTTGCCAATTTTTCAGCTTTTAACATTAGCGGTTCCAATTCTCTGCGCTGAATAATGTTCAATTTTGACATTGTTGTCTCCTTGCAATGGCTGGTACTTTTAATTTAGGTTTGGCGAAGGAAACAAAATACACCCAATTGAAGGAAATGATTGGCGCAAAAATAGCCCTTTTGGCGAAAAAACGGGTGACAAAAACAGTGTCAGTCAACATAAATTAATGCTATAATTGCGTATGAATAAGCGAATATTTTTATTTATGTTAATCGGCGGCATTTGTCTTGGCGCAGCGGCGCAGGCGCCTGAGTATTTTTATCAAGTCAGGCGAGGATACTCTCATATATATACAGCGGCATTTAACTCTGACGGAACGCAAATTGTTTCCGGCGCAAACGCCTTCGACGGAAGAATTATAATATGGGATGTCGTGACAGCCAAAATAATCAAGTCATTTGAAGGCGGCTTCTCTGAAGTCTTATCCGCCGTTTTTAACCCGGAAGGAACGCTGGTTGTCACAAGTCAAACCGATGCGTCAGTAAAACTTTGGGACGCGCTTTCGGGAGAGGAAATAAGAACATTTACAGGCCATGTGCAAGTAGTGCCTTCTGTTTCGTTTAGTCCCTGCGGCAGATACATTGTTTCAGGTTCGTGGGACGGAACTATAAAACTTTGGGATGTTTCAACGGGCGAAGAAATCAGAACGATATACGATCACGAATTAGGCGTTTTGTCGGTTACGTTTAGTCCCGACGGCAGCATGATTCTTGCCAGTTCGGGTGACACAACGATAAAACTTTGGAACACGGAAACGGGAGAATTAATAAGAACGTTTGAAGGTCATGAAGGTAACGTCTACACCGCCGCATTCAGTCCGCTTGGAGAACGAATTGTCTCAGGTTCAAGCGACGGAACAGTAAGAGTTTGGAATACACTTACCGGTGAAGGGTTTGTATTGATAGATGAGGTAGGAGGAGTGCGGACTACCGTATTCAGTCCCGATGGAAACCAAATCGCTTTTGCGTCATACTCGGAAGTTGTAGTTTTGGATGCCAACATACCCTTTGTTTGGGATGAAGAGACAAACGAGGGAATAAATATTTTTAGTGGTCACGGGCATATTGTGCATACGGTTGCATTTAGTCCCGACGGCAGCAGAATTGTTTCTGCATCAGCAGACAGAACAATAAGACTTTGGGATGTAAAAACGGGAAGAGAAGTCCGCGTAACAGCAGGGCATATTGATGTTGTCACATCCGTGGCGTTTAGTCCTGACGGCGGCAGTTTTATTTCCGGTTCAAGTGACAGTACTGTCATTCATTGGGATAGAGAAACCGGAAATGTTATCAAAACGATTACAGATCCATATGACGGAATTACATCCACTGCAGTCAGTCCCTGCGGAAAATATTTTGCAGCTTCATTTCATATTCGCTTGCGCGTTTGGGACGCGCAGACAGGAAGCGAGCTTTTTACTTTGGAGAACGACAATATAATTTACACAGTAATGTTCAGTCATGACAGTAAAAATTTATTTTCGGTTTCGCTTGACGGAACTGTCAGGATATACGATGTGGCGGCGGGAGAAGAAATTATAAGATACCGGGATAATATCGAATTAAAATGCATGGATGTCAACTTTAATTCAACCAGAATAGTAACTTCTTCCATTAATGGAGATATAAAAATTTTGGAAGCGGCAACAGGCGAAGAATTATTGTCAATTCCGCGGCATTACGACAGCGTCCGTTCATTGTCGTTCAGTCCCGCAGGCCGGTACATCCTTTCAAGCACAGAATATTACAAGGTCACTCTTTGGGACTCGCAAACAGGCGAAATGGTTCGTGAGTTTGAACTTGATTCGTCGGATAGAAGCGTGTTTACCGCCGTTTTCAGTCCAAACGGTCTTCTTGTCGCATGCGGCACTTGGGATGGCTCAATTTTTATTTTTAATACGGTAACAGGACGGCTTCTTCGCACATTAGACGATCATCAAAATATTGTTACATCTCTTTCCTTCAGCCCCGACGGCCGCCGGCTTCTTTCCGGTTCGGCAGACAGATCGATAAAGTTATGGGATGTTGCATCAGGTGCGGAAATTAGAGTATATTAATTGTAAAACCGATGTTAACGATCGATACGCAAAAAAACATGATTCTCTCCGCATCGGGCTGGCGCGGCGTTTTTGCCGAAGACGGCGATGAAGAAAGCAAAACAAAAAAAATCTCTGACGAACATAAAATTTTTGCGGGAACTGCGGCAAAAGTTTTTGCAGAATACCTTGGCGAAAAGCCGACCGTTCTATTGGGTTCAGATACGCGTCCCACAGGAATAGCAATCATGGAAGCGATGATCCCTGTTTTGTTGGATTACGGCTGCGATGTTCAGTATGCAGGCATTGTCGCCGCGCCAGAGATCATGGCATGGGCAAGGTCGAAGAATTTTTTCCACGAGCCACGCGAACAAAAACGAAAGACGGGTTTTATTTATGTTTCTGCGAGCCACAATCCGATTGGTCATAACGGATTAAAATTCGGCCTTACAGACGGCGGCGTTTTATCCACAGGCGAATCATCGGCACTGATTAATAATTTTAATATATCTATAAAGAACAATGATTTCATTTCAAAAATTGAATCTGTTATTATAAAAAATTCTTCCTTGGCGTCCTTTGCGAACTTTGCGTCTTGGCGAGATAATATAATGAATTCCTCTCAAAAAAATGAAGCATATAAATCCTACTACGATTTTTGCAGTAAAGTAGTCTGGGGAGATTATCAGGGTGAGCTTCTTGCCGCCGCTTTGAAAGAAAATCTTTTAAAAACGCCGCTTGGCATTGTCTGCGATTTTAACGGAAGCGCCAGGACAGTAAGTATCGATAAGGAATTTTTAACAGCGCTCGGGTTTAAATTTGATTGCATTAATGCAAAACCGGGGGAGATCACGCACCGCATTGTTCCCGAGGGCGAGTCGCTTGAACCTTGCGAACGATTGCTTGAAAAGGCGCATGAACGCGATCCGTCTTTTATGCTTGGTTTTGTTCCCGACTGCGACGGCGATCGCGGAAACCTTGTTATATGGGACGATACGTTAAATCGCGCCAGAGCTTTAGAGGCGCAGGAAGTTTTTGCGCTTTCCTGCATTGCGGAATTTTCCCACCTTGTTTGGACAGGCGAATTTTCATACGATGGAGACGGTAAAGCGCTCGCCAAGGCTGCAATTGCAATAAACGATCCGACATCAATGCGCGTGGACAAAATAGCAGAGGCTTTTGGCGTTTGTGTTTTTCGCGCGGAAGTGGGCGAAGCAAATGTCGTAACCCTTGCGCGCAATTTGCGCGAAGAGGGCTATCTTGTGCGCATTTTGGGCGAAGGTTCCGCCGGAGGAAACATTACGCATCCTTGTGCGGTGCGCGATCCGATTAACACGGTTCTTGCAATCGCCAAATTGCTATCGGTTCGCGCGAGCAATGGAAAACCGGGTCTTTTTGAAATTTGGTGCAAACATTCGAAACAAAATGACAAATACAGGGAAAATTTTTCGTTAGCCGATATTATTGCAAGCCTTCCGCCGTTTGTCACAACTCCCGCATACAGCAAGGACGCAATTCTTCGAATTAAAACGCAGGATCATGCTATACTAAAAGACCGTTATAAGGAAGTTTTTCTGCGGGAGTGGGAAGAGCGCAAGGAAGAATTAAAAACGCGTTTTGGCATAACGGCATGGGAAGCCATTGCATATAACGGTACGGCGCAAAAGCGCAATTTGGATCGTTTTGGCGAGGCAGGAAAGGGAGGGTTAAGAATCCTCTTTTTTAACAGGGAAGGGGAATATGCCTGCATCTGGATGCGCGGTTCCGCCACAGAGCCTGTTTTTCGCATAATGGCGGACGTTTTCGGCAGCGACGCAAGCGTCGAACGGTGGTTGCTAGATTGGCAAAGAAAGATGATAATGGAAGCAGACAGCAAATGAGAAATAAGGAATAAGGAGTTATATATGGGTATACGCGGTGAGGTTTTTTCAAGCACGATAAGTTTGCCAAACAGGACGTATTTTTTTAATGTTAAGGAGAACCGCGTCGGCGACTTATACCTCAACATCGTAGAAAGCAAAAATCGCGACAGTGGCGGTTTTGATCGTCAATCGGTTATTTTATTCGCAGAGGATCTTCAGGAATTTTTAAAAGGCTTTGATGAATCTTTAAAAGTTATGGAAAAAGCCATGCGCGAAAAAAAGCACACGGGAACTGCAAAAAGCGTGACAAAGCGCGAAGCAAAGAGCGAACACGGCGAACGAAGTGACCGTTACGATAAAAATCGCCGCGACGACAAGCCGCCGCGTGAACGCAGTGACCGCGCAAGCCGCGATCATGTTCGTCGCGATGGAAAACCGCCGCGCGAACGAGGCAGCCGCGAAGGAAAACCAATGCGCGAAAGAGGCAGTCGCAGCGAAGGACGCAGCGATAATTATCGCAGTGGTCGCGGCGAACGAAGTGAACGCAGCAGTGCAGGCCGAGGCGAACGCAGTGAGCGAAGCAGTGCAGGCCGAGGCGAACGCAGTGAGCGAAGCAGTGCAGGCCGAGGCGAACGCAGTGGTCGCGAACGAAGCGGACGCGGCGGCGGTGAAAAAGGGTTTAAAGGAAAGAAGAAGGTTGTTGTAAGAAAGAGGGATTAAGGCCTCTATGGGAAAACCCTGAAGGGGAGTAAAAAATTATTATTCCTTAACGTTAAAACTCATTCTCTGAATGGGGCTTGGTCCGTATTTTAAGACAGCTTCGCGGTGCGCCTGCGTGGGGTAGCCCTTGTGATGTTCGTAGCCGTATTGAGGATATTGTTTTGCCATTTCGTCCATGTAAGCGTCGCGTTCTGTTTTTGCAAGGATGGAGGCGGCCATCACTTCGGGGACTTTTGCGTCCGCTTTGACTATGGCTGTGCAGGGAACGTTTATTTTCGGGCAATAAGTGCCGTCTATTATTACGTCTATATTTTCACCTAACGGGAGAGAGCGGGCGGATGCGGCTTTTTTCATCATTTCGTCGTATGCGCGCTTCATTGCAAGAAGGCTTGCCTGTAATATGTTGATGTCGTCAATTTCCGTATGCGATGCCCAGCCTACGCCCCATGCAAGCGCGTCGGTGCAGATGATTCTCTGCGCTTCGTATCGTTTTGCCGCAGAGAGTTTTTTTGAATCGTTTAAAATGTAAACCGGAAACTTTTTTCCCAAAATGACGGCGGCTGCGCAAACGGGACCTGCAAGCGGACCCCTTCCCGCTTCGTCAATTCCGCATATCAGGTGAATATTTCTGTCTCTTTCGATGCGTGTTAATGTCATTTTGCTTCCGTTATTATATTGAGCGCGTCTTTTAAACTGTCATCCCTTTTGTAATAATGCGTATGCAATTCTTCTTCTGAAAGCCCCATAAGTTCATGGCTCATGTAATGTATCCATGAGCTTTCATCGTGAACCGAAGCTTCGTGTTTTCTGCACCAGTAATCGGGCTGATAAAGAAACTGTTCTTTTTTGTCATGGAAAAATTTATAATCATGAACCGCGATTTTCAAATCGTCACGCGGAATTCCTTTCTCTGTTATTATGTGTGCGAGATGATTAATCGTTCTTCCGCTGTCAAAAATATCGTCTATTAACAAAACCTTGTCACCGACGCGAAGATGCTCGGGCGAATATGTCCAGCCGTCCACCTTGATTTTGTGCGATTTTGCAACATCGGTGTACGAGCGCGCAACGACAGCCGCGTAATATACCGGCCGCCTTGTTTTGCCATGTAACGAACTTTCAAGAACAATTTTAAAATATTCGCTTATGATGTTTCCAAGGTACGCGCCGCCCCTTAGCGAAACATAAATTACATCGGGGATAAAACCATCAGCGTA
>WQSP01000061.1 GCA_009787795.1 Treponema sp.
GTTTCTTCTTTTAATCTTGTTCGCCGCGGAGAGAATGAAAAGCTATACGCCATACAGCTCTTCGGCGGGGAGAGCGATTCAATCTACAAGGCGGCATCGCTCCTTGCGCCGTTAAAACCCGATGCAATCGATATCAATTCAGGCTGCCCGGTTCCCAAAGTAGTAAAGAACGGCGCAGGCTCTGCGCTTATGAAAAACCCCGCCAATCTGGGCAGGATAGTGGAAGCTGCCGTGCGCGCCTCGCGCGAATGTTTGGGCGATATTCCGGTCACTGTAAAAATACGTTCGGGCTGGGATTCCTCTTCGATTAATTATGCAGAGTGCGCGCGAATAGCCGTCGAAGCCGGCGCGGCAATGATCAGCCTGCATCCGCGAACGCGAGCGCAAAATTACGGCGGCAAAAGCGATTGGTCTTGCATTGCGGATTTGGTCACGCGCCTTTCGGTTCCCGTTACAGGTTCGGGCGATTTGTACACACCGCAGGATGCGCAGAAAATGTTAAAAGAGACAGGCTGCGCCGCCATCATGTTTGCAAGGGGTTCAATGGGAAACCCGTTTATTTTTCCTGCGGCGCGTTCGTTTTTACAAACAGGCGCGTGGGAGCCTGCGTCTTTTTTTTATCGGATAGAGACTGCCATGCGTCATCTAAAAATGCTTGCCGCGGACATAGGCGAAAAAATCGCCTGCCTTGAGATGCGAAAGCAATTTTGCGCCTATACAAAAGGCATCACTGGCGGAGCGGCTTTACGCGATAAAGTGGTTCGCGCTTCTACGATAGAAGAATACCAAAGAATTGTATCGTCTTTCATAAACTCCGATATCGATGAAGATTAGCCGCCTTGGCAATTATTGACTTTTGTAATGGAAAGTTGTATACCAAAATGTAAGGTGAGGTAAGATTATGATTTTTATTGTTCTTGTGGTGTCTGCCGCCGGCTCTATTCTCCTTGGCATTCTCTTTAACAAGGTGGCGCTCAAAAATTATCCAAATAACGGAAAAAAAGAGCATTATTTTATAACGGTTGCCGCTTTTCTTTTTACAATCGTAATAGCAAGCGTTGCGATCAGCGCGGGAGCAAACATCAAATCCGCCATTAACAGGCAATCGGCAGAACTCGAGGAATATGTTACGGCGAATCATTCGGATCTTGCCTTTGTAAAAAACGGACTTAACCTGACAGAGGTGAGCGAAAACCTCTCACAGTTAAATTCTTCCATGGACGAGCTAAAAAATGCAGTATGGCCGCAAGCCAACCAAATAGGCATTCCCAGAATTATTTTTAATTATGCGGCAGGTTTTGCCACAAACGAAATTCAAAAAAGACTTTTGGTTGCAAATACGGCGGAGAAAAAAGCGAATGCATTTGCAGATGAAAACAACTATATTACGGTTAGTTCCATAATGAACGGCCTCAGAAATGGAATTGTAAATATCGTTAATGTTGTTGTGATTGTTATTGTATCTGTCTGCGCTCTGATTTTATGCATTCATATACTTGTTTCGCTGTTAGCCGTAAAAAAAGAAAAAGAAAGGTTAGCCGGAGAACCTGCGCCTCAATCATGAGCATTATCAGAAAACCGTTCAGATTTATGCATTTTAACACAGTGTATTGGCTTATAGGGATAAATCTGCTTTTTTATATCGTATTGTCCTTTTTTGGAGACACGGTTGTTTCTTCTCTTGATGTTACCGATATTTTGGAAAAGAGATATGGGCAGATTTATGACGAGGTAAAAGTGCCCATGAGTTTGAACAATATGCTTGCGATGCTGCCTCAGGCTGTAATTAAAAAAGGAACAGTTTGGTCTTTTGTAACTTATATGTTTATGCATGGCGGTCTTACCCACATTCTTTTTAACATGTTTGGTCTTTTCATATTTGGAATACATGTAGAAAGGCAAATGGGCAGCAAAGAGTTTCTGCTCTTTTACTTGATTACAGGCGCTCTGGCAGGGGTTCTTTCTTTTATAATATACGTTCTTTCCGGCATGATGCTCGTGAATCTTGTCGGCGCGTCAGGCGCGCTTTATGCAGTTATGCTTGCATACGCGGTAATGTACCCAAGCTCGATTATTTATATATGGGGTATAATTCCCCTGCGCGCGCCTGTCATGGTTTTGGGTTACACAGTACTGTCTTTGTTTTTTATTGTCACGGGCGGCGGCGGCAATGTAGCTCATGCCACCCACCTTGCAGGTTTTATTTTAGCATGGCTTTACTTTATGATACGTTTCGGCATAAGCCCCTGGCGACGTCTTACCGGCAGGTAAAGGAAATTATATGAAAAAAAAAGTCGGTATACTTTACGGCGGAAAATCCGCAGAACATGAAATATCGATATTATCCGCACAAAATGTTTTTGATGCAATCGACAAATCAAAGTTTGTTCCTGTCATGATAAAAATCGAAAAATCGGGTCAATGGCAAATGGATGCCGTAAATCAGTTTGACGTTATCTTTCCGATTCTTCACGGCCCGTTCGGCGAAGACGGCACGATACAAGGTTATCTAAAATTGGCTGACAAACCCTTCGTCGGGCCTGACGTACTCGGCTCTGCAGTCGGCATGGACAAGGACGTAATGAAGCGCCTCTTTCGCGATGCGGGAATTCCAATAGGCAAATTTTTAACATTAAGGAGCCACGAAAAAGTTCCGTCTTTTTCCGAAGTAAAAGCCGTATTGGCTTGCGGCGCAACTGCCGCGCCTGTTTTTATCAAACCTGCAAATATGGGCTCTTCTGTGGGGATAAGCAAAGTAAGCGGCGAATCGGAATACCTTGCCGCGCTTAAAGAAGCATTCCAATACGACACAAAAATTGTCATGGAAGAATTTATCCCCGGGCGCGAAATTGAATGCGCGGTTCTTGGCAATGAAGAACCCGTCGCCTCTGTGCCGGGCGAAATAACCCCATCCCACGATTTTTATTCCTACGATGCAAAATACATTGACAACAAAGGCGCATCTTTGCAAATCCCGGCAAAACTTGACGAAGAGACAACAAAACGCATTCAAGAACTTGCGATAAAAGTTTATAAGACACTCTGCTGCGAAGGACTTTCGCGCGTAGACTTTTTTTTAAAGACCGATTCGTCAGCGCCGGACAACATAATTGTAAACGAAATAAACACAATGCCAGGCTTTACAAAAATAAGCATGTACCCAAAAATGTGGGAAGCGGCAGGAGTCAATTATACGGATTTGATCACCCGGCTAATCGACCTGAGCGTAAGCCGTTTTGAGAGAGACAAGCAGCTAAGAACAAGCAGGTAATGGCTTGAAGTTAACTGTTATTTTTCATGTCTTATATTCTGCAGTTCGATAAGCTCGTCTATCTGCCGCAGAACAAAATCCTGAAACTCGGGGTACAGTTCGTTAAAAAGACCGGTTACGCGTTCCAGCTTCTCCTCCGGTGTGCTGTTAAACATACGCCCCTCTCCCGTAAGGAGCCAGTGCTTGTTAACGGAAAACGCGCCGGAAATAAGGTGGATGAGGCGTTCGTTGGCTTCTTTCTGCCCTGTCTCAATCTCCGACAAATAGCCATAGGACACATAAATTGCTTTTGCAAATTCACGTTGAGATTTGTTCAATTTTTGCCGGATTTCTTTTATCCTTTCATTAACTGTCATAAATATTCTGTATAAAATTGAGCATATAATAGTAATGCTCGCCTAGCAAGCAAAAAAAGATAAAAACTGAGATAATTTTTTACTATTATATTGACATAATGCTCATTATATGATATATTTAGTTCATATATGAGCTATAGAAACTCATTGAAATTACAATGCACATTCCCAAAATTGTCGGAATCAGGTCAATTCTATGTTATGGGACTTATAGAAGGATTAAAACATGCTCAAAGCAAAATAATCGAAAAATTAAAGATAAAAACGCCGAACAAATCTGTTGATTCCAATTCGGCTTTTTATAACCGCTCGGTTGAGCGAAAAACTTTCCCTTAAGGGCAAGGTATTTTATCAGGAAAGGAGCTTTATTATGAAAACGAGATTATTTGGGTTGGTGTGCATAACATTATTGTTGGCGGCATTTATTCTCACAGGTTGCGAAACCCTAAATTGGGCTATCTGGTGGTAATGCAAAATCGTATTCAAATAACATTACATTGGCAATAAATGTTATTTTCGGTAAATACTGCCTGTATGGGCAGTTGTAATTAATATTGGTAATTTATTTTAAATTACAAAAGGCGGTTTATATGAATAAAAAATTTTTAATCATTGGCATTGCATTAATTATGCTATTAGTGGCAACCACTCTTGTTTTTGCAAGTGCAAGTGTTACTTACACTCCCAATTCAATAAGGGTTATTAATACAACGACCGGTACAATTCCCCGTGTAGATGTATGTGTCATGTATACTGATGCGGCGGGTGTACGACGGGAAACAAGTATTAGTTTCTTTAATGTCACTCCAAGAGGAGAAACAAGAAGATTTGATCTTGGTACAGTAATAGGCGCTTATTCGACATTCTGCGCTGTTCCTGAATAAATAAAAAGACTATAATTGCCAATGGTTGTAGTCATTTACAGTTTTCTTCATTACAGCTATCGATTAAAAAAGCGGTAGCTGTTTTTATTTAAAATTTTACATCTTTCCTGTCAGCGCATAAAACACAACAGCGAAATATTCCCTGAACAGATAAATCGGCAGTACGGTAATCTGGCTTTTGCTTGCAAGACCCGAGACATTTTTATACCCCTGTTTTCTTGCAACATTAAGCGAGCGAAACATGTGGTAATCGGTAGTTACTACCACGATATTTTTATTTTTAAGATCGTATAATTCATCGGCAAGGCGGAAGTTTTGCACCGTGTTTCTGGATCTGTCTTCCATTAAAATTCTGTCGGAAGCGATTCCTTTTTCCGCCAATAGCCTGCGCATTGCTTCGGCTTCGGTGATGTCTTCGCCGGGTCCCTGTCCGCCTGATATTACAACCTTTGCTTCCGGGTGATTGTTCAGGTAATCTATGGCGGTATAAACCCTGCGGATCAACGGAACTGAAGCCAAACTGCCGACAACCTGACAACCAAGCACAATTACATATTCGGTTTCGTTCGAAGCAAGCGATGCCTTGCCGCGCATGTTACTAATTATGATGCCTTGAACAATTACAAAAGACGCAACGCCGATGATTAAAAGCGCAATGCCAAAAACTTTTACAAACTTTGGAAGTTTGATCGCAATTTTTATTATTTTATCAAAGGAGATTGCTACAATTATAATTATCAATCCCAAAAGACCGGAAAGAAAAACAAATAAATCAAACCTGCCCCATAATTTAAAGACATTCAGGGAATAGACAATCAGCACCACACCCAAAATAATAAAAGAGATTTTAATTATTATTTCAAAAAATAATTTAACAAACGGCAGCAACTTTCCGGCTGAGCTCACGGTTTTAATCCCGGCAGATCGTACTCAGGAGGAATTTTAACCGGTTTCCCGTTTGAATCCACAAATGCCCATGTCACCCTTGCCTCTATCAAAAGGTCGTCTCCGCGCCAAATTTGCTGAGCAAGAGTGCCGCTTGCCGCGCCTTTTTTTACCGGCTTGGTTTTTATCAGCATGATGTCATCGGTAGTGGCAGGTATCTTATAATCAATCTCGATGCGGGCAATAAAAATACCATAGTTGTCCTTGACCGATTTTAAGTAATCAAAGCCAATATCCCTAAGGTACTCATAGCGGGCATATTCCAGATAATTAAGATAGTTCGCGTTGTTTACGTGACCGTAAGCGTCACATTCATAGGTTCGAACCCTAAGTGTACATTCGGTTTCCATACGGATTATTATATCAAAAATTGATAAAAAATAAAAGTAAGGACGTGGTAACAAACAATATGAGCTTTGTTCTTACCAACTAAATAAAAAGGCATGGGCGCAAAGCCCTACCGGGAGCTGTTGGCTCTGGCTTTTTTTAACACAGCCGCTAGCTGGCATTATTAGTATCAGACCAAAGGCTCCCGATAGAACTTCCACCCATGCCTTTGTAGTCAGGGGTAAGAACTTAAATCATTTTTTACCCTGTCGTTACATTAATATTTATTTTTGATACAATTGGCTATGTTTAAATTTTGTCCTAAATGTGCATCTCAGAAAATCGCATTTGAGGAAGGAAAGGTTTTTCGCTGTCCTGATTGCGGGTTTGTTTATTATCATAATATAGCCGCTGCTACAGGCTGTCTTATAACTGTGCCTGAACCTGACGGAGAGAAGCTCGTTTTTCTCGTCCGTGGAAAAGAGCCTGCTATTGGAAAATTGGATCTTCCCGGCGGATTCGTTGATATTGGCGAGGGTGTAATTGACGGTCTTTACCGCGAGTTAAAAGAAGAAATTGACTGGACACCGCCGACTATTCCCGTTTTATTTGCCTCGTTTTCCAATGTATATAAATATAAAGATATCGACTACAACACCTGTGATATGTATTTTTCCATTTCAGCCGCAGGGTTAAAACCTGATGATTTTCATTTGGAAGAAGCCGAAGTTTCCGCTGTCCGTTTCTTAAAACCGCAAGAAATTAACTTTAACGATTTCGCTTTCCCTTCAACCGTCAAAGCCGTAAAAACATACCTAAAATTACCATTAGGGTAAAAAAGATAAAAGACAAACAAGAGTGAGTTGAGGTTAGAGGGTGACGAGACTGTCTTTTTAATTTCCTGTTGACGCAGGGAAGCACAAAAGACTCAGCAGCGTCTATGGCGCCCAATGTTGCACGCGCAGCGTGTTATTTTGAGAAATTAAGAAGGCGTGGCGCTAGATAAAAGTCAATGAGATTTTTAATGCGCGAAGGATTTAACCTGAGCAGTGCGCCTGGGCGGATTAAATATTAACGGCTGCATGGAAAATGACCAAGCCATTCTAGCACACAGGGCTTAACGCCTCTGCCTTACTTACTTTTATTTATTATTTATTTTTGATACAATTATCACCATGTATAAAGGCAGTCCCACTTCCAATTTCTCGATGCCCGGCGAGTACCGCAAGGCGGCTGAACGGCTGGTGCCCAAGGATGGTTTTTCCAAGGGACAGAAACCGGATTTGAAGGCGGCGGGCGAGTTTGCCAAGGCTCTCGGGATTGGCGTTGAATATCAGCGCCTCCTCGCACTTGACAAAAGCTCGGGCGAACTTAGGACATTCCTGGACCATTTTCAAAATAACCTCGATTTGCTAATAAAAAAAACATGGGTCGATAAATCCGACGAAACGCGCAAGGACACGCTTCAGGGCAATGTCCCCTTATTCATGGCATCTATCGAGCAGGTCGATTATAAAAAGTCGCTAGAACAGTTCAGCGCAATCCTCGATGAGCTTGCGTATTTATTTTTCGGTTTTCAGTGCGACAGCGCGGATTTTGCCGAGTACACTTTCCGCATCGACGGGCAGATGGGTCTCTTTTGGTGGTACGGCGGCAAGCTAGAAATATTTAATAATACGGCGGCTGTCAACATGGATCGCAGCGATAAAGTTTTATGGGCGGTTCTGCTGCTCGGTCTCTGTTACTTGACGAATTTTTAATATAAGGAATTTATATGTCTGATTCTGAAATCTCCAACCCCGCCGGCGCGGATTTTATTAGCGAGTTTATAAAAGAAGATTTGGCAAACAGCAGGTTCAATTATGTCCATACCCGCTTCCCGCCCGAGCCGAACGGCTGGCTGCATATCGGACATTGTAAAGCATTCTATATCGATTTTTCCATGGCAGAGCGTTTTGGCGGAAAATGCAATTTGCGCTTTGACGACACCAATCCCGAAAAAGAGGATATCTCTTATGTCGAGGCGATTAAGCGCGACATTAAATGGATGGGCTACGATTGGGAAGATCGAGAATACTACGCATCCGATTATTACGAGTACCTTTATGAGCTTGCCGTAAAGATCATCAAAAAGGGAAACGCTTATGTTGACGATCTAAGCGACGAAGAAATCAGGGAATACCGGGGGACAGCAGCAGCCGATAAAAACATCACGCCGCCCGGAAGGAACAGCCCGTACAGGGATCGTTCTGTCGAGGAAAATCTTGACCTTTTCGCAAAAATGCGCGCGGGCGAATTTGCAGACGGCGCAAAAACATTACGCGCAAAAATTGACATGACGCATCCCAATTTGATTATGCGCGACCCTGTCATGTACCGCATTCGCCGCGAGCATCATTACCGTACGGGCGACTCGTGGTGCATCTATCCCATGTACGATTTTCAGCATCCGCTTTCCGATGCAAAAGAAGGGATAACCCATTCACTTTGTTCGCTTGAATACGAAATACATCGACCTCTTTACGATTGGTTTATCCGCGAAGCCGAAGTTTTCCCGTCGCGACAGATCGAGTTTGCGCGTTTGAACCTTAGCAACACTGTTATGAGCAAACGCTGGCTTTTAAAACTGGTGCAGGAAAAATATGTGTCTGGCTGGGACGATCCGCGTATGCCGACAATCGCAGGGCTTCGCAGACGAGGCTACACACCGGAAGCAATCCGCAATTTTGTCACGCAAATCGGCATTGCAAAGACAGACAGCATGGTGGACATTGCGTTCCTTGAATACTGCCTGCGTGAAGATTTAAACAAACGCGCGTTACGCGTAATGGCTGTCTTGCGTCCGCTAAAATTGATCATCGAAAATTGGGACAAGAGCAAAGGCGAGGAACTTGATGCTGTCAACAATCCCGAAGACGAAAGCGCAGGGACACGCAAGGTGCCGTTTTCGGGCGAGCTTTGGATTGAACGCGATGATTTTGAAGAAACGCCGCCGCCAAAATATTTTCGTCTTTTTCCCGGAAACTCTGTTCGCCTTAGATATGCGTATATAATTACATGCACCGGTTTTGACAAAGACGCAGACGGCAACATTACCGCCGTTCGCTGCACTTACGATCCGGAAACAAGAGGCGGAAATTCTCCCGACAACAAAAAAGTAAAAGGAACGATTCATTGGGTAAGCGCAGAACATGCAGTTCCCATAGAAGCGCGTCTTTATGATTATCTTTTTAATGTTGAACGCCCGATGGAAATTACACCAAGAGCAGATGGCTCCCCCGGCGAATTTACCGATAACTTAAATCCTGCATCGCTGGAAATTGTTAACGCATGGGGAGAAAAATCGCTTGCCGAAGCAAAATCGGGGCAGTCGTATCAATTCGAACGCCTTGGATATTTTACACGTGACTCAGAATCAAATGGAAAGCCTGTGTTTAACAGGACGGTAGGTCTTAGAGACACATGGGGAAAAATAATAAAGAAAGCATAATTACCATACGAAATGGAATATATCTTACGGCTATGGTCACCTATTCCGGGAAGGTATTCGAATAATACATTGCCGGTTTCAATTTCAAATACCTGTATTCCATAAGAGGCTACAGCAACACAACGGTCATCCGGACTGAAAATAAT
>WQSP01000062.1 GCA_009787795.1 Treponema sp.
CTGTTGGCTGTTGGCTGTTGGCTGTTGGCTGTTGGCTGTTGGCTGTTGGCTGTTGGCTGTTGGCTGTTGGCTGTTGGCTGTTGGCTGTTGGCTGTTGGCTGATCAATGCATAAAATTGCCGAGGGCAATTTTATGCTGGGAGAATGAGGGGCTTTTTTATCCAAAATTTGAGTTTTTTCTGCCATTGTAGCCAATATATCATTTTTGGATTATTTTTTCAAGACTTTTTTTGGAAAAATGGTGGAATAACCCCCCCAAAAAGGGCGTTCCGGGGTATGGCTAAAGCATCGCCCCTTATTCCTTTAAAAATGAATCTAAATTCTCTTTAATATTTTCCCATATATTTTTGCATTTATATTATTATCCAATTTTGGTTATTTCCCCCAAATTGTCCAAAAGGTTATAAAATTCATTATTTAAATCAAAATCCACAAGATCTATTTTATTATTTAATGCTTTATCTAATGATGCCGAAACTCTGAAGAATTTTTTTGGGTTTAATCCAGTTATACCTATATCTATGTCAGAATTTTGATGAAATTTCCCTGTAACTAATGATCCAAATAGAAAAATATCCTTACAGCCTTCATTTTTGAGTAAAAAAGTGGCTTTTTTTATATCATCTTGATATTTTTCAGGAATATTTAACAAATACATATGCATATTCTAACATTTTTTACGATTTTGTCAATCATTTTTTATATATTAATAACAATAATTTACATCCTGCAAAAATTGCACATAACGTTTTTTATGCTAAAGCATCGCCCCCTATTCCTTTAAAAATAAAGATATCCTGTCATTTACATCATCAGGATTATCCTGATTGGAATTATGTCCTGCATTTTCTATCATGCATAATCTGCAACTATCATCCTCTTTTGCCCATATTTTCATGGATTTTTTTATATTTCCCGCTTTGTCATTTTTTCCGCAGATTAACAATACCGGCAGATTGTATTTGTATTTTTGATCTTCATGCAAACATTGAAATAATGACATCATAATTTCAATAAATGCTTCTTTTTCCATTTTTTCAAAACAGCTTCTGACATAATTCTTTGTGTATTCAGCGTTTCCGCATGCATTTGCACTTTGCCGAATTAATGTCTTCCACGGATAACAATTAAAAATAATGCGTGAATATTTTATGCTGTATTTCTCAAGAAGTGTTAATTTTTGAGTGTTTCTTGTGCAATCTATTAAAATAAGCTTATCAATTAAATTTTGATTATTGTAAGCCATTTCTTGTGCCAAATTACCGCCCATTGATTGTCCGATAAAAGTAGCTTTGTCAATTTTGTGCTTTTGTAATAATTTCAAACAATCGTCATACATATCATAAAAGTTAAATTTTTTTCCGTTTAATTTTGACAAACCATGTCCCCGGGCATCCCAGGCTATTAAATTATGGTTTTTGTCAAAAATGCCCACTTGTTTCTCAAACATCAAATGATCGCAACCGGCACCGTGCAGTAAAATGATATAATTATCGGAATTTCCCTTTTTGTACCAATAGTTTATTTCACAATCCAAATTATGAAAACTCAATTGTTGAAAATCCGTAAATGCCATTTGTTTAGTTTTAATGCATTAAAATTATTTTGTCAATAAATCCTGGCCCGCAGAACTTTTACTCCCCGCAATTATATACAAGTATTGAGCATACATTCGAACCATAATAGTGTATAATACCTTCATGAAAGCTAAAACAATCCTGCCCTTGGAACGCCTTGGTTACGATTTTGTGACAGCGGAATATCTGCCGCCCGGCGCTGATGAGTACTGGCTGAGGAACGCACAGCAGGAAGAAAAATTCTATAAAAAGCCGGGCGACTGGCGCAAATTGAATTTTGAAGAAATCGAGCTATTAAAGAAAAACAGAAACCACTGTTCAAACTGGGATAACTTTCTTGTAAGCGATCCGTTCGAGCCGCTTTTAATCCACGACTCCTATTTTTTCGGTCTTGTGCGCATCGGGTCTTTGCAAAGCGTCTACCTTAAACATCACGATTTCAGCGTACCGGCAGGAATACGCAACAGTACAATCATTTCGTGTGACATAGGCGACGACACGGCAATTCAAAACTGCGCCTTTATTTCCAATTACATAATCGGAAACAACTGCATACTTTCCGAAGTCAACGAGCTGCAGACAACCAACCATTCCAAATTCGGAAACGGCGCAATCAAGGACGGCGAAGATGAAGCTGTGCGCGTATGGATCGAGGTAATGAACGAAGCGGGCGGTCGCTCGATACTTCCTTTCGAAAGCATGATAGCGGCAGATGCATACTTGTGGGCAGCTTACCGCGACGATACCGCGCTTGCGGAAAAACTTGCAGAGATAACGCAAAAACAATACGGCGGCGTACGCGGAAGTTACGGAATAATCGGCAACAGCGCGGTGATTAAAAGCTGTTCAATTATTAAAGATACGGCAATCGGAGAATGCGCTTATATTAAAGGCGCAAACAAACTTAAAAACATTACGATACTTTCATCCGCCGATGAGCCGACGCAAATAGGCGAGGGCGTCGAAATGGTAAACGGCATTGTCGGGTACGCGTGCAATGTTTTTTACGGCTCCAAGGCAGTGCGCTTTGTCATGGGAAGAAACAGCAATTTAAAATACGGCGCAAGATTGATTCATTCGGTACTGGGAGACAATTCCACAGTGTCATGCTGCGAGATACTCAACAATTTGATATTCCCCGTGCATGAACAGCATCACAACAATTCATTTTTGATAGCAAGCCTTATACAGGGGATGTCGAACATGGCAGCGGCGGCTACAATCGGCAGTAATCACAACAGCCGCGCCAATGACGGCGAGATTAGGGCTAAACGCGGTTTTTGGCCGGGGCTTGCGGTCAGCCTTAAACATTCAAGCGTGTTTGCGTCTTTTGTGATTATCGCCAAGGGTGAATATCCCGCAGAGCTAAATATTCCGCTTCCTTTTTCGCTTGTAAACAACAATGTTCACAAAAACCGCCTGGAAGTAATGCCCGCATATTTCTGGATGCACAACCTCTATGCGCTTGAACGCAATTCATGGAAGACCAAAAACCGCGATAAACGAAAAATCAAAATACAGAGAATCGAATCCGACTATCTTGCTCCCGACACTGCCGAGGAAATTATCGCGGCGCTGTCTTTTCTGGAGGCATGGCTTCACGAGTCGGGGCTGTCGGTGTCCGACATATCGAATCTGGACAAGAAATCCGTAAGAAAAATTTATTGCAGTCAGTTCGAAAACTCAAAGCGCGGGCAGGTAATAATGAAGCCGTTCGAAGCGATTGCCTCTTACCGCCAAATGCTTCGCTATTATTCGATAAAGACTGTCGCGTCATTTTTTGATTCGCGCCTGGAAATGAGTTATCAGGATATGAGCGATTTGCTCTCCTCCAAAGAGCGTATCAAGGACTGGGTCAATGCAGGCGGGCAAATTGTTCCCGCTTTCCGTGTGGACAGTCTGCGCAAGGAAATTGGCGAAGGCAGGTACAAGGATTGGGACGAAATTCACAAAGTTTACGATTTCTGGGACGAGGAGTACGAGCTTGACAAATGCCGTCATGCCTGGGCTGTGCTTAAGTTTCTGTACGAGACAAATACGGCTCCGGATGCGAAGGTTTTTACCAATGAATTGAATGCAGTTTTGGAAATTCGCCGCTGGATAGAAACACAAATCTACGAGAGCCGCGCAAAAGATTATCATAATGCCTTTAAAAAAGCCACATTTCGCAACAATGAGGAGATGGAGCAGGTTCTTGGAAAACCCGGGGATAACCCCTTTATCGGACTGATTCAAAAAGAAGGCGAAATTTTTAAGGATTTAATTGAAAGAGTAAAAAAAAGGTGTTATATTTAGGTTAGATACAGATGAAGGAGCTTCTTATGAAAAAAAGATTTCTATTTTTATTGATAATTGCCTCAATTTTGGTGCCTGCGGCTGCACAGGACAACGGCGGTTCCATGATCGTGAATTTTAATGCCGGGAATGTCGGCTTTGGACTGAATCTGCCTGTAAACAACAAGTATGATTTTGAAGGTCATTTCTCGTTAATCAATATCGGATTTGAAAACAAAACGACAAACCTTGGAGTGTCTTTCTGTCCGTTTTTGCTTACAAGCTGGATGAGCTTTGAGAGCACCTATTATGAAGATTATTATTATAATGAGGGCGGGTATTATGAAGACGAGATTGTTTCCTATGGCGGCATCTTCCTTGTCAACGCAATGGTTTACTGGAATTTTTTCAATTATACATTCGGGGGCGGCAGTAATTTCTTTGTAGGACCGTTTGCTTCGATTAATTACCTGTTATTGGAAGAAGACAAATTTAACACGGACAATTTTATTTTCACTTTGGGCATTCAATTGGGTTTAAGGGCAAGTTTTGGCAGGTTTCAATACAATCTCTTTTCGTTTGAGATTGGATACCGCAACATCAATGGCACCCACAATTACTTTATAGGCGGAAAGCTGGATATTGTCACTTTGGCAATCGCCTCGGCTCTTACTGCGCCTCTTTATTATTGGTAATAATCAAAAAAAACCCGGTTACGATTGTAACCGGGCTCATTTGCCTTTTCAGGTTTAGTTCACCAAATTTACACTGTCGTGCTGTGCGTAGATTTCCGCCTCTACAAGGTCATTCAGATTGTCGTTCCTTATTAGGGAAGGTTCCACGAGGAAGATTGGCGGTGTTCCTCTGCCCGCATAACCGGATTCCGAGGGATTCAACGTTGAAGGACTCATATTATCAATACTGATTTCCTGTTTTCTGGCAGCCTGCTCCGCAATGGTAATTGCGACTTCCGCAAGTCTGCCAGGGTTTAACAGGATTGTACCGTACTGTTCGTTGTTCCTTATCGACATTGCAGAAGCAAAGTCTGCGCCAATGCCAACGACAACAGGCAGTTTATTGTTATATCTTGCTTCCGATTTGCATGCATCAATAACGCCGCGAGCCATCTCGTCGGTTGTTACATAAACCGCATCCAGGGTGACATTTCTGGCGGCATCCGACAGGAGCGCTCTCATCGCCGCTCTTGAATCGGCAGACTCGATGACGTTTTGACTTCCACCGATGACTCTTATTGAGCCTTGGTCAATGTAGGGGGTAAGAAGAAACATGGCTCCTTTAAAAATCAGAGAACTTCTTGCCGATTGATCCGTAAAGAACGCAATCGTTTTTGGTCCTCCGATACCTATTTCAATCCCGTTTAATATGCCTTCAGCTTGCTTCATTCCCGCCGAAAAATAATTGAAGGCAACAAAGTAGTCGTATTCGGCTTGTGAACTAACCTGTTCGTAGCCGATTACAATCACTTTCCTTTTTTGCAGATCGGATATCACTTCGCCGATACCGTCATCGATATTGCTGACAATCAATGTGTTGATGCGCGCGTTTAAAAGGTCTTTAATTTCTTCGATGCCGTACTTTAAATTGTCCATTGATATGCTGTGACCGTGATCGGCAGCTTTATCCATAAGTTTGTTCGCGGCATTTGCCCAATACGGGTCTGTAAAATTCAACTCCGGTTTGGCAATACCAATAGAAACCGAACCTCCGCCTCCGCCGCAGCCAACCATTATAGCAACCAACAATGCGATTGAAAGAGACAATGCAATTTTTTTCATTTTTTCCTCCATAAAAAAGTGAAATTTTATTTATCCTCATTATGATAATTCATGGGTGCTTTGACAACCCCCTTAAAAAAGACGAGAGTTACTTTTCAAGTTCAGTTTGTTTTGTTATACTCCCAATATGCCAAAAATCGAAGTAAACGAGCAGCTTTTTTATACGCTTGCGGGCTGTCCCGGAGGAAAAAGCTCATGGAAAACCAAAGACGAGTTTGAAGAAGCCCTTACGTGCGCAAAGGCGGAGCTTGACGAAGACAGCGACAAAAATCTTCCCGAGTCCGAGCGTACTTTAAAAATCGAGCTTAACGACACAAACCGACCCGACCTTTGGGCTACGGCAGGCTGCGCCCGTCAGTTGAAAATTTACAATGGCGGAAAGATCCCGGAGTACCCGTTTTTTTCCCGTCCCGGCGATATCAAGAAAGCGGCATATAAGGTTAAAGTTGAAGAGAGCGTAAAAAAGGTAAGACCGTTTCTTACCGGTTTTATTGCGCGAGGCAAAAAGATTACAGACCCTCAGCTTCGCGATATGATCCAGACGCAGGAAAAACTTGCGTGGAACTTTGGAAGAAAACGTCGAAGCATGTCGATGGGCATATATCGAATTAACGACGATAAAAAACAACCGCTTATTTCATGGCCGATTGTTTATAAGGGCGCAGACCCGGATACAGTTTCCTTTGTGCCTCTTGCCGCAGAAGAACACGGAATAAAAGGCGCAATCACTTTGAGGGAGATTCTAAAGCAGCATCCCAAAGGCAGGGAGTTTGCGTACATTCAGGAACATGAGCCGATTCATCCGCTTTTGACGGATTCCAGGGGAGCGGTTCTCTCGTATCCGCCGATCATCAATTCAAACGATTTGGGCGCAGTTAAAGTCGGCGATGACGAAGTCTTTGTCGAGCTTACGGGAACCGATCTTCCGGGGCTTACACTTGCCGCATCGATTGTTGCCTGCGACTTTTTCGAGAACGGCTTTACCATCGAACCTGTAGAAATTGAATATGACTGCGATCTGCCTTCCGGCATGTTCGCTTCCGCCTGCAGAAAAATGGTTACGCCTTATTATTTCCAGGAGCCGGTCTTCTGTTCGCTCTCCAGGATCGTGAGGTTCCTCGGCGAAAAAATTAGCGCAGACGAATGTGTTAAAGCGCTTGCGCGAATGGGCGTAAAAGCGGAAGCGCTTACCGGCTGCGAGAAGGGTCAGGAAAACCAAAAAGCAAATCAAGGCGTATCCGAAGGCGTACGCGCATATCCTCCCGAGTATCGAAACGATTTTCTCCATGCCGCCGATGTTGCCGAAGATGTAATGATTGGACGTTCTTTAAAATCGTTTAAACCTCAGCGTCCTTCCGATGCAACAATCGGGAGACTTCTGCCGATTACGCTATTCTCCAGACAGGTAAAAGAGCTGCTGGTTGGAATGGGGTATCAGGAGATGATTTACAATTATCTGGGTTCGCGAAAGGATCTTGTCGAAAAAATGCGCGGAGACGGCAAAAGGATAATCCGCATATTTAACCCGATGACCGAGAATTATGAATTTGTTCGCGACTCGATTATCGCGTCTTTAATGGCAAGCGAATCAATCTCGGGGCGTTCTGTCTATCCGCATAAAATTTTCGAGGTGGGAAAAATTGCGTGGCTTGACGAAGCGGAGAACAACCGCAGCAAAACGCGTCAGTTCGCCGGGTTCCTTCACGCGGGAAACGATGCAAACTTTAACACAGCCGCCGCAGAATTGCAGACGCTCTTTTATTACATTTCCCGCGAATACGAAGTGGAAGAATCGGATGATGAAAGATTCATTCCGGGGCGGGCGGCTGCGATTGTTTGTAATGGAAAGAAAATCGGCATTTTCGGCGAAGTTCACCCGGAAGTGCTGGAAAACTGCGGTGTCACAGTTCCCTGCACTGCCGGTGAAATCGACCTGGACGAAATCGTTTAAAACGATCGTCTATTGCGTATCAAAATCGTGAATAATTACGCCTGATGTATTGGGATTGGCAACTTCAAAAATCTCGGAGCTGAATACCGAATCGGGATAGTCCAACAAAGCCGATTCCAAAAGAGCGTCTCTGCGCGGCTTTTGCAATTCTGTTGTTAACGTAAGCGCTGTTTGAAGCAAAATCGCCGATTGAACATCGGCTTCCCTGATGGAAAGCGAATTGCGGCGAACAAAGCTGTTGTCTTCAGTTACAAACACCTTGCGAACAACATCATAACCTCTGACAGATACAAAACCGCCGCTTTCGGTTTCCGGGTAGAAAACTACGACAGATTGTCTGGATAAAGTGTGTCTGGATACGTTGATGCTTCCGGGCTGTGTATGCAAGAAGGTGCGGTCTTCTATTACTACCGCAAGTCTGCCCGCAGGAACGACAGAAAGCGCTGTTGCCCATCCTTCCGTGCCGTCTGTACGGCGGATGGCAATCCAATCCTGCTCTCTGTTATTGCCTTGAAAAGTCATTCTTCTTGATTCGCCGACCTGAATGCTTTCTCCAAGCGCGAGTGCCGCTGCCCATACGGTTTTTGTCGCCGGAGTTCCAGCATCATCTCCGCTGATTCTATATAGTGCGGCGCTTGTGGTTATTGCAAAGCCCGGGGTAGTTATTGTTGACAGATCTTCAGGGACGTAATTTAATATTACATCTTCGCCCGATTCGGATGTTGTGTCCTTTCTTTGACAGGAAAAGACAAACAATACGCTAAGGATGAGCAATATCAATATTGATTTTTTTACCATAAATGAAAACCTCCTTGGTTTTTTATAAAATACTACAGATTTCAAACATTGACAACCGTCAAATTTTGATTTAATATGAATTATGGCTGATAAGGCTCAGAATGGGGATATGGATCCCGAACTTGCCGCTTTATTGGGAACTGCAGGCAGTGGTAACGGCCCGCTTCCGGATTTTAGCGACATTTTTGGCGACAAGAACAGTCAAGACTTCGCGGATATTACCAGCTCTTCAGGCGGGGATGTAGATCTAAGCGCGTCCGAATTTCCGCAGATAACCAAAAAGTTCGAAGAAAAAGGACACAACAATTATAGCGATCCCAATTATTATAAAACCGCATTGTCAGGCGAGGGCGATATTGCGCAGAGGGTGCATGGCATTTTGCAAAAGTACCTTACCGCCAAAGACCCAAAGGATCGCAGCGTTTTTCGCATGCAGTTCATGTCGCCGTTTTGGGAATATCTTTTGAATGTGGCAAGAAAAGCGACGGGAAGACTTCCCCCTCCCAAAAAATACCTTCTTCGTTTCGGGATTTTGCATCCTTCTTTTTTAAATACGGAAACCAGAGAGTTCTTCGCCAAGATTGTGGACGACAATCCGTACGAACAGCCTGTTCATTATATGGATGAGTGGCTTCAGGCGGTTGGAACCAGCAAGATGCGTCCGTCCAGTACTGACGAAGTAAGGGTTGTCAGGGGAAACGCGCAGTCAAAATTGCAGGCGCTTCTTGAAAAGGCGCAGGGTAAATTTGACGGTTCGCGCACTCTTCTCAAATCAAAGGAGAAGGAACGCGGCGAGATCGAAAAAATCATCCGTGACAGATTTAATGCCGTTTGTGAACGTATCCCGCTTGCAGAGTTCAGCGAAGTAAGCGACTGCCTTTCCGAGCCGCAAAGAAACTCGGTAAACGAGATTCAAAACCTGCTTAAGCA
>WQSP01000063.1 GCA_009787795.1 Treponema sp.
GAAAGATTGTCATAGACAGCCTTTGCCATACTCGGCGTAAATTCTTTTGAACCCAAACCGTAGCGTCCGCCAAGAATAATCGGCGTTGCCTTAAAGTCGCCCGATGCCTGCATTTCCGCGATTGCGGTGCGCACATCTTCATAAAGCGGTTCGCCAAGAGAGCCAGGCTCTTTTGTGCGATCCATTACCGCAATTGCCTTTACATTTGAAGGCAGCGCCTTAACAAAAAGTTTTGCGTCAAACGGGCGGAAAAGACGAACTCTTACAACGCCTGTTTTTTCGCCTTTGCCGTTTAGGTAATCGACAGTTTCTTCGACAACTTCAGAACCTGAACCCATTATGATAATCACTTTTTCCGCGTCTTTCGCGCCGTAGTAATCGAAAATATGGTATTGGCGGCCGACCACTTTTGCAAACTTGTCCATTTCCGCCTGAACAATACCGGGTACTTTATCGTAGTACTTGTTTACGCCTTCGCGTCCCTGGAAATAAGTGTCGGGGTTTTGGGCTGTACCGCGAATGTGCGGATTTTCGGGAGTAAGACCGCGTTTGCGATGCTCTGCGACAAGTTCGTCATCGATCATTTCGTGCATTTGGTCATAGGAAATTTCTTCGACTTTCTGAAGCTCATGGCTTGTGCGGAAACCGTCAAAGAAGTGCAGGAAGGGAACGCGTGAGCGCAATGTGCTTGCATGAGCAATCAATGCAAGGTCCATTACTTCCTGAACGCTGTTGGAAGCAAGCATCGCCCAGCCTGTCTGGCGGCAAGCCATTACGTCCTGGTGGTCGCCGAAAATCGAAAGGCTCGATGTTGCAAGGGCGCGGGCTGAAATGTGAAATACCGTAGAAGTAAGTTCGCCTGCGATTTTATACATGTTGGGAATCATGAGGAGCAAGCCCTGGGAAGCGGTAAACGTAACGGACATGGCGCCTGTTGTAAGCGCTCCGTGAACAGCGCCCGCCGCGCCTGCTTCGGATTGTAATTCAATTACATCGGGGACAGAACCCCAGATATTTTTGCGCCCCTGGGCGGAAAACTCATCGGAGAGCTCTCCCATCGGGCTTGAGGGGGTAATCGGATAAATCGCGATTACTTCGCTGAGCGCGTGGGCAACGTGCGCCGCCGCGTTATTACCGTCAATCATTGCAATGTTTTTGTTCGACATATTTTTCCTCTGCTTTTTATGGATATTATTGAGGATATTAGCACAGATTTATGGTATGTTCAAGCAGGGAAATGGAAAAATAGCGGTTTTTGCTAGGCGGATACGCCTTCCAGCATTTTTTCGATTCTTTTAATCAGTTCTTCGCCGTCATAGGGTTTTGTAATAAGGTCTGCGGCTCCAATTCTGGAAGCATACAGTTTTTCCCTTACCCCGTCCAAAGATGTCAGGAACGCAATCGGGACATTTCGCAAAAGGCTTATGCCCTTTATTTTATTGTAGGTTTCCCAGCCGTCCATTTCCGGCATCAAAACATCAAGCAGAATCAAACCGGGAACAAGTCCCTTGGAAAGAAGAGCAAGCGCGTCTTTCCCTGATTTTGCGGTGGTTACATCGTATTTACCCTTTAGGATGTTCTCGGCAATAACAAGATGCACTTCATTGTCATCCACTATAAGGATTTTTCTCATTACATTACTATCCATAAGAGTATCCTCTCCCTTGATCTATTGTCGGCTATAATTTGAAAGCACACAATAGTAAAATACGAAATATCCGTTCAGGTAACAAGAAAAAAGCGAAATTTTCCCTTTAAATTACGGCAAAGATGGAAAAATAACCAAACATGCCTATTCAATACCTTTAATTTAGGCTATACTCTTGCAATGAAACAAAGAATATTGACAATTTTTGCCGTATTAATCATAACAGTGTCTTTTTTAGGCTGTAATGGCGGCGGCTCCGGTTCTTCCAATAAAAAAGAAGAGATAAATTTTGACAAGACTGCATCTTACGCCTTGGGTCTCAATGTGGGTTCGGGACTGAGAGACGGTCTTGAGGCTGACGGAATACATCCCAACATGAGCGAGTTTATGAAAGGCATGAGGGACGGACTTTCGGGCGGAAAAACACGAATCGACGTCAACGATGCCCATAGAATTATTATGGAAGCAATACAAGAAATCGAGAAACAGCAGGAGGCTCTCATGATGGAGCAAAACGAGGGTGCCAGACTGGAAGAAATTGCCTTCCTTGCGGAAAATGCCAGAAAACCGGGCATCACAATGACATCAAGCGGTCTTCAATATGAAGTATTGGAAACAGGAAACGGACCGAAACCGTCGGAAAACAGTTTCGTCAAAGTTCATTACGAAGGCAGACTGACCGACGGAACGCTTTTTGACAATTCCTACGAACGTCAGGAACCGGCAGTTTTCCCGCTTGATCGGGTAATTGCAGGATGGACAGAAGGAATCCAGCTGATGAACACAGGCAGCAGATTCAGATTCTACATTCCGTCGGAACTGGGTTATGGCGTTGCAGGAGGCGGTCCGATACCTCCCTTCTCCACCTTGATCTTTACAGTTGAGCTTCTCGAAGTGTTGCCCAGCGACTATCTTGGTTATTAATTGGAGAGACAGATGAAAAAAACATTGATTATAATTTGCCTGTTTTTGGCGGTGATGACGCTTCATGCAAGAGCCATTCAGGAAGATTACAGACATGCCGAAGACAAAGCCCGCACAAGCTATGCGTTCGGAATGATCATAGGATCGAATCTTGCCACAACGCCGATTGATTTTGATTATGACGCTTTTCTTGCAGGGGTCAGAGCCATGAACGATCCTACTGTCGAACCGCAGATGAGCGAACAGGAAGCGATGGAAATCGTGGAAACTGCCCTTCACAACGCAATGGAAAGAGTCGCCGATCAAAATCAGGTTTTGGAAGCTGAATACCTGGAAGCAAACCGTCAGCGTCCCGAAATCCGGGTAACACAATCAGGCCTTCAATATGAAATTATAGAAGACTCGACAGGAGACAAACCTCTAAATAATTCCGTTGTAAGGGTAAACTATACAGGTTATTTGATAGACGGCAGTTTGTTCGACAGTTCTGTAGAAGAAGAAGGAGCGTTAATTCCGCTGGAGCTTGTAATTTCGGGATGGACAGAAGGTTTGATGCTGATGAGTCCCGGCAGCATTTACCGGTTTTACATACCGTCAAGACTTGCATACGGCAGAGAAGGCATTCAGGGAATAATTCCGCCGTATTCAACTTTGATTTTTTCCGTTGAATTGTTGGAAATAATCAGCGAGGAATCCTTGCAGGGATCTTTATTTTAAATATCGATCCCTCGCCCGATTTGCTTTGTACGGACACATCTCCCTTATGAAGAAGCGCGATATGCTTGACGATCGAGAGCCCAAGGCCTGTTCCGCCGGCTTCGCGCGATCGTGCGCGGTCGACACGGTAAAATCTTTCAAAGATTCTTTCCAAATGTTCTGACGGTATGCCTATCCCCTTATCGCGCACTTCAAACAAAAGCTCTTCTTCGTTGTCGGCAATGCATGCGCTTATTTTCAATTTTGATTTGTTCGGCGAATATTTGATTCCGTTGTCGAGCAAATTAATCAGCGCCTGAATAATCAATGAGCCGTGGAGTTTTGCCTTTATCTTTTCCTTGCAATCGACAGATATTTCAATTTGCTTTTTTTTTGCCTGCTGTTCAACGGAAGAAACCGCTTCATCGATTATTGAAGCGACATTATATTCCTCCATTTCGCGCTGATTAATCGAACTGTTTTCAAGGTCGGCAAGTATTAATAAATCGTTTGTAAGGTTTTCCATCGTGCCTGCGTTCTTTTGAATCAACTCGACAAAATGAGTGATTTGCTTTTTATTGCCGTCTTCCACCTCGTCGATTAAAGTTTCCGAAAATCCCTTGATAACCTGAATGGGAGTTCGCAGTTCGTGCGAAACATTCGCAACAAAATCTTTTCGTACCCTTTCCAGTTTTACAAGACGGGTGATGTCCTGCAAAACCAAAATTACGCCTGCTTTTTCGCCGTTTCCAAGCGGAGAGGCATACACTTGAAAAACCTGCTCTTTACCTCCGTGAAAAGTCAGTTCCATTTCCAATGGAGCACCGCCTGTTATCGCTTTTTTTGCAATTCCCGCAAGTTCTGTAGAGCGCGTCACTTCCAGCAATGTCATATTTTTAACTTCGCTGTTTCCAAGACAGAATATTTCTCTTGCTTTGGGATTTAGCATGTGCATTTTTAAATCTTGATCCGTCGCAAAGAGCGCTTCCGACATTCCGTCTAAAATCGCTTCAAGACGGCTGCTTTCGGCTTTTGCCTGTTCAAAACGCATTGACAATTCCTGCGACATTGCGCGCATCGCTTTTTCAAGACTTATAAATTCCGGGGCGACATGATCGATTGCATCCGGATCGGAAAAAGCTTGCGTGCTTGTTTGAGCGATGCTCACAAGCCTTCCAAGCGATGACGCAAGAGAACGCGAGTACATGACAGTCGCCCAAAACGCCGCGATTAGAAAAACAAGAATAAAAATTACAAACGGAGCAATAATCGCGGAAACGCGCGAACTGAATTCGGGAATCGAATACGAAAGCCTGAATACGCCGATTACATTTTTACTGTTGTCAAATACCGGGAGCGCGCAGTAAATGCGCCTCATACCTGTGCTTATAGATTCGCGGCGCGAAAAGCCTTCGTTGCCGTCAAGCGCGGCGATTACTTCTTCGCGGTCGATATGGTTTACCATTCTTTCCGATATGTGGGAATCCCATAAAACGTAACCTGTCGGAGCAATCAAAGTAAGACGATATGCCTCGTCCACGCTGAACGGCAACGTTAACTGTATTGGAATCTGTCCGTCATGGGATAAAAATATTTCATTTATTTCTTCGTCGCCAAGAGCGAGCATCAAAGTTTTTGCGGTGTTTCCAAGGCTTTTTGTGTTTATTTCGTAGTAAAGCGAATTCATGAATACCATTACAGTGATTACAAACACGGCAGAAAAACCAAGCACTGCCAAACCCAGCGTAATGATACTGTTTTTAAAAATTGTCACAACAAACTCCTATAAAATTCGTGTTAATCCGTGGACTACTCCTGTACTCTAAACCTGTATCCAACGCTGCGGATTGTTTCGATCATGTCTCCCGCATGCCCGAGTTTTTTTCGCAAACCCAAAATTTGCACATCAACCGAACGATCCGTGACAGGGTAATCGGGTCCTCGGATCGCTTCGATTATTTGGTTACGCGAAAAAACAATTTCGGGATGAGACAAAAAATGTTTAAGCAAAGCAAATTCTGTCGCAAAAAGATCAAGTTGTTCTTCGCCGTTAAACGCTACATGACGGGCGGCATCAAGTTTTAACGGACCTTGCTGCCACACTGTAGATGATGTACCGGTATTTAAACCCGATTCTTCGTTACGGCGGAGACCTGCGCGAATACGCGCTATCAGCACTTTGGGGCTGTACGGTTTTACCACATAGTCGTCTGCGCCAAGCTCAAGCCCTGTAATAATATCGGACTCTTCGCCTTTTGCGGTTGTCATTATAATCGGGACATTTTTACATTGCTCTATTTCTTTTATTTTTTTTAATGTTTTAAGACCGTCAATTCCCGGGAGCATTATATCAAGCAGAATGCAGTCAACTTTTTTTGTCTTTAACAATTTTAAGCCGTCTTCGCCCGATTTTTCCTGATGAAGTTTCCAGCCTTCTTTTGACATCGCATGGGCAAGCAATTCCTGAATTGCAGGATCGTCTTCTACAATTAAAATGGAAGCCTTACTCATTTAATTCCTCATGTTTTCCTTCGATCATGTAAATTACGGCTTCGCAAATGTTTGTAATGTGATCTCCGAGACGCTCAAGCTGATTGGATGTATGAAGTATCTGAAGAGCGCTTTTTACCTGTTCGGGTTTTTTCTTCATCAGCTTTAAAATACTTTCTGTTATTTCTTTATGTTCGCTGTCAATCAGACAATCCATCGCGGCGGCTTCTCTTGCCGCATTTGCATCCTGTTCCAAAAACGCGGAAATTGCGGCGCGAAGCATTTGCTGTCCCAAATGCGCCATTTTTTCCAAATTTTCCTGCATACCCAATGGAGCATCCGCGCTCTTTGCAAGTTTCTTTGCGGCGCGCGAAAGATGAACGGCATGATCTCCCACTCTCTCGATATTGCTTGTCAATTTGAAAATTGTTACCATCTCGCGAAGATCGCGCGCAACAGGATGCTGCGTGGCGATAATCATTGCGGCATCATCTTCGATTCTTATTTGAAGAGCGTCAACATCCGAATCGTCGGCGCGCACTTCTTTTGCAAGATCGCTGTTACGGGTGCGAAGAGCTGTAAGCGCCTTGCCGAGATTTTCTTCCACCCTGGTTGCCATCGCCAAAATATCCTGCCGCAAACGGCTTAACTCTTCCGAAAAAAACTTTCTTGATTCCATATATCCCCTCTTATCCAAATCTTCCTGAAATATAATCTTCCGTTCGCTTGTCGCGCGGATTTGTAAATACTTCCCTTGTGTTATTATACTCTATTAATTCGCCCAGCAGGAAGAATGCCGTTTTATTGCTGACGCGGGACGCCTGATGCATCGCGTGAGTTACAAGTATAATGGAATAATCCTTTTTAAGTTCGCCGATTAATTCTTCGATTCGTCCTGTTGCAATCGGGTCGAGAGCGCTTGTCGGCTCGTCCATTAAAATAATTTCCGGTTCCATGGCAATACTTCGCGCGATGCAAAGACGCTGCTGCTGTCCGCCCGATAACGCCTGCGCAGGTTTTTTAAGTCTGTCTTTCACTTCGTTCCAGAGAGCGGCTTTTTTAAGCGAATTTTCCACGATGTCGGCAAGTATTCGCTTGTCTTTTATTCCCTGCATCCGCTGACCGTATGCGACATTGTCAAAAATTGTCATGTTAAAAGGATTGGGTTTTTGGAACACCATCCCGATACGGCTTCGCAGTTCCGTCACATCCATATCGCCGTAAATATCTTCGCCGTCAAGCAGCGCCTGCCCCGTAATTCTGCATGAAGGAATCAAATCGTTCATGCGGTTAAGCACACGGATAAACGTAGATTTTCCGCAGCCCGACGGTCCGATTAATGCGGCAACGTCACCCTGCTTAATCGAAAAATTAATTTTTATAAGCGCCTGAAACTCGCCGTAAAAGAGGTCAAGTTCTTTAACATCTATTTTATTTTCCATATACTATATATCTCCTAATTTCTTTCTGAAATTGGCTGTCAGGATTTTTGTTGCCGTATTTATAATTACGACAAGTATTACAAGCACGGAGGCGGTTGCAAAAGCTATGCCGAAATCCTCGGGGCGTACCGCTTCGTTTGTCAGGTAATAAAGATGAATGGTAAGCGTTCTTCCCGATTCAAAAATTGTGTGCGGCATGTTTTTTGTCAAACCGACTGTGAGCAGTACAGGCGCGGATTCGCCGACAACGCGTCCGATTGCAAGAATTACCGACGTTAAAATCCCGGGAAGCGCCGAGGGCAAAACAACATGTACTGTTGTCTGAAACTTTGTTGCGCCCAACGCAAGAGATCCTTCGCGGAATGAATCGGGAATGGACTTTAAAGATTCTTCCGTTGTTCTGATAATTACAGGCAGAATCATAATGCTTAATGTAAGAGAGCCCGCGATAATGGACTGACCAAAACCCAGCACCCTGCAAAACACAAGAAGACCGAAAAGACCGTACACGATAGAAGGAATCCCCGCGAGCGTTTCAATCGCAAGACGCAAAATTCTTATTAACGAAGAATTTCTCGAATACTCGTTTAAAAAAATCGCTGTTGCAAGACCTACAGGAAGAGCAATTGCAATCGATACGATTACAATGTAAAGGGTTGTTACAATCATTGGGAGAATGCCGGTTTGCGCATTGGTAAGAAATGATAAATTTAAAAAACCTGCCTGAGAACGGAAAATATATACAATTATAAACAGCAAAGCAACAATAACAACTCCCAAAGCAACTGCCATAACGCCATACATTAATGAGTCGAAAAACTTTCTCTTGCCTAATCGCAAATTCATTACCCTCTCCTGCACTTTTAAATTCGTGCTAATCCGTGCAAATCCGTGGACATTTGTTTCATGTCTCTATTCTTCGTCTGTACCAAAGTATCAAACTGTTTAATATCAATATTATAGAAAATAATGTAACGCCTATCGAAAACAATATCTCGCTGTGTCTGCCTGCCGCATATCCCATCTCCATGGCGATGGTGGAAGTAAGCGTTCTTACGCTCGCAAGGGGATTAATCGTAAGCTGAGGCGAGTTGCCCGCCACAAGAATTACCGCCATGGTTTCGCCGACTGCGCGCGAAATGCCGAGAATCACTCCTGCGATTACGCCCGAGTTTGCATGAGGTAAAACAACTTTCCATGTTGTCTGCATTTTGCTCGCGCCAAGGGAGAGACTCGCTTCCCTTACCGACAAAGGAACCGCGCGAAGTGAAGTTTCCGCGATTGTAATTACAGTCGGCAGGATCATGAGCGCAAGAACGATTATGGCGGAAAGCAGCGTATTGCCCGATGGTATGTCAAAAGTTTTTCTGACAAACGGAACTATCACCATTAGCCCGAAAAATCCGTACACAACGGATGGAATCCCCGCAAGCAGTTCAACACCGGCGCGGACAATCGACGCAAACTTTGGCTTTAAAAACTCCGCCATAAAAAGTGCGCATAACAGCGCAATCGGCACTCCGAGTAAAATTGCGCCGAAACTTGCGACCAAAGTGCCAGCGATCATTGGGAAAATGCCGTAAACTTTATCCCTGCTTGGCCGCCACTGCAAGCCGGAAATAAAACTTCCAAAACTGTAAGGCGGCTCAGGGATTATTATATGTATTCGTTTTTGAAGGGCGGCAATACCGGAAACCCAGCTTACCGTGTAAACATAATTTTCGGGATACGATATTTCTACATTGCCCGAATATTTAAAGGAAAGACTTTTTTGCGCGTCTTTCTCGTTATGGTCGATATTTATTTCCAATGTTTCGATATCGTCTCCACTTGGAAAACTTACCGATATAACGTTTGCGTTTTTGGGAACATTTATAAATGTGCTGTGATTATAATAGGAAACGCCGTTAACAGTGATTTCGTCGATTCGCTGCGCGACAAGCTGAATGTTGGACGAAGTGGAAGTAAAAAACGGCATTGAGCCTTGCGCAAAAACAAAAAGCAGAATAGCCCCCAATGCCAAAACGGAAAAGAGGGCTACAATGCTTACTAGATGCTTAAAAAAGACATCCGAAAATTTACGGTTCATATAACCTGAAATTTACC
>WQSP01000064.1 GCA_009787795.1 Treponema sp.
CGCATATAGCGCATATAGGAGAAAGATATGGCAAGATACACAGGCCCTGTTTGCAGAATGTGCCGTGTAGAACAGAAAAAATTAATGCTCAAAGGGAATCGTTGCAAAAGCGACAAGTGCCCGATGAATAAAAAAAGATCCGCTCCCGGTAAGGATCCAAAAGCCCGCCCCGGCAAGAGATCGGATTACGGCGTACAGCTTCGCGAAAAACAGAAACTTAAAAGAATCTACGGAATGCTTGAAAAACAATTCAGGCTTTTCTTTGATCGCGCTCAGCGTATGCCCGGTATCACAGGCGAAAACCTTTTTGCCTTGTTGGAAAGACGGCTTGATAATGTTGTTTACCGTCTGCGTTTTGCGACATCGCGAAGTCAGGCAAGACAGCTTGTATTGCACGGACATATACTTGTTAACGGCAAAAAAATTACAATTCCTTCTTACCTTATTAAACCCGAGAATGAAATCGGCATTGCGGAAGGCAGCAAGAATTTAACGGTTATTAAGGAAGCTTTAAGAGAATTCGGCAAGTCGGGCGTTATGCCATGGCTTAGTCTTGACCCGGATGCGATGAAAGGCAAGTTCCTCGCGGCACCGCGCCGCAGCGATATCACAGATCTTGGCGATATCAAGGAACAGATGATCATCGAATTATATTCTAAGTAAGGAGTGATCATGGCCCGTAAGAACCTTATGTCAGGATTCAAACGCCCCAAAAGCTTTACATTTGAACATGGAGATCTCAATCAGAATTACGGAAAATTCATTGCGTCTCCGTTTGAACCCGGTTTTGGCACAACTGTTGGGAATACTTTACGCAGAGTTCTTCTTTCCTCGATTCAGGGTTATGCAATTACCGCTGTAAAAATTGAATCGATTGACGGCAACGGAACCACTCATAATGTCTCCAGCGAATTTGAAACAATTCCAAATATTGTAGAAGACACTTTGGAGGTTATAAACAACCTTAAACAGATTCGCCTTAGGCTTCCGGAGGATGCAGAGCAGGATGTTCTGCTTTATGAATGGTCCGGTAAGCACGAAATTAAGAGCGATGATTTTGCCCGCCCCGGGCAAGTTGATGTTCTTTCTTCGGGTCAGCACATAATGACATTGATGGACAATGCCAATGTAAGATTCGAGATTCAAATCGATCTTGGCAGAGGTTATGTTCCGTCCGAAGTAAACGAACGCTATATCGAAGTTATAAATACAATTCCTGTAGACGCAATTTTCTCGCCTGTCAAGAAAGTCAAGTTTAATGTTGAATCCACCCGCGTAGGACAACGAAACGATTACGACAAACTTGTTCTTGAAGTTTGGACAGACGGAACCGTAAAGCCCGAAGACGCGCTTGCAGAAGCTTCCAAAATAGCAAAAGATCATTTTTCGGTTTTTATCAATTTTGACGAAAACAATTTGGGGCTTGAGGATGATCTGGACGATGAAAACGATCACATAAGAAAAATTCTTCTCACTCCGGTAGAGCAGCTTGAACTTTCGGTTCGTTCGTCAAATTGTTTGAAGAACGCAAATATCAAGACTATAGGAGAACTTACGCGCAAAACGGAAGACGATATTGCAAGAACCCGCAATTTCGGCAAGAAATCGCTCCAGGAGATCAAGGAAAAACTTAAAGAATGGAACTTGAGCTTCGGAATTACAGACCTGAACGTTTTAAAGAATGCGCGTGTAGAAACCAAAGTAAAGGAAATAGAAGATGAAGCATAAAAGAGGATTTAATCCGCTTAACAGAATGGCGTCTCACAGAAAGGCGCTGCATCGGAATATGGTAACGTGTCTTTTCAGACAGGAAAGGATACAGACAACCAAGGCAAAGGCTCTTGAAATTCGCAGAACCGCAGAAAAGATGATCACCCGCGCAAAAGAGGACAATGTGCATAACAGGCGAATTGTTTCCGGCCGTTTGTTTGACGAAGGAATTGTAGCAAAACTTTTTACCAATATCGCGCCGCGCATGAAAGATCGTAACGGCGGTTATACGCGTATTTTAAAACTCGGCGGACGCAAAGGCGATGCAGCCGAAGTCGTAATTTTGGAGCTTGTTGATTATAAACTTGATACAAGCGAAAAAAAGAAAACAAAAAAAGGCGAAGAAAAGTCCAAGGACGCCAAGGGGAAATAGATGTCAAAAGCGCACAGAGGTAAAGGAATACGTGAATTATTCGCCCAAGGAAGAGGCGTTTGCCCGGTTTGTGAAAGAAAAAATGTTAAAGTTCTGTATGAACAGGAAGCAAGCGGACAGAAATTCAAGATATGCAAAAATTGCAAAGCTTCGATTAAAAACGGCACAAAAAAACTGCCTGTTGTTGATATGCCCGCAGAAGAACCGAAAGCCGCGCCCGCAGCCGAAGAATCGGCAGAAGCTTGAAATCACTGCAACGGGTTATGCATATATATCTTGGTATTTAACCTGTTTAACACACCGAAGAAAAATTCAAAGGAAAGCCCGCGCTCGAAATTTAATAGGCCGTGGTCGTTCATTGTCTCCTGGGTATATGAATAAAACGGATAAATTTTTGTGTTTTCAAACCTGCGGTCGTAATGAGTGATAACCGGAAGCATCCCGGCGTCATCAATTGAAAGTACGGTATGCTCCTGCCCTGTAGAATCCTGCCCGACAGTTTTTGTAAATGTAAGGACAATCATTCCGCCGATAATTCTTTCCCTTTCCCTTTGATGAGACGCAAAGTTGCCAAGGGAAAAATAGCAAAGAGTTTTCCTGCCGTCGGGCAGGTTTATCATTTCCATGCGCTGTAAAACATGAGGATGGTGTCCGATTATAAGGTCGACATCATGCTCTGCAATAAAGCGCGCCATGTCTCTTTGAAAATTGTCGGGTTCCAAAAGATATTCCGCTCCCCAGTGGATAGAAACAATTAAAAAATCGCATAACGGACGCAATGCGTTCATTTCGCTCGTCATTACGGGTCTGTCGATCATTGATACAAGGTTGGGATTGTCGCTTGGAAGCGCTATGCCGTTAAGGCTGAAAGTGTACGATAAAAAGCCAAGCGTAATGTTGTTTTTGGAAATGATGCGCGCGCTTTCTCCCGATTTTCTGGCTCCGATAACGGTAAGCTCGGGGATTGTGTCAATGAAATCCAGCGTGGCATAAAGACCGTTTCTTCCCATGTCCATTGCGTGATTGTTTGCAAGGTTCATGATGTCAAAACCTGCGTCAACAAGATTATGCGCAAGGATTTGCGGCGAATTGAAGGTAGGATATCCCGAATAGCCGAAACTCGTGCCCGCCATTACGGTTTCCTGATTTATAAAGGCAAGGTCCGCTTTTTGAATAATCGGTTTTATTTCCGTGTAAAGCGAAGAAAAATCATAAGTTCCGTCAGCCATTTGAGCCGAACGAATCAATGACACATGAAATAAATTGTCGCCGACTGCCGCAAAAGTAATTGTATGCGTATTGGCGGCGGCCTGTTCCGTTTCGATATTTTCATCGGGGATTTCGGGTTTTGAAGGACATGATAAAAATATTAAAACAAAAAGCGTTAAAAAGATTTTATTTTTCATATTTTACCCCCGATTACCCTGTCAGCTCCCGACAGATCTTTATTCAATTGTATACTTTTAAACCCCCTTTTTTCAAGTAAATGTGAAACTTCTTCCATTTGTTCGGGCGAAGCTTCCAATAAAAGTCGGCCGCCGCTTGCAAGATAATTGGGAGCGTCATCAATGATTCGCCTGATTATTTCAAGACCATCATCTCCGCCGTCAAGAGCAATACGCGGTTCATTACGCACTTCCGCAGACAGGGTTTCGATTTGCGCGGATGGAATGTATGGAGGGTTTGAGACTATTAGAGAAAAGAGTTCTCGCGGAGGCGCAAAGCTCGCAGAGGACACAGAGGGAAGAGAAGAAGAGTGAGGAGTGAGGAGAGCGTTAAAGAGATCTCCTAAATAGAAGTGGATTTTATTTTTGCCAAGTAATTTTTCGGAATTTTTTTGAGCTGTCTGCAGGGTTTCCAGTGATATATCGGTTGCATGAATTTCAAGTTCAGGTAATTCGTTTTTTAATGAAATCGCTATAGCCCCTGAACCTGTACATAAATCCAATACTTTATTATTAATCTGTGAAAATCCGTGTAAATTCGTGGACAATGTACTAATTGCCGCTTCTACCAATGTCTCTGTATCAGGGCGCGGCACCAGTACGGATTTATTTACCTCAAATTCCAGCCCCCTGAATTCTTTTTTTCCGATTATATATGCAATGCATTCGCCAAGAGCCCGTCTTTCTACAAGCGAACAGAATTTTTCGCAAGTCTTTGCGGAAATTGTATCCATTCCTTTTGCAACTAAAGAAGTTCTGTCAGTTTTTAACACATGAGCCAAAAGGATAGACGCATCCAAAGCGGGAGTTGGGATTTCTGAAAATTTTAAATCGGCGCTCCCTTGAGCGTAGGCTTCCCTAATCAGCATCATCGTTATCTGATGCGCCGGAACCGGTACCTCCGGTACTAGCGCTGCTTTGCAAAAGTTCCTCTTTGGCGGAAAGTTTTAACGCGTCAAAAAGTTCCGCCGTATCGCCCTGCATGATTAATTCAAGTTTGTAAAGAGTCAAATTAATGCGGTGATCCGTAAGGCGGTTTTGCGGAAAGTTGTAAGTGCGTATTCGCTGAGAGCGATCCCCCGAACCTACCTGGCTTTTTCTTGCCTCGGCTCTTTCCGCGGCGGCTTTGGATTCTTCAAGTTCATAAATGCGTGCGCGTAAAATGCGCATTGCCTTTGCCTTGTTTTTAATTTGGCTCTTTTCGTCCTGACAATGGACAGTGCATCCTGTAGGAAGATGCGTTATGCGCACAGCAGAGTCCGTCGTGTTTACGCACTGTCCGCCAGGTCCTCCTGCGCGCATTACATCGATGCGCAAATCTTCCTGTTTTATGTCAATTTCCGTTTCTTCCGCTTCGGGCAAGACTGCAACCGTAACGGCTGATGTGTGAATGCGTCCCGATGCTTCTGTCGCGGGAACCCTCTGCACCCTGTGAACGCCAGATTCGTAACGGAGATTTTCGTATACGTTATTGCCGCTTATGGAAAAAACAATTTCCTTAATGCCGCCAAGCTCTGTGTCGTTGGAATTCATAATTTCGAATTTCCAGCCTTTGGTTTCGGCAAAACGCGAATACATGCGAAAAAGGTCCGCTACAAACAAAGCGGCTTCTTCGCCGCCTGTGCCTGCCCTTATTTCCATAATGATGTTTTTTTCATCCAATGGATCTTTTGGTATCAATAAAAGTTTTAATTTTTCGCTTTCGGCTGCAAGTTTTGCTTCCAGTTCCTTTAATTCTTCCTTTGCAAGCTCCTTCATTTCGGCATCTTTTTCTTCCTGCACAAGAACTTTTGTATCGCCGACTTGTTTTTCCAAATCTTCGATTGCTTTTTGCGTTTCTGCAATGTCCGAAAGATGAGAGTGTTCCTTCATGACGCTTTTGTACCGGTTTTGATCTTTTACAAGAGCCGGGTCCTGAATGAGAAGTGTTAGTTCATCATATCGTTTAAGCAGGGAGATTAACCGTTCGTTCATCGGATACGCTACTTTTCATCAAAATATGGACAGGAGTAGATGACTAACTCCATCAGATTTTCTTCGCTTGAAAACTTGGCAAGAGTTTCTATGAGTGTATCCTGAACCTGGCAATTTCCGGCAAACGAGCAAAACGGACAAGCGCCGTTTCCCCGCGCATTCATTTCTACAAGCATGATTAATCATACAGCAAATGTAGTCATAAAACAAGATATTATGATATAATTATATTGAGGGGAAATTGGAAAAATTTGAGCAGATTATTCAAGCTGTAAAGGACTGGCTTAGAAGGCTTTCCGACGAGCAAAGAAAGCGGCTTGCCTTGATCTGTACGGCAGTTTTTGCGGTTATTTTAACAATCTCTGTATTAATGTCGATTGAGCGGCCCGAAAAAGAGGAAAAGCTGCCAGTATCCGAATTGTTTAACAGAAATATTCCCGTTCCTGCAGAAGAATTGTTTTTACCGGGAGAACCGGATTATATTCCGGGCGTTATTCTGGAAAGGGATAAGCGTTCAAGCTGGACGGAAGAAGATGCCAAAGAATTCTGGCAGGATCCGTTAAGATACGGCGAAGAACAATGGCGCGAAAAAATTGAAGGGGCAATAAATGAATATATGGAGCGTGTTCCATGATTAGGAATTTCATTTTTATTTTATTGTTGTCGTTATTGTTTGTTTTTTCCTGTAAAACGATTCCCGAAATTGAAGAAGACGAAGGATTGGAAACCGCAGAGCGGGAATTAACTGCAAATGTGCAGCCTCAAGAACCTCCCGCCGAAGAGATTAGGGAAAATTCCGAAGCTGCCAATTTAGTTGAAGAAAGCACAACAGAAGAAGACATCTCCAGGTTTATTGCAGAGATACCGGAATCGATTCTTAATACAGAGCCGCCTCCCGCACAACCTCAGGTTGCAGAAACGCCTCCGCCTGTACAATCTCCGCCTGTTGAGCCTCCGGTAGAGCCATCTCCTGTGCAACCTCCGATTGCCGAGGTTTTGCCTCCCGTACCGCCTGCACAACCTCTTGCACTGTCTCCTCCTCCTGCACAAACTCCTGTTGCAGAGCCGCTTATTGCCCAAATACCTGTTCTTCCGCCTGAAGAGCCTCCGGTTGAACAGCCGCCGGAAGACAGAGACGCATGGCGAAGAAGGCTTGATTTTCCTTCGGGACCTCCAACAAGGCTCGATACGTTAGCTGACATGGGAAGAACGCCGCTTGACAGCGAAATTATATTTTCGCGCATAGTCCGCGCAACTGCAGGGCAGATTGTAGAAATACCTTTCCGGGGAAACGGTTGGGTTTTTCTTGGAGAAATCGCGTCCCGGCGCGGTATTGTTTACAATTCGCGGCGAAACGATTCTGACGGTCAGAGTTTTATTTTTACATTGGAAGAACCCGGGACTTATGTATTGAAATTTTACAGACAGGATTTTATAAGGGATTATATTTTAAACGATCATGTACAGGTAATAGTTGGAGAATCTCCTCAAGCTGGAACCGGATGGTTTGGACCGCCTGTCGATCGCAGCAGGGTAATTGCACAGCCTCGCTGGCCGTCCGCCGCCGAGGAAGCGCAGATAAGAAGCGGAACAAGACCTGCCACAGAGCCTGTGGTTTCAGGTGCCGCGCCGCAAACAACAGCAACGCCTGCGGCCGAAACGCAACGACCTACGCAAACAGTAGCACCGCAAACAACAGCACCGCCTGCGGCTGAAACGCAACGACCTACGCAAACTGTAACTCCACCTACCACACCGTCTGCGGCTGAAACGCAGCGACCGCCGCAAACAGTATCACCACAAACTGTAACACCGCCGCAAAGCACAATTCCGCCAGTAACTCCGCCACAGGGAACAGTTTTGCCGACTGTCGACGCTCAACCCGAAACGCCTGTTACTCCGGCGCCGCTTGCGCCCGAAGTATTTATTGACAGGGCAAAGGAAGCTTTTGACGGCGGAAATGTTCCTGCGGCGGTAGCGTTGCTTGAGCAATTTATGGAAACGTATCCCGGCGGAAGTGATGAAGTATATTGGCTCCTTGGGCAATTTTATGAAGCGAACAGTCCAAGCCGAAACATATTACTGTCTTTGGATTATTACCGCCGCCTTATAAACGAGTATCCGCAGAGCAGACGTTTTAACGATGCGCGAAGAAGAATTGCATATTTGGAAAGATTTTATATCAATATTCAATAAAAAAGCCGCCCTCAACGGACGGCACAGACCTGCGCCAATGTGCAATTGGAGTTATCAATGACGCAAACCATGGCAAATTTTATCATGAGCGGCACATTGGGTAGAATATTTTGAGGTATCATTAAGGTATCATTTTTTTAAGTATTTCACGTTTGTTGCTTTGCTCCGTAATGCCCAATTTTCGGTAAATGCCGGAAAGACAGGTTTTAACGCGGCTTTCCGAAAGGAAAACCTTTCCGGCTATTTCTTTGTTGTACAACCCCTGAGCTGCCAAAAGCGCGACAGCGAGTTCCTTTTTTGACAAAATCGCGGAGAGCGATAATTTATTTTCATTTTCCTGTCTTTGCATTCTTGCGGATTCTATCAGGCGAAGGAAACCCAAAACGCGCATGCGAAATTCGTCAATATCGTAAGGTTTTGTAATGTAATCATTACCGCCGATAGAAAGCCCGGTCATTATGTCGGCGCGTTCGGCTTTTGCGGTTAGAAAAAGAGCGCAGACAGGTTTTTCGGGCGTTTCGTATTTTTCTTTTAGTTCGGCAAGAAAATCAAGTCCGCTTCCGTCGGGGAGCATAATGTCCAAAACAACGACATCCGGTGATATTAATTTTACGCGTTCGCGCGCCTCCATGAGCGTTGCGGCAGTCAGCACATTGATTCCTTCTTTTTCCAGCATCCTGCGGTTGATGTCAAGTATTTTTAAATTATCTTCAACAAGAAGAACGATGCCGTTATTTGCCATTTTATTTTATGCCCCGCATCTGCAATGTTACAATCGTGCCTTCTTCCTTATTGCTTTTGATGTTAATTTCACCGTTATGACGTTTTACAATATCGCGGCAGATTGAAAGACCAATACCGCTTCCGCCCTTTTTTCCGCTGACGCCAGGTTCAAATATATGCGGAAGAATTTTCGGTTCGATACCCGAGCCGTCGTCGGCTGTTGTTACTTTTACGGCATTTTCAAAGTTACTGACAGTTAACGTAACATTTTTTCCGTCTGAATGCGTGATTGCATTTTGTAAAATATTCCACACAAGCTGAGCCAATGCGTCCGCGTCGCCTGATATAAGCGGAATGTTTTCGCCTGTAACGACTGTCAATTTTTTTCCTTTCCGTGACGCGACAGGTTCCAAAAGCCCAGCAAGCCGCGTAATTAAATTTTCCATGTCAACAGGAATACTTTTTTGAAGAATAATTTCGTCAGGTTCAGAGACCGCCATAAGTATTTTTAAAGTGCCGTCCGCCATTTCTGCAAGACGCTTTGCCTCATCGCTGATTGTCGCAAGGTCTGCGAGAATTTTTTCATTTGCCCACGGTTGTCCTGCGGATAAAGATTCTTTTATCTGTTCAACTGCAAATTGCGCATACGCAGACATTACGGTGAGGGGAGTGCGCATTTCGTGGCTCATCCCCGCGAATAATTTGCTTTTTATTTTTGCGTATTCCTCAACTTGTCTTCGCGCGGCTTCAAGTTCTCTTTGCCTTCTATTGTATAATCGGAAATGAAGAGCCATAGTAAC
>WQSP01000065.1 GCA_009787795.1 Treponema sp.
TAATATTAGGAGAAAAAAGTGGCTGACGAAATAGGAGTATTGATTGTAGATGACTCGGCGCTAATGCGTAACCTTATCGGGCACATGATCGAAGATACGCCGGGTTTGGTTGTTGCCGAAAAGGCAATGAACGGTCATTTTGCTTTGACAAAAATTCCCCGGTGCAATCCGGACGTAATTGTTTTGGACCTTGAAATGCCTGAAATGAACGGCATCGAATTTTTAAAAGAACGGAAAAAACAGGGTATAGACATACCCGTAGTCATTCTTTCATCCATCGCGGCAAAAGGCGCGGAGATTACAATGGAAGCTCTCTCTTTGGGAGCGAGCGACTTTATTCAAAAACCGTCCGGGTCAATTTCGGAAGATATTCACGTTGTAAAAGATACGGTTGTTACCAAGCTTTTGGGCTACGGCGGCGCGTATCGCAAACAAAAAGGCAGGAAAGTTCTTGCTCCTTCCGAATACGTGGCAAAAACGCCTGCGGACAAGAAATCCGACATTGCGATTCACTTTAAGCTTGCCGCAGCCGAGCCAGTGGCTCCCGCCGCGCCGCCTGTCCCAACCCGAAAACCGGGCAACACAGAAATAATTGCCATCGGTATCAGCACGGGCGGTCCTGATGCGCTTCGCGTTGTGTTCGCAGACCTTGATAAAGACTTAAAAGTGCCGATTGTTGTTGTACAGCACATGCCGGCAGGTTTTACAATGGAATTCGCAAAGAGCCTTGATCGCATTTGTCCGCTTGCGGTAAAAGAAGCCGAAGACGGCGATGTTATAATGCCCGGAAGAATTTTGATTGCGCAGGGCAACAAGCATCTCGAAGTTGAAAAAAAGGGAACCGGCGCTGTTGCCCGTCTTTCCGACACACCTTTGGTATCCGGGCATCGTCCTTCTGCAGACGTTCTTTTTGCTTCTGTCGCTATGGCGTTTCAGAATCATGCGCTTGGCGTTATCATGACAGGCATGGGGCGCGACGGCGCGCAGCACCTTGGAACAATTTACAAGGAAGGCGGCATGACGCTCGGACAGGATGAGGCAAGCGCCGTTGTATACGGTATGCCCCGCGTCGCTTATGAGTACGGTCATGTAATGGAACAGGTATCTCTTAATAATATGGCAAAACGTATTTGCGAAGTTGCAAAGACACCAAGATAATACATGAGAGTAATAGGAACAAGAGCTTACGGTCTTCGCACACCGATTATCCGCGAATCTGACGATCTCGTATCCGTTGTTTGCCAATCTGTAAAAGACGCAATTGAAAACGAACAAGTCACAATCAATGACGGCGATATTATCGGCATTACGGAAGCAGTAGTGGCAAGGTCGCAGGGCAATTATGCGTCTTTGGACCAAATTGCCGCAGATGTAAAAGCGCAGTTCGGCGGAATGAGCGCAAGCGGCGAAACGCACGTTGGCGTTGTTTTTCCGATCTTAAGCCGCAACCGGTTTGCAATGCTTTTAAAAGCCATTGCGCGCGGTGTTGATAAAGTCACTGTCATGCTAAGTTACCCGGGCGACGAAGTCGGCAACCAGTTAATTACATGGGATGATGTTGATGACAAGGTGTTAAACCCGTACTCCGACTGTTTAAGCGAACCCGAATACCGCCGCCTCTTTGGCAATGAAATCAAACACCGCTTTACAGGCATCGATTACGTTTCATATTATAAATCGCTGGGCGACAATATCGATATTGTTCTTTGCGCAGACCCAAAGCGCATTTTGGATTATACCAATCTTGTAATTGCCGCCGACATACACACAAGAGCAAGAACCAAACGCGCACTCGAAACCGCAGGGGCAAAGAAAGTAATCGGTATTGATAACATTTTGTCCAAAAGCGTAAACGGCAGCGGTTATAACGAACGTTACGGTCTTTTGGGCTCGAACAAAGCGACAGAAGAGCGCGTAAAATTATTCCCGCGCGACTGCGACGATTTTGTTCAAATGATGCAAAAAGCGCTTAAAGACTTAAGCGGCAAAACGGTAGAAGTGCTTGTTTACGGCGACGGCGGTTTTAAAGACCCTGTCGGCGGCATTTGGGAACTTGCAGACCCGGTTGTTTCCCCTGCGTTTACTTCGGGCTTAAAGGGAACGCCAAACGAATTAAAACTAAAATACCTTGCGGACAATAACTTTGCAGACCTTAGCAAGGACGATGCCCGCAAAGCAATCGAAAAAGCGATACAGGCAAAAGCCGGCGTTGATCAGATGGGTAAAATGGAATCCGAGGGAACAACGCCGCGGCAAATTACAGACCTTCTTGGAAGCCTTTGCGACCTTGTAAGCGGCTCCGGCGACAAAGGCACCCCCGTTGTTTTAATACAAGGATACTTTGACAACTACGCATCCTAAAATTTGATTGATTGGACATAAAAAAAGGCAGACTGTTGTCTGCCTTTTTTTGTTGCGTGTTTGGTTATATCACTCAGGAGTCCACTCAAAATTCTTAATTACGTAATTAAGATCATTGCCTGTCGAAAGTCTTTCAGTTACCAAATATGAGTCTATTCTTGGAGTGAATGTAACAACTACACGATAACTTCTATTCGCAACAAGATTGCTACCAATGTTTTGTATAAATGTCATTGTATCTTCATATTGAGTCCTGCCATTTGTGGAAGAGTATGGGGAAAGAGTCCTTGGACTTGCATTAGCAGGTGAAAATAAAATAGTACCATCACCTATATTAAGAGGTGTTGGAAAAGGAGTAGCAGTAGCAGTTGATATCCGGGCAGTAACATTATAATTAAACGCCGGATTAAGATTATTAATTGTTATCATAATATGGGTAGGAGCAGTAGGGACGCTTAGTACGAAGGGTCCCGGACGATAGAGCCTAACTTCGATATCCTCAGAAGAAATCGGAGTGGGAGGAAATGCTTGACCTTGTACAGCCTCCCAGAGATTGGTACCAATTTCGGGGATATTTGCTGTTACGGTTGCTGATGCTCTGGCGGTATTTCCGCCTGCATTGGAATTAATCGACACTACCGTGTAGGTATATGCCTGACCGTTCTTTAATAAATTTTGACCGCTATCGTTAAAATTGACCTGGTCCAAAAACCATACCTCTCCGTTGTTTAAAGTGGCGTGCCGCCTGACAACCTGACCGTCGCCTTCACGCCAAATCTCGTATCTGTCAGCGTCCAAAGCCGGAGTCCATTTTAAAAGAATAGAACCGGGATACGGTATCGCCTGCAAGTCGCCGACTGCTTCCGGTGCATTGGAGATAAGCAAACTGCCGCTATCTTCACAGCCAAAAAATGCAATGGTCAGGCTTAAAAGAGCCGCCATTCCAATTAAAAACCTCTTTTTCATTTGATTCTCCTTGTTGGGTCGAAATAATCGAAAAATATAAATAATTGTAACAATAACGCTTTAATCTGTCAATAAAATTTATTCCCTGACCGAAACACCCTCCCTAAGGGCTGCAAAACGGCGGCTTATGTTTTCTTCGTTTTGGGGGCTTTCCATCGAGAGATAAAGGGAGAAAATTGTGTCCGATCCGGGCCTATCCGTATTCAAAATAGCTCCCACAGAGCCTGTATTTTCCCTTGCGGAGACGGTTGCGTTTCCGTCAAACGGGAACCGTTCGTTTATTATGTCGTTCCAGTTCTCCATCGCGTTGGTTCCAAGCCTGGAATCGGGCTGGGTGTTCCTGAAAAGAAGGAAATAATCCCTTCCCCGGATGTCCCTGTTGAAAACAATGTTTTTTATGCCAAATTCCAGATTGTTTCCCCTTTTGTACCAGATAGGGGACACGAACATTTCCGATTCGTTCGTCCAATTGAAAACATTGCTGTCCGCATTTATTGTTATGCCTCCACGGCTAAAAGCGAACGAGCTTGAACGCTCGTTCCATTGGAAACGCAAATTCTCAAAGAAAGTGGGGATAAATTCCCTCATTGCAAAATACTCGTTCCAACCGCTAAAGGACGCAAAATATCCGGCAAAGAGATGATCGCAAAGCTTTTTCAAGTCCCATTGATAATCCTGAAGGAACGCGCTGTTCTGTGTCGAGCTCATCACAACGGGACCGTCCGGCATCGGCAGAATGTACATGATCTGCACCTTGTCATCAAACTCGATAAGCCAGTAAACGGAAATCCATGTCCGTCCCAAGGCATCCCTAAAACGCGTTACGGACGAAGGATCGCCCAAAGAAAGGATGCGGTACCTGTCACTGCCCCAAAGCGTTCTGTCGGTGCGGATATTTTGAAGTATTAAATCCAGGATGTATTTTGGGTCTGTGTTAATTCTTGCCAAAGGTACATTCGTAGGCTTTCTGATCTTGTAAAAGTTATACCCGGAAACATTAACATGCATGAGCCGTCCGTTGTTGTCAAGATTATAACTTCTTGCGTTTAGTCCGGAAAGTTTCCAGTTGTTGTCGTTTGGATCGACAAAACTGATTTCCGGAAACGTCGTTGTAATCGCGCTGTTTAAAAGGAAAACGTTATTTGGACCGGTCAGGTATTCGGGCGCTTGGGTAAAAAGCGCTGTCATGGCTCCATCGTAATTAACTGCGTACCTTTCGCGAATTTGCCTTCTTACCTCGATGTAGGAAGCGGGAAGCGCAACGCTTGTTTGAAAAATGTTGTCGTGCCTGTTCGGCAAAATGAGGTGACCAAACCGCCCGCGCGCACGGTAAGGAAGACGCGATCTGTCTCCGTCCAGAACTACGCTTGCGGGAGTCGAGTAAAGTATATTGTCACGCAATGCCGTTACAACGGCAATTACTTTGCCGTCGGGAGTTACAAGCGGGCCGCCCGAGTTGCCGGGGTTTCCGTCAGCGGAGCTTTTAAGCAAATCCCATCTGCCCGAATCTTCTTCGGGGACTGTTCCAAGAACAAGACCGTTTCTTACGACGATGCCTTCGCCCAATGCATTGCCTATGCTGAATACTGTATCGCCGACTCTGTAATTGCGCTCAAGCTGAAAAAATCTGTCAAATGTTTTTCCTTTAACCGTAAAAATAAGATAATCCTGTTCGTTTGAACCGCCTGTAATTTGATCCAGCTCGAAAACCTGTCCCTGCGAATCGCGGATAAAATATTTGTCGTAAACCATACTTTGATATGCAAGATTAATTACATGGAAGGCGGTTATAAGCTCCGTTCTGGAAATTGCAAACGCCGTGCCTATTGAATAATATTTGTCGTTTTTGATAACAAAGGGAACATTGTCCCAATTCAACTCTCTGTCGTAAACTACGGGATCTTCGACGGGTTTTTCCACTACCACTTCAAAAACAGCATTTTGAACCAAATCGAAAGTTCTGGATGATAATTGTCTGCCGCCGCCCGAAGGAGTGGTAAAACAAGCCGTTAAAATTCCCGCAAAAGCGAGGATAAACAAAAAGCGTATTTTCATTATAACATTATACCCTTTATTTTTATTTGATACAAGTAATTTTTCTTAATATGTCGAAAGGTTCCAGCTTGTACGGGCAATCCATCTTTACAATTTGCCCGGGGACGCTTAATGTTTCGCCGTTAAAAATAAATGTTTTACCGTTGCTGTCTTTGGACGGAGATAAAATTTCCACTTCGTCTCCTTTAGAAATTTTATTTTTAACGGTGATTTCGCCATTCTGCATGACAACAGCCGCGATTATATAATTGGAAATTGTTGCCGCCGATTTTTCGTATTCTTTATTGTCGTCATTAAAAGTAAAACCTGTTGTATATGCGCGGTGCGGCAATTTTTCCAATTCTTCCATACAATTGAATTTTTCTCCGTTCATTGCGCGTTTGTAAGCGCTTACAACACCGCCCACATAGTATTCGTTTTTCATTCTTCCTTCTATTTTAAAACTTGAAATGCCCGCATCCGCAAGTTCGTCCAATTTTTCTATCAAGCATAAATCGCGGCTGTTTAAAATGTATGTGCCGTTTGAATCTTCCTCGACAGGGAAATATTCTCCTGTGCGTTTTTCTTCCTGAAGCGCATAGAATGTTTCATATTTATAACGGCACGGATGAGCGCAGTCGCCGCGGTTTGCGTCTCTTCCTGTCATGTATTTCGACATCATGCAGCGCCCCGAGTAGGACATGCACATTGCGCCATGAACAAAAATTTCTATGTCCGCTTTTCCTTTTAAACATTCGCAAATTTCGCTTATGTCCTTAATTGGAAGTTCACGCGCAAGTATTATTCTCTTTGCTCCCAATTCCACATATTGCATCGCAGTTTCACAATTGCAGACATTCGCCTGAGTGGAAATGTGCATTTCCAAATTTGTCTGCGACCTGAATGTTTTTAACACTCCAAGATCGGAAACAATTACGCCGTCTACGCCCGCTTTGTCCAAAAACAGGGCGAAATTTTTTATATTGTCAATATCCGAATTTTTTGCAAAAATATTTACCGTAACATATAATTTTTTGTTAAGTTCGTGCGTGTATTTTACTGCCTGCATTATTTCTTCTTGGGAAAAATTTCCGCTCTTTGCCCTTAAACTGTATTCCTTTCCGCCCAGATAAACAGCATCCGCGCCAAAATAAAACGCGGTCTTTAAAAGGGAAAAATCTCCGGCAGGAGCCAATAATTCGATTGTGTTTCCAAATTTGTTTTTCAAGACAAATTTATTATATCACGGATTGGATTGACGCAAAAGATCATTCTTGGTATATTCTTTAAATGGGGTCAAATCAAATTAATTCCATAGATTTATTTGCCGGAATTGGCGGCATAAGGCTCGGATTTGAACAGGCTTTCGGAAAAGAATTAAAAACAGTTTTTATAAGCGAATGGGACGAGAATGCGCAAAAAACGTATAATTCCAATTTTGACAACAAAATGGAAATATCAGGCGACATAACAAAAATTGACATAAAAAAAATTCCTTCGTTTGATATTTGTTTGGCGGGCTTTCCATGTCAGGCGTTCAGTCTCGCAGGACAGCGCAAAGGTTTTTCCGACGATTATAAGGGAATATCGCGCGGAACTTTGTTTTTTAACGTCGCGGAAATCTGCGAAAAAAGAAAACCAAAAGTTATTTTTTGTGAAAATGTAAAAGGATTGGCAAATCACGACAAAGGTCGCACTTATAAAATCATTAAGGGCAGACTTGAAGAGCTTGGGTACAAAGTATATGAAGAAATTTTAAACAGCAGGGATTTCGGCGTTCCGCAAAACCGCGAACGTATTTATATTGTCGCATTCAAAAAAAATATTGACAGTTCCGCTTTTAATTTTCCAAAACCGAAAGATTCAAGCAAAAAAATAAAAGACATTCTGGAAGAAAACCCGGTGTCTGCAAAATATTATCTTAGCGAAACTTATCTTGAAACATTGCGCCGTCATCGCGCAAGACACGAAGCGAAAGGAAACGGTTTTGGTTACGAAATAAGAGACTGGAACGACGTGGCGGGCGCAATCGTCTGCGGCGGCATGGGACGCGAACGCAATTTGGTTATAGACAAACGTCAAAAAAATCTGACGCCCGTTACGCACATAAAAGGAAAAATCAACAAAGAGGGCATAAGAAAAATGACCCCCCGCGAATGGGCAAGACTGCAAGGTTACCCGGATACTTTCAAGCTTGCGATATCGGACGTTCATTTGTACAAACAGTTGGGCAACTCGGTATCGGTTCCGGTAATTAAGGAAATTGCAAAAAAAATCAAAACCGTGCTGGATTCCAACAAAAAAAAGAGGTAGTTTTAATGGCTCTTACGGGCAACAAAGGGGAATGGTCGGAAATTTACGTCTTCTTGCGGCTGCTTGCGGACGGAAAAATTTTCGCCGCCGATGATCGGATTAATCGCATTGATGACATGTTTTTTCCCATAATAAAAATAATCCGCGAAGAAAACAGCGGGATGCAATATGAATATATTATTGATAGAGAAAATTTAAATATCGAAATTTATCTTAACGACGAAAATATCTTACAGGTCCCAATTGATGCATTTAAAGCGGAAGCTGATCATCTTTTGATGGAAATAAACAAACCTTGCAAAAGCGACGGTTCTTTCGGCGCAGACAGAACAGAAAATTTTATTCATAATATAATGATAAACAAACTTAAAGCGCCTTCGTCAGACAAATCGGACATTAACATAAAAATCCACGATGTCAACACAGGCTATGAAAAAATGGCGGGCTTTAGCATAAAAAGCGACCTTGGAATGCCGCCAACTTTATTGAATCCCGGAAAAACAACCAATTTTATTTTTAATGTAACCGGATTGGATCCCAAATACATTAACGAAATTAATTCTATTGACACCAGAAGCAAAATTAAAGACCGAATTAAAAAGATTAAGGCAAAAGGCGGCGAATTAAGTTTTGCTTTTATGGAAAACGATACCTTTTGTAATAATTTGATTATGATAGACAGTCAAATGCCGGTTGTTATTGCATGCATGCTTTTCGGATATTATTCCGACAATGCAACCGATTGCGTTGGATTGGTAAATTTTGTACGAAACATCAATCCATTATCATTTAATCCCGATTTTTACGTTCACAAAGTAAAAGATTTGTTATGCGCCGTCGCATTGGGAATGACTCCTGCCACCCGATGGGACGGAAGAGATGAAGCGTCCGGAGGTTACATAATTGTAAAAACAAACGGCGATGTTTTGGCTTATCATATTTATAACAGAGACGCATTCAGAAATTATCTGTTAAACAGCACAAGATTTGAAAGTCCCAGCTCGACCAGATATAATTACGGAAAACTTTACATGCAGCATGACGGAAACATTCAAATAAAATTAAATTTACAAATACGGTTTAAATAAACATGCACCTAAAAGAAGCAAAAGGCATTTTAAGCGCATACAACGGCATGAACATAAACCGGGGCTGCACTCACGGCTGCATATACTGCGATTCGCGAAGCAAATGTTATCAGATTGACCACGATTTTGAAGACGTGCAGATAAAATCCAACGCGCCTGCGCTTTTGGAAGACGCGCTAAAAAGAAAACGCAATAAATGCGTAATCGGCACAGGCGCAATGACAGACCCTTATATTGATATTCCCGAAAACCTTTACAACATACGCTCATGCCTGGAAATAATCGACAAGTACGATTGCGGCATTGCGATACAGACCAAATCCGATTTAATATTACGCGATTTGGACATATTGATTCGCATTAACAAAAAAGCAAAATGCATTGTGCAGACAACGCTTACAACTTATGACGAAGACCTTTGTAAAATAATTGAGCCCAATGTTTGCGGCACAAAACGCCGCTACGAAATGTTGAAAGTAATGCAGGAAAA
>WQSP01000066.1 GCA_009787795.1 Treponema sp.
CCTTATAATACTGTATATTGATGTCCGGCATGTCTTTTGCACGGGCCTTCAACATTAGTGGCAATGTTTTGTCCATAAAAACTCCGAATTGACAGTATTTTACATTATGTCATTGTAATTCAATTTAGTCAATAGAAATTGCCAATCGTAATTTTAACCTACTGGATTTTTTTGAATTTAGGCGTTATTATATATATGATGGGATGCCTTTTTATTTTCAGGAGGATGACATGAAGAAATTTAATAGAATAATATGCATTTTTGCGGTTATTTTCACACTTGGTGCAGGTAATGCCTTTTCGCAGTTTGACAACATAACAGATGCGGTAGGCAGTTTCTCGCAAGCGATGGTAAACTCGCTGCCTTTCAATTCAACTATCGGTCTTAACTGGTCGGATGCGCATATAGGAAAATTCTTTCCTTCGCTGCCGCCGCACTTTGGCGTAGGTTTGACGGTCGGGGCTACATCTATTCCCGTCGCTTCAATCAACGAATTGGTGGATACAATCAGCACTCTGACAGATGTCAGTATCAATTTGCCTGCCGAAATATCGCTTGGTTTCCCAATGCTGGCTTATGCGGCAGAAGCCAGAATCGGCGGTTTTTTCCTGCCGTTTGACATCGGCGTAAAAGCGGGATATTTGCCTAAAGTTGATTTGTTGACAGACCTGACAGGTTTTGGCATGAATTATCTTCTTCTGGGCGCGGACTTTCGCTATCAGGTTGTGGATTTAAAATTAATGAAAATTTCTGTTGGAGTAGGTTATAACCGTCTGGAAGGCGGAATTTCCCAAAACCTGGGAAATGGCATAGAATTGGCTTTCGGAGATTATGCTCTTGCCGCAACTGCGCCCGAGCTGGGCCTAAAATGGGAAACAAATATGCTGGAATTTAAAGCCCAAATTTCATTCCCGATCGTTGTTGTAACCCCTTATGCCGGCATTGGCATCGGTTATGCATGGTCAAAAGCCGGCTACGGTTTAACCTCGGATATAACCGCCACCCACAATGGTCAACCACTGCCTATTAGTGATGTAACGAACGCATTGTCCGGTTATGGCATAAGCGGTCTTACAGATAGAGGTTTTGAACAAATGTTCGATTCAGAAGGCTTTAATTTCAGGCTTTTTGGCGGTCTTGCCGTCAATTTGCCGTTTGTAAAATTCGATTTGACCGTAATGTACAACTTGATGGACACAATTTTCACTGAAACTTTCAATTTATCGAGTTTGGGCGTAACTTTTGGAGTAAGATTGCAGATTTAATCTGAAAAATTTCCAAAAAATCGATGAAAAGCGCACAGGATCACCCCTGAGGCGCTTTTTTTTGCAAAGAACATAAAAAAACCCCCCGGGAAAAGGAGGTGAGGAAACCCGGGGAGTCCTGATATACGCCAGTTATTCAACATTGAGGCCTAAACGTGTATCAGTTGAATTTAACATAGTAATATTTCACTACCGGGTCAAGTACTTTCTTGCCCAAAAATGTCATATATGCCATACTTAGGTATGAATAAACTACCAGGCTCGTTTAATTCCGGCCGCGCAACCTTCTTTATATTGGTTTTTGTTTGTATTATCGTTGGAGGAGCCATCTTAAAAATCGCCTCCACTGTAATTTTACCGTTTGTTATCGCGGCATTTCTTGCATTTGTCACTTATCCGCTTATTATTGTGTTTGACAAACTTCATTTCCCGCGTTTTGTATCAATTTTATTGATTGTTTTGATAATCGTTATCGGTATTTTTTTATTCGGCGTTGTGCTTTTTACATCCGGTAAAATGATTATAGATTTATACCCTCAATATGAAGACCGTATCTATTTATTGTACGATTGGGTTGCCGATTTGTTCAATCTCCCCAACGATCAAGCTGTTTCTCTTTGGCAGAATTTATGGGATCAGGAGGCAATACGCAACATTGTCCGCGACGCAACATTAATGATTTCGAATTTTTCCCTAAGATTCGCCTCCAGCGCCACATTGATAATTTTATTCGTTGTGTTTTTGTTGGTAGAAGCAAGCTTTTTTAAGGAAAAACTGATAGTCGCGTTTGAGAACCGCACAGAAAAAATCAGCCGCATAGGCTTGGACATAATGGCTCAGGTTACCCGCTATCTAACGGCAAAATTCCTGATTTCGCTTGCCAACGGCATAATTTTTGCGGTTGGCTTTTCTCTTGTAGGGCTGGAGTTTGCAATTGTCTGGGGCGTTGTCCAATTTTTATTGAACTTTATTCCGACACTCGGAAGCATTATCGCGGGCGTTGTCATCTCGCTATTTGCATTGATTCAATTCTGGCCGGAGCCGGGACCTTTTATCATTGTGCTTGTGATAATCCTTGGCGTGAATTTGCTTTGCAATATTTTTGACCCAAAAATTGTCGGCGATCATGTCGGCATCTCTCCGCTTATAATACTTGTTTCGCTTTCCATCTGGGGATACATTTGGGGTTTCGCCGGAATGGTTCTTGCCGTTCCCATGACAGTAATCATTAAAATTGTCTGCGAAAATATTCCTATTATGGAACCTGTGTCCATATTGGTAGGCTCCAGTAAATTTGTCAGAAAGAAAAAAGCGGAGAAAGAAAAAGCCGAAACGCATCAATGATAACGCCATGTTACCCGGATTTTATCCCTTTGGACACCGGGCTTAAAGAAGATTTGCATCCGCGTCTTTCTCTAACGTTTGACGGTGTCTCGGAGTTTACGTTTTCCGGGCTTTACCTTTTTAGAAACAAATACAATTACCGCATTACGCGCAATGGAGAAGAAGGCGGCTTTATAATTTCGGGCGAACAGACTCTTGCAAACGAAACAGGCAGCGTAAAAAAAACATTTTTTATGACGCCGTGCGCAGCTCCGCCGCCCGACATTCTGGATTCGCTTTTAAAAACTCACGATTATTGGAAAAACATCTCGGAAACTGTTTTGTCTCCCGTTAAGGAAGATTTGGAAAAACGCGGTATTTCAATCGAAGAAGACAGGGATAACTTTGATTATTTGTATTACAGAAAAGAGCTTGCAGAGCTTGCCGGGAAAAAGTTTCACAAAAAGAAAAACCACGTTAATAATTTTATAAGCGCATATCCCAATCACGAGCAAAAACAGCTTACAAGCGCATTGATTCCGCAGGCAATTGAAGTATTGGAGCGCTGGCGGCTTGATGCGATTGGAAGAAACGGAAACGACGGCGATTACAAATCGACAAAAGAAGCGCTTGATTTGTTTGACACTCTGGCTCTTCGCGGTTCAATTTTTTATGTTGACGGAAAACCTGCCGCCTTCTGCATGGGAGAAAGTCTAGCAAGGGGAAGAATGTTTGTAACTCATTTTGAAAAAGCCATCGACGGAGAGTACAGGGGCATTTATCAGTATGTGAATCAGGCGTTCGCTTCTTCTCTTCCCAACTTTTTTACATACATTAACCGCGAGCAGGATCTTGGAAACGAAGGAATGCGTCAGGCAAAAATGACTTATCGTCCCTGCGCCTACGTTAAAAAATTTAAGGGTTTTAAAACATGATGTATTTAACAGGTTTTCATGCAATAGAAGAACGCATAAAGACGGGGCGTCCATGCGGCCCATTGCTTGTTGCAAAAGCGGGTCCGCGCGCAAAAGAAATTGTAACTCTCGCGGTAAATCATAAAATCCGGCTGGAACGCACCGGTACTTTTGAACTTGACGGTCTTGCGCCCGACAATCGCGGCATTGCGCTTCATGTAGAAGACGAAGGAAGCCGCGCGGACATAAGCCTTGAAAACTTTATCGCCGAACTTGACGAAAACGCTGAATCGCTTGTGCTTGTTCTGGATGAAATCACAGACCCGCACAACTACGGCGCGATCCTTCGCTGCTGCGACCAGTTTGGCGTAGATTTGGTTGTTTGCCGAAACCGGCGCAACGCAAAACATGCCGCGATTATTTCCCAAACTTCGGCAGGCGCCGTCTCGTGGGTGGCGCAGGCGGAAACGCCGAACCTTGTCCGCGCGATAGAAGACCTTAAAGAAGCGGGCTTTTGGATCTACGGCGCGGACATGGAGGGCGATGCAGTTTACAAAGTCAAATTGGGCGGCAAGGTCGCGCTTGTACTGGGAAGCGAAGGCTCAGGCATCTCGCGTCTTTTGCGCGAAAGATGCGACGGCTTTGTCGGGATACCGTCGTCGGGACGAATCGATTCTTTGAATGTATCTGTCGCGGCAGGCGTACTGCTTTATGAAGTAAAGCGGCAGAGAGCGAAATAATTCAAGACGCGTAACAATACACGCAATGCGCGGCGCAGGTGTTGTATGCGCCTATGTCTTTGCTTTGGCAGCACAGGCAATTTGGTCGCTGGTATTTGTCGCGCGCAGGCTGTGCGCCGGTAATTTTTTTATTAACATAGAGTTTTTCGATCAGCGAAGCATCTATACAAGCGCCTGGCATGATTCCAAGCGGCGAAAAGTCTTCTTTTTCGGCACAACTTTGAATGTGCATGCCGTGCGCCTGCGCGCTTTTGGCAAAACTTTTAAGCATGATGCGAATATCGTTCATGACGCTATCATCTTTCGTGTTGAACATTTGCAATTTTCCGGCCTGTTCCAATTCGCCTATTCGTTTGGCCGCTTTTTTGTATTCATCGTACAAACTGATGATTACCCGTTTTACCGCTCCCGCCAAATTTTTTGCAAGCGCACAAAAATTGCGCATGTGAAAATCAGTATCGGTAACGTTTGTTAAAATGATTGGATCGTACCGCCAGATTATCCTGTCATTCCCGATTTTTCGCGAAAGTTCCCCAATCGTATTGATTACTTCCTGTGCAAGCGGCATGTTCGGCTCCAAAAGAGCAGGGTAATTTGTCAGCGAAACCATTACATAAAAAGGAAAGCCCCGTTTTTCCAAATCATCCGCGTTGGCAAGAATATGCTTTGGGTCGCGTGTCCAAAACGCAAAGACATCAACATCCTGCGGCAAAAGCGAAACGCGGCTTATCTGTTTTACATTGTAAGGATTCGCGGTTTCAACAAATCCTTCATCAAGCTGTGCCATAAACCAATCAAACTGAAACCTGGGAATATCGCACCTGCGGGAAACACTGACGATCATGGTTACTGGAGCTAAGGGGAATTGAACCCCTGACCTCTTGAATGCCATTCAAGCGCTCTAGCCAACTGAGCTACAGCCCCATGTATTGTTTACTCTATAAAATAGACATAATTATGTCAATAGTTGGATTTTGCATTTTAACATTTGCTTTCATACTTGTCGGAAGCAATCTCCATCCAAATACGTTTTGATTTCAGCCATTTCGAAATTTTATTTATGGTTTTGTCAATTTTTTGCAATTGTGTTTTTCCCTTTATGGCGCATTCCCAAATGATGCAAATTCTCCAGCCTGTTGCATGCAGGTAATTTAGAACCTCGGCATCCCTTTTTCTGTTTCTGTCGATTTTTTGGATCCAAAAATCGGTGTTGGATTTTGGCATTTTAAAATTATTGCATCCAATGTGTCCATGCCAAAAACAGCCATGTACAAAAATTAACGCATTGTATTTTTTAAGCACTATATCCGGTTTGCCGAACACTTTGCCGTTTAATCTGTATCTGTAACCCAACTTGAAAAGCCCTTTCCTGATTGTTCGTTCGGGCATTGTATTCCGGCTGCGAATACAAGACATTATTTCGCTTCGCTTTTCCTTGCTAAAAATATCCATTTTAAGTTTATGCTATAGGTATAACATGTCAAAGCGCGGGATGTCTACCTTGCAAGCAATTCATCTTGCCATACTACCGCCAATGCCATACAATAAACATATGAAATCCTTCCTGAAAATGATTCCGTTATTTTGCATCGGTTTTACAGCTTGCAGTTCTGTCCCTTTTTCGTTGGGACAATATGATTACATAGCATATTTTGCGGAAACGCCCCCTGTAATTGACGGCGTTGGCAATGATCCTGCATGGGAAAAAGCGGAATGGAGACCGATTGATCAGGTTTGGCTTGGCGGAGGAAATGCAAGCGCGTCAAATCTTACTCCTCCGCCTGCGGGTACTTATTCGGGAAGGTTCAAGATCGTATGGACAGAGGACAGGCTCTATTATTTGGTTGAAATATTGGACACCCATTTAAGTCTTACAAGAATTAACGATCCCTTTAACGAGATATACAACGATGACTGTCTTGAGTTGTTTATTAACGAAGACGGAAAAGGCGGCATGCACGAAAACAACAATAACGCTTTTGCATACCACCTTAGCTACGACGGCATAAATGTAATGGATTATGTATCGGGGCAGGGCGGCAACCCGAATTTCAGAAATGGATATATTGCGCGCAATCATCATATAAATTATGCAATCGGAAACAGGAATAACGCAGACAGGTCCAATGTGTACACATGGGAAATCGAAATGAAAGTGTTCGACAAAAATTATCCTATTGGCGGCAATGTAAACTATCCGCCGGTAAGATTAACAGACGGCAAAACGATGGGCTTTGCCGTTGCCTACTGTAATGCCGGCACTTCGAATCGCCGCGAATATTTTATGGGAAGCGCATTTATCGAAGGCGCTAATAAAAATGTTGCGTATCAAAACGCAGGCGTATTTGCAAAATTGATTTTGTCAAAAACAAAAAAACCTGCCGACAGCGCAAGTTCGATTGTGTCATTGGTAAACTCAACCGGCGTAACAGATGTAAGGCATCATACATACGCAAGCATTAAAGCGCTGGTAGATGAAGCAATCGAAATTGCAGGCGGTCTTGAGGGCATAGTAAAATTCGGCGATACGGTCGTCCTAAAGCCGAATGTAATTACCACTGTTTACGGATGGGCATGGCCAAGCGGAGTCAGAATTCCCGCAGGCGCGCCTGATGCCGTTACGCCGACTGCTCCAAACGGCATCGTTACAGACTGGCGCGTTGTGCAGGCAGTGGCGGAAAATGTAAGAATGATCATCGGCGCAAAAGGACAACCGGGCGCAGGCAAAATCCTTGTAATGGAAAGCTCAGGCAAGGGAAACTCTGCGCAAGGAACCGCAACTCAATATGCAAATGTAAATTACACTCTCGCAAACCTTTCTGCCGTTGACGAGATTCTAACCCTTGATACTGTGGGCGGCGCATTTTGGACAAATCCCAATCCTGATGTTCTTCCAAGTGACATTCTAAAAATAAAACTGGACAACCCTGCCTTTGATACGCCGTTTAATCAATCCGATTTTGGCGGAAATCCAATGCACCCGCATTATACAAGCTACGACGGGCAAGGGAATTATTTTGTCGCCAAACAAATGTATGAAGCGGACGCGCTAATTTGCATCCCTGTTCTAAAACTTCACACTACCGCAGGCACAACAGGAACCATAAAAAACATTTCGATTGGCGCATCTCCGCCAAGGATTTACGGCAATTCGTCCAATGACATCGGGCGTAATTTTAGAATACCCCATACAGAATCCAACGGCTTGCATAAATGGATTGCCGATTATTACGCGGTTATGCCTGCGGATTTTACGGTAATGGAAGCATTGCAAGGCGTTGACCGCGGCCCGCTTCCGCCTGCAGGCGATGCATCTGCTTTGAAAAGAATGAACAGCATGCTTGCATCAAGGGATGGCCTTGCAATTGATGTTGTCATGTCGAACATCATTAAAGTTGACTATACCAAAGTTGGCCATTTGGCATATTTAACCAACAGGGGCGAGGTCGGAACTAAACCGGGCAAGCGGTTGATTGTTCGCGGCAATCCTTCAAACATTACTGTGCTTGGAAACATTAAGGTGCAGGATTTAAGAGAAGGTGTCAATTTTCATGGAAGCATCATGTCGGGGCTTGGCGGCAATATTTCGTCTACAAGGTTATCTGCCCGGCAGCTTGAAAGACCGGCTGTTTCAATAACGTCGGCTCAATTTAACAGGCAAAACCTCAACTTGAACCTTGCCGTTTCCGCAAACACGGTAAAAGCGGATATTTTTATAAACGGCGTATACAAGGAAAGTATAAACGACAATTTTGACAATATCATTATTGGCGCTTTAAATCTTGGTTCGGGTTCTTACAATATAACGGTGTATGCATATACCAATTATATGGCATACGGGGAAGCGTCTGTAACGGCGGTAAAAACGCAGTAATCTGCGGCGGTATCAAATTGGACAAGCAGTGGGTTTTTGCGGCAATACAATTTTTCTTTTTTACCTGCCTTGAGATGCTTCGCAGTTTTCTTCCGTATTTTATTGCGGGGATTTTTTTGGGCGAGTTGATAAAATTCGCCTCGTGGACAAAAATAATTTACAAATGGGTGTCAAACTCGCCTGTAAAAGCCGTAATAGCCGCTTCCGTAATCGGAATATTGTCGCCGCTTTGCACTTACGGAACAATTCCCATTGTCATCGAGCTTTATAAAAGCAGAATTCGCGTAGCTCCGCTAATCGCGTTTTGCGCCGCCTCGTCTTTAATGAATCCGCAGCTTTTTGTAATGACCGCAGGCGGCGTAGGACTGGAAATTGCAATCGTGCGCACCGCCGCTGTCATTGTGTTCAGTTTTGCCGCAGGCATGATGACATTGATCATCCCCGATAAATTTATGGTAAGGAAGTCGATTAAAGTCTACGAAGACGGCGGCGAACAAATTGAAAACAGGGAAAAGAAAACGATTACCGCCAAACAGTATTTAAATAATTGCATAAAAAGTTTTTTGTATGTGGCGCCGTTTTTATTGATTGGCATTTTTTTGGGAGCCGCCGTAACTGTCTTTGTTCCGCAGAGCTTTTTTTACGAAGCGCTTTATATGGGACGCGTACAATCAATACTTGCGGGCGCTATCTTGGGCATACCTATGAATGCCTGCGGCGGCGGCGCAATTCCGTTTGTGCAGACTTTGCTTTCTCTTGGAATGGGCAAGGGCGCGGCTCTTGCGTTTTTTCTTGTCGGTCCCGCGTTGCGACCGGCTCCGCTTGCGGCAATGTCCGCGCTGTTCACACCGCTGATGCTGACAGGATACGCAGTATTCCTGATTTTTTCAGCGGTGCTAATGGGGCTTGTCTATGTTTAAGTTTAATCAACTTTAAACCGGGAAACCTCTCTCATTAATGTGTCAACTTTTTCGTGGTTCTTAACGGTTATATCGTTTACTTGATTTACCGCAACATTGATTTGATCCGCGCCGGTTGCCATTTCGTTCATGCCGCCCGTGATTTCCTGCGTGATAATCTCAAGGTTTTTGCCTTCCCTGATAACTTCGCCGGAACCTTCCTGCATTTCATG
>WQSP01000067.1 GCA_009787795.1 Treponema sp.
AAGGCAAGATACTTTGCGGACGACTTGCACCGTTTTTTGGACGACCTTTCAAACGGCGTTCCCATTTCCATTATCGCAGCCCCCTCGATAAGAACGAATATTCCCGATTACAAAAAGCTCTTTACATTTTTAAAATCGCGCGGCGTAAAAACGATTTACGATGTTTCCGTCGGCGCGGATATCTGCATATGGGCTTACATTAAATCCATAGAAAAAAGCATCGCCGATTCGGGGAAAATTTCTCCCATCATAACCCAGCCGTGTCCTGTAATTGTCGCCTACTGCGAACTTTTTCGTCACGACCTGATTCCAAGACTTTCCAGGGTTCACAGCCCCATGGCATGCACCTCGATTTACATGAAAAAATACAAAGGCATCGGCGATTCCATTGCCGCGATTTCGCCGTGCATTGCAAAATCCAGAGAGTTTCATGACACAAAACTTGCAGATTACAATCTTACATTTACAAATATTCTTGATTATATAAAAGATAACAATATAATCCTTCCAAACGAAGAGACGGAATATGACAATGACGAGAGCGGACTTGGCGCACTTTTTCCGGTGCCGGGAGGATTAAAGGAAAACATAGAATTTTATTTGGGGAAAAAAATTCATATCGAAACCGCCCAGGGTTTTCATATATTCGACAAGCTTAACGAATACGCAAACACTCCGCAAAAACTGCTTCCCGATATTTTTGATATTCTTAATTGTATCGAGGGATGCAATGTGGGGCCTGCCTATTCGCATGATAAAAATATTTTTGAAGTCGGAAAAAAAATACATGACCAGCGATTAAGGGTAATAGAAAAAACCAAAGAGGAATACGCAAGAACGGTTTTTAAATCATACGACGACACTCTTAACTATTCGCATTTTTTAAGGGATTACAAAACCATTTTTACCGAATTTCCAAAAATTACGGAAGAAGATATTGAACTTGCCTTTGAGCGTCTTGGCAAACAAACTTTCGAAAAACAAAACATCGACTGCGGCGCGTGCGGCAGCGAAACATGCATTCATATGGCAAAAAAAATCGTGCTTAACATCAATATTGCAAGCAATTGCATTTTTAGGGCGATGGAAGAGGCAAAAACGGAACATGAAGACAACAGGCGCACTCATGTGCGCGAAATGAACATATCGCTGGAAAAGGAAAAAAATGAGCTGCAACTGGCAAAATTAAACGCGGTTGTAAAAGCTACAAAAATAGGTTTATGGGAAGTAACGCTTGTAAACAACGATCCTTTTAATCCGGGCAATGTGTTTTTTTGGTCGGACGAATTCAGATATATGCTTGGATATGAAAGCATAGAAGATTTTCCGGACACATTTGAAGCATGGGCGGACAAACTGCATCCCGAGGACAAGGAAGAAGCGTTTAAAAAAGTTAAGGAACATATAAACGATAAAACGGGAAAAACGCTGTATGACGTTGAATATCGTCTGCTTTGCAAAAACGGCGAATATTCTTATTTTCACGCATGCGGCGAATCTGTCCGCGACAAAGAAGGAAACTCAATCCGCGTCGCGGGAGCTGTGATGGACATTACAGAATCAAAAAAAGCATTATTAAGCAAAGACAAACAAAGAATACAGGCGGAAGAGGCAAGCAAGGCAAAAACAATTTTCTTAAGCAACATGAGCCACGAAATCCGCACGCCTTTGAATGCGATTATCGGAATGACCACAATCGGAAAAATGTCGGACAGCGCACAGAAAAAAGACATATCGTTCGGAAAAATCGAAGGAGCGTCAAAGCATCTTTTGGGCATTATAAATGACATTCTGGACATGTCAAAAATCGAAGCGAACAAACTGGAACTTTCTCTTGTCAATTTTGAACTTGAAAAAATGATTCAAAAAGTTGTTGACATCCTTCAGCCGCGAATAGACGAAAAGCGCCAGGATTTTGGGGTTTACATAGAAAAAGAAATTCCCGAAACGCTTATCGGCGACGACCAAAGGCTTTCGCAGGTAATCGCGAACCTTTTGTCCAACGCGATTAAATTTACGCCCGAAGAAGGCTCGATTCGCCTTGACGCCAGATTGATATCCGAAAAAGACGGAATGTGCCGGCTTTTGATCTGCGTTTCCGATACCGGAATAGGCATTTCAACGGAGCAAAAAGAGCGTTTGTTTGAATCGTTCGAGCAGGCGGATGCGCGCATTGCGCGTAACTTTGGCGGCACAGGGCTTGGTCTTCCGATTTCCAAACGCATAGTGGAGATGATGGGCGGCGAATTGTGCGTCGATTCGGAACCCGGCAACGGAGCCGCGTTTGTTTTTAACATCCTTTTAAAACGCGGCGAAAGAATCGAAGAAAACGACAAGGAAACCGTTACCGTCGACTATGGCGGCATCTTTAAAGGAAAAACGATAATGTTGGCTGAAGATGTGGACATAAACCGCGAAATCGTAATATCGCTGCTTGAAACCACGGAAGTGCAGATTGAATGCGCGGAAAACGGCGCTGCCGCAGTTACGATGTATACGCAGGCTCCGGACAAATACAATTTGATTTTTATGGACATACAAATGCCCGAAATGGACGGATACGAAGCAACCAGATTAATAAGAGAGTTTGAATCCGCCATACCAAATGCGGGCAGGATACCGATAATCGCAATGACAGCTAACGTATTCAAGGAAGACGTTGAACGGTGTCTTGGCGCCGGCATGGACGGACATTTAAGAAAACCTCTTGATTATGAGGAATTGATCGGGCTTTTGAAACAGTATATCTAATTCCAGGTAACTTCGTAAACAAGCGGGTTTTCCAGCACCAAAAGATCCAAAAGCGGTATGTCAAAGTTTGCCCTTCTGCCCGAATAGGTTCCGCCTCTTGCGGCTGTTATCGCGCCCGGAAAATCAATTGAAACGCGCACTCTTGATGAAGCAATTTCGTTTCTTATGTTTCTGTTGTAAAATGAAGCGACAAGATCAAGGTATTCGGGTCTTGTCATTTCTTCACCCGTTGCAACAGGCGCCATGAGCGCATTCAAATAATCGGATATCTCTTCCGAAATAAGCCCAAGGATTTCAGGGCCGTTGGTTCTGTTCAAATTGATGACGCACCTTCCTCCTTGCGCTCTTTGTTCAAAAGTGACAAAACCCCTTCGCGTACCAAAGAATTCGCTAATTGCAGATATTCTAATCTGCCCCTCGATGGAAGACGACGTCAGATTCCTGAAAGTTGCCGATGTCACGCCAGGCGCGGAAGCAAATGAGCTTGCAATGCCGGGACCGTTCAGCACAGGACCGGATGCGCCCGAGCCGGCTTCGTTAAGCCTTTGAATCAAGGAAGTCATGGCAGGTTCAAGAGCCATATTTAATGATAGCGACGCCGAGCCGTCAGATGCCAAAGAGCCGTTGATTCTGGCTGCACAGGAGAGCAAAGTCGAAAAAACCAGACAAAGAGGTAATAATTTCTTCATATATAGAAAATAATTCATTTATAAAAAAGTTTCAATTTCCATAAAAATATATGCACATTAATCCGCAAAACCGTGCAATAATGTCTTATAGGAGGAATTTATGCCTGTTCCATATACGGAAAAACCTTGGGAGTTTTTAAACGAATACAGAGGAAAAATTTTTACGGGCCAGTGGCCGACTCTGCCTGAAATGTTCAGGATTACAGTCTCCCGCTTCCCCGAACGCGCATGTTTTACCATATACGAGCCTGACAGAATAAGCATAAATTATACCGAGGCCCTATACCTTGTCGAGTCGGTCGCAAGATGGCTTCACGGCAAAGGCATCCGCAGAGGAGACAGGGTTGCCGTTACGGGAAAGAATTCACCCGAGTGGGCAATCGCATACCTTGGAACTGTATTTGCAGGCGGCGTTGTTGTTCCAATCGATTATCAGTTAAAAAACGAAGAAAGCGATTTATTGATTAAAACCGCAGGCGCACGGATTTTATTCGTAGACGAAGAAAAACTGGATCACTATAATGAAAATTCCTGCGGACTTGAATCTGTAATTTCGTTAAAACAGGGACTTGGCACATACATTTACACTTTGAACGGACCGGAAGCGGAGATTGACAAGGCAATAGAAACCGATATCGCGGCGATTTTGTTTACATCCGGAACAACAGGCGTTCCAAAAGGCGTAATGCTGACGCACAAAAATCTTGTTTCCGACTGCTATCAGGCGCAGGGAACCCCATTGATCATTTTACACACCGATGTTTTTTACGCGATTCTTCCGATTCATCATTCGTATACGATGCTTGCAGTTTTTATCGAAACAATTTCTGTCGGTGCGGAAGTTGTCTTCGGAAAAAAAATGGTCACAACGCAAATTTTAAAAGATTTAAAAGAAGCGCAGGTTACGATGCTTTTGGGCGTACCGATGCTTTTTAACAAAGTGCTTACGGGAATAAGACGCGGATTAAAAGCCAAAGGAGCTTTAGTATTCGGCATAATAACATTTTTAATGGGAATATCGGGAATCATTAAAAAAGTTTTTAAGGTCAATCCCGGCAAAAAAATGTTTAAAACGGTTTTGGACAAAGCGAGTCTTTCTTCCGTCAGAATCTGCATTTCGGGCGGCGGTCCTCTTGCGCCCAGCGTATTCAGAAAATACAATCAGCTTGGCATAGACTTTGTTCAAGGGTATGGTTTAACGGAAACGTCTCCCATCATTACAATCAATCCTGTTGAACAGTACAAGGAAACAAGCGTCGGGCGCACATGTCCCGGCGTTGACATGAAAATTTTAAATCCCGACGAGCGCGGCATCGGCGAAGTAATCGTAAAGGGTTCTATGGTAATGCTTGGCTATTTCAACATGCCGGAAGAAACTGCCGCAACTTTTACCCCCGACGGTTATTTAAAAACAGGCGATCTTGGTTACATGGACAGCGAAAATTATTTATATCTTACAGGAAGAGCCAAAAACATGATTGTAACGGAAGGCGGCAAAAACGTTTACCCGGAAGAAATCGAAAATGAATTCCAGCTATTCGAAGAAATCGATCAGATTTTGATTCGCGGCTTTGTTCTGGATCAAAAACTGAAAACCGAAGGCATCGAAGCGCTTGTTCATCCAAATCCCGAATACAAGAACGAAAAAGGAAACGCCATCTCCAAAGACGAAATGAAGGCAAAAATAGAAAACATTATTCATGAAGTAAACCAAACTTTGCAGCCGTATCAAAAGATCAACAAGGTTGAAATTTTGGACAAACCTATGGAAATGACGACAACAAAGAAAATAAAACGCGGTAATTTATAGGGAAGAATTTCAAGAAGGTCCACGGATTTTCACGGATTAAGAGAGAAGACCTCTCGCCAAGGTGCCAAGATCGCCAAGAACGCAAAGTTGTTGTTTGACTTCTCTTCTTTTATCATAAGAAATACCAGACGAAAGCTTGGCGTCCTTTACGCCTTTGCGAGCTTGGCGAGAACTCTTTTTTTATTCCTTCCTAATAGCGGCGCTTTGGGCGTGGGCTTCAAGGCCTTCCGCCCTGCCGATAATTTCGGCGGCGTTACGCGCTTTTTCATATCCTTCGCCGTCCGTGCAGCGCAGTGTTGTTACTGTTTTTAAAAAGTGGCGGACAGAAAGCCCTCCTGTAAAACGCGCGCAAGTTTCTGTCGGCAATGTATGATTAACGCCTGCCGAATAATCGCCGAGGACTTCCGCGCTTTTTGCGCCGATAAAAAGGGAACCGTAATTTCTTAATTTTGGAATTATGTTTTCGATATTTAAAGTCTGCAATTCCAAATGTTCGGGCGCAATTGCATTTGCGATACGAACCATGTCTTCCAAATCCTTACAAATCACGATAAGTCCGCCTGCATTTAACGAAGCGCGCGCTGTCTTTTTGTTGTTTTCAGGCAATTCATTCAAACGGCTTTCCATACATGACGCGATTTTTTCTGCAATTTCTTTTGACGATACAAGAGCTCTTGCGCGCGCGTCGGGATCATGTTCTGCCTGCCCAATCATATCAGCCGCCGCAAGATTTACCGTGCTTTCGTCATCTGTGATGACCAAAATGTCCGAAGGACCTGCAATAAAATCGATACCCACTTCACCGAAAAGCTGTTTCTTCGCGGCGGCGACAAAACGGTTTCCGGGTCCTGCAATAACGTCAACGCGCGGTACTGATTCAGTTCCGATTGCAAGAGCGGCGATTGCCTGCGCGCCGCCAATCGAAAAAATACGCAGATCTTTTTCGTTTTTGCCGCAAATATTCGCGGCGACAATTGCTGCGGCAAGTGTTTTTTTATCGGGTAATCCGTCAGCCGCAGGCGAAGACGAAAGAATCACCTCGTTTGCGCCGGCGCAGAAAGCCGGAATCATGCACATTAGTACAGATGAAAAAAGAGGAAAGCGTCCTCCCGGAATGTATACGCCTGCATGTTCTACAGGGATAATTCTTTGCCCTGTAATTATTCCTTTGTTTAGTTCAACATCAAAATCGGCAAACTGCTCTCTTTGTTTGCAGGCGAAATTTTTTATATTTAGAGCTGCAAGCTCAAGAGCGGTGACCAAAGACGGCTCACTTGCGCGAAGATCGTCAAGCGCTTTTTTTGCAATCGAAAAAGGAACTTCCAATCTTGAAGGAGAAGATTTATCCCACTTGGATGCATATTTTTTTATTGCGGCATCTCCGTTTTTTCGCACATCAGCAATAACTTTTTTAACGGTTTTTTCTGTGCGCGGATCATCAGTTTGCCTTGGAATATTCTTCCAATATGCGTCAAATTCACTGCTGTTAATAATCTTCATTCATTATTCCTTATTTCTAATTTATAATTATCTCTCTGCACGCCGATAAAAATTTATCCATTTCGTCGTCTGTGCCAATGCTGACGCGTAAATGATCGGCAATCCGGTTTTTGTTAAAATGGCGTGCAAGAATGCCGCGTTCCCTAAGATTGGCGAACAATTCTGCACCGCTTGTTTTTGGATGTTTGACAAATAAAAAATTGGCAGAGGACGGCGAAACAATAAATCCAAGTTCGCTTAAAACTTTTGCCGTTCTTTCGCGCGTATTAATTACTCGTTTATTAATTTCGTCGTAATAAACATAATCTTCGATGGCGGCTTTTGCGCCTGCAAGAGCCAATCTGTCGAGTGTGTATGAATTAAACGAATCGCGTATTCTGCAAAGACCCTCGATTAATTTTTCATTGCCGATTGCAAAACCTGCGCGTAAACCTGCAAGGGATGCCGATTTGGAAAGAGTGTGTACTGTTAAAAGATTTTTGTTTTTTTCGATATATGCAACCGCAGAATCGGCTCCAAAAGCAATGTAGGCTTCATCGATTATTAAAACTTTTTTTTGCCTTTCCATAAATTCCGCTATCGATAAAATTTCTTCTATCGATAAAGCAATTCCCGTAGGCGCGTTTGGGTTTGGCAGAATAACTCCGTCCGAAGGCACTTTATAATCCGATATTTGGATTGAAAAATCTTCCTGCAATGGAATCGGACAATACGGTATATCCCAAAGGTCTGCGTAAACAGGATAAAAACTGTAAGTGATATCGGGAAAAAGAATGGTTTTTTCAAAAAACGCGCCGAATGCGAATGCAAGTATTTCATCGGAGCCGTTACCTGCAAACACCTGCTCCAATTTTACGCCGTAACGCTGTGCAACGGCTTTTCGAAAATCGGTACATTCCGGATCGGGATAAAGACGCAAACTGTCATTTGCAGCCTGTTTAATGGCTTCGATTACTTTTGGAGAAGGAGGATACGGATTTTCGTTTGTGTTTAATTTTATAAATTGCCTGTCTTTTGGCTGCTCGCCCGGCACATAGGGAGAAAGATTTTTTGTGCGTTCATTCCAATAGCTGCTCATTTCCTTATTCCTTATTTCTTATGCCTGCGATCAAGTTCGTCAAGTATTTCCTGAACGGTTACGCCTGCGCGTGTCATTAACACGGTAGAAAAGTACAAAAGATCCGCTGCTTCCCAGATTATTTCATCGCGGCCTTTTGCTTCGCAGATCTCCTGCGCTTCTTCCATTACTTTTTCGCGCACAAGCTCATCGTCCAATGTTGCGGTATAAGAGCCTGGCGCGGGATTTTTAAAACGCTCGGTGATTATATTTTGCAAATATTCAAGCGTATACTTTTTATTTGTTTCAAAACACGACCACGCGCCTGTGTGACAGACGGGGCCCGCAGGATCTGCAATTGCAAGCAATGCGTCACGGTCGCAGTCGGCGCGAAGACGAATGAGTTTTAACACATTGCCTGAGTTTTCGCCTTTCATCCAGAGTTTGTTGCGGGTACGGCTGTGAAAGCAGACATTGCCGCGCTTAAAAGTTTCGCCTAACGCTTCTTTGTCTGTAAAACCTGTCATCATTACCTGTCCGTCTATGGACTGAACAATTACGGGAAGCATGGATTGGGAAATGCCTGTATGTCCTTTTTTCCAATTAAGCGAAACGGAAAATGCGTCAGCCAAATTTATTTTTCCCGTATAAAGAGCCATGCCAAGCTGGACATCACAGCCAAGAGAGGCAATTTGTTCAACTTCGTCCAATGTTGAAACGCCGCCTGCAACCGTTATTTGACATTTTACAGCATCGCGTAATTTGTGCGCGGGAGCCAGGTCAATACCTGTCATTGTTCCTTCGCGATCGACGCATGTAAAAAGAAGTTCTCCCGCAAACGGTTCAACCGCTTTCGCGGCTTCGATCAAATCAAGTCCCGTTAAAGTTTTCCAGCCGTCAACGACAATTTCGTAAGAACCGGAAGTTTTGCTTTTTGCGTCAACTGCGACAATCAATCTTTCGCGTCCGATTTTTTTTGACATTTCTTCCAGAAACGCAGTATTCACGGCAAATTCGCCGTTCGGATTACGAAAAGCATTTGAGCCGACAATAATTTTGCGCGCTCCAAGGCTTACAAGTTCTTTCGCCTGCGCAGATGTTCTTATGCCGCCGCCCACCCTGCACTCGGCTTTACGCAAAAGAGGTTTAATCATTTCAATGTTGGAGCCTTTTCCCATCGCCGCATCAAGATCAATAACCGCAACTTCGCCATAGCGGTCAAACTCCGTCGCAAGTTCATCTGCGTTATCGCGCTGGAGAACGAGTTCCTCACCCTGTTTTAATTGGACAACTTTGCCGTTTTGTATGTCTATCGAAGCTATTACCATGA
>WQSP01000068.1 GCA_009787795.1 Treponema sp.
TATAATTTTCATGCCAAATTTACGCCAACGTCAAAACCGGGCATTTGCGACCACTGCGGCGGCGAAGTGTATGTGCGTGACGATGACAAACCCGAAGCCGTGCAAAAACGCCTTGAAGTATACCGCGCGCAAACAGCTCCCCTAATCGATTTTTACCGGGGCAAGGGTTTGTTAGTTGACATTGACGCAAGACCCATGATAGACGAAATTGTTGTAAGCTTTAAGAAAGTGATGGGATTGTAAAGAGAATATTTGCCGCGAATCTTTTCGGGTTCGCGGTTAATTTTTCTTTATTGTTTTTATTCCGCTTTTCATTACAAGTTTTCTTAATACGCTGTTGTACATAAACGGCATCTTTAGTATTTTTAATGTTAATTTTATTCTTATCATAAAAGTTCCTGCAAAATATTTGCTTTCTGTTTTTTCCAAGTCTTTGTTTATGGCTTTTGCAAGAATTTTTGCGCTTTCCATTGAATAGCTCAAACCTTCAAGAGAGCTTGGGCTTATCATTCCTGCGGCTTCTCCGGTTAAATACGCTCCGTTCTTTCCTGTGCATAAATTCATAAACCCTTTGTTAAAAAATACAAAGCAGCCTTCTCTTTTTACGGGTTGCATAAAATCAATTCCGCCCATTTTTAATTTTTCTTTTAAAAGTTCAAATCTCGCATTGCAGTTTTTTACCGGAAACGCGCCTCCTATAACCAGATAATTGTCTTTGGATATTGTCCAGCAGTAGGAATCTGTTATCTTTTTATTAAAAATGCAGGAATAAAAAGGCGAATTGTTTTTATCTTCGTACCATTCCTGAATGGCAATATACTTTTTTATTTTTTTATTGCCGTAAAATGTTTTTCTTACAATGGAAGATGCGCCGTCTGCGCCGATTACTATTTTTGACTGTATTGTTTTTTTGATGCCGTTTTTTCCGATTTCCAAATGAAAAACATTTTCTTTTTTTTCTATTTTTGTGCAAAGACTGTATGTGCATATTTCTACATTTGAAGGTATCAAAGAAATTAAAAAATTGTCGAATCTTGCCCTGTTCATGTTAATGTAAAATCTTTGATAATATTTTTCCATATTATTGTCCATATCGATTGTTTTTACCGAAAATATTTGAGGATCGGACAATATGTCATTGGGAAGGCAAATGTCAAAACCTGCAAGAATTTTTTGCGCATCGGGTGATAACAATCCGCCGCAGCACTTGCCTGTGTTTTTGTTTTTTCTGTCTATTGCAATTACCTTGTATCGGGAATCAAGCAGCCTTGCCAAAGTTGCGCCTGCAGGTCCAAGACCTATAATTGCAATGTCATACATCAAAGCTTTTTAGCTCTTCTTTAATTTTTTCTGCAAGTAAAGCTGCAGCTTTGTCCAATTCCATCATAAAATTGTCTTTTTCGCTTCGCTTTTTCACTTCGACCTGAGCGGGAGATGCGGCAAGGCCTTTGTCGCCTATAACTATGCGGTAAGGAATGCCGGTTAAATCCGCATCGTTGAATTTTACGCCGGGGCGTTCATTGCGATCGTCGAGTAACACTTCGATGCCTTGTGCCTGCAAATCGGCGTACAGTTTGCAGGCGGCGTCTTTTGCCGCGCCGTCGAATTTTATTGGGACAATGACTGCATGGAAAGGCGCAACTGTGACAGGCCAGATGATGCCGCCTTCATCGTGGTGTTCTTCGATTACCGATGCAAGAGTGCGATCTACGCCTATGCCGTAGCAGCCCATTGTCGGCATTTGGCTTTTACCGTTTTCGTCGAGGAAGCTTACGTTCATTGAGCTTGTGTATTTAAAACCAAGCTTGAAAATGTGTCCAAGCTCATTACCCATTTTTTCATACAAATCGCCGCCGCAGATTGAACATTTGTCGCCCGCTTTTACCGTACGCAAATCTTCGGTTAACCACGCTTCAAAATCGCGTCCGTATGCAACATGCTTGTAATGTTTGTCTTTTTCCAGAGCGCCCGTAAACGCGTCATTCATTGCCGTAACCGACAAGTCTGAAACAATTGGAAGGGACGTTAATCCTGCAGGGCCTGCAAATCCTACAGGCGCGTTTGTAAATCGCGTAACATCGGCATCCGATGCAAGGGACACTTCGCTTGCCTTTAATACGGCGGCAAGTTTTATTTCGTTTACATCCAAGTCGCCGCGAATTATAACCGCAAAGAAACTTTCAGCGTATACTAAAGGAGCGCCGGGTGACGGTTTTTTTCGTTCCAGTTTGGCGCAGCCGGGAGCGGAAGAAAGGTCAAGCTCGACATTAAGCGCGCGGTAAATTAGGGTTTTAATGAATTTTTGCGGTTCTGTTTTTAGGAATGCGCAAAGTTCTTCGATTGTTTTTGCGTTAGGCGTATCGATTTTTTCGTATGCCGGTACGGAAGAAGCCGCCGCTTTTGCGCCTTCCGGATTCTGCGCCGTAAAGTCGGGTTTGCATGACGCTTTCTCGACATTGGCGGCATAATCGCATGACTTGCAGAGAATCAGCGTATTGTCGCCGACATCGCTTTCTACCATGAATTCTTCGGAGCCGCTTCCGCCCATCGCGCCCGAATCGGCTTTTACCGGGATTACGGAAAGTCCGCACCGTTTGAAAATTTTTCGGTATGCGCGGCCGAATGCCTGATAGGTGTCATCGAGACTTTTGTCGTCGGCGTGCCATGAATAAGCGTCCTTCATTGTAAATTCGCGTCCGCGCATTACGCCGTAACGCGGGCGAACTTCGTCCCTGAACTTTGTGTTTATTTGGTAAAGCGCAAGCGGAAGCTGGCGGTAACTTGAAAGTTCGTCGCGCACTATCGACGTGAAAACTTCTTCGGCGGTGGGGGAGACGACAAATTCATTATCCAGCCTGTTTTTTACGCGCAGCATCGATTCGCCGATGGAGTCCCATCTGCCCGATTCTTTCCAGAGTTCTGCGGGAACGACCACCGACGGTTTCAATTCAAGCGCGCCGATTGCGGTCATTTCTTCGCGGATGATATTTTCTATTTTGCGAAAAGAGCGAAGACCAAGCGGCAGGTATGCAAAAAGCCCGTTTGCCAGTTTGCGAAGAAGTCCTGCGCGAAACATCAGCCTGTGGCTTGCGATAACGGCATCCTGGGGAACTTCCCTTAGCGTGGGTAAAAATGCTTGCGAATATTTCATAACATCAGTTTATCATATTGTTTCTTGGGAATTCAAGGAACAAATGAGCCTTTTTAACCCATGTTGTTTTTCATGTCTTCCTTGAACAATCGCATTTGCTTCGCGATTCTTATTTGTCTTGCGACCTTATCGCTTAATTCTTTGGGCTTAAAAGGTTTTACGATAAAATCGGATGCGCCTATGGACATGGCTTTACTTACATGATCCATTGTTCCTTCGGTTGTAATAATGATAATCGGAGTGTCCTCATAATCGGGCATTGCCCGTATCATCTGAATCAAATCAAAACCGTTTAATACGGGCATTAAATAATCAAGAAGGATTAAATCCGGTTTTTTAGCGTGTAAAAAATCCAGCACATCCTGGGATTTGGAAAGTATATACACTTTAAACCGGTCTTGCAGAGCGTATTGCATTGCGCGTAACATACTGTTTACGTCGTCAACAATCAGAACGACAGGCTTGCTTGCGCCTGTTTCGCCTTGTGAAGTTTCTTTTTGCTCCGGAGGATTTAGGTTGTTTTCGATAATTTCCGTTAATTTGTTGGCGGTATAGGGTTTGATGATATAATCAATCGCGCCAAGGCTTAAACCTTTAACCACGCTGTCCCTGTCGCTTTTCCCTGTCAAAAAAACAACCGGAATGTCCGCATAACGCTCATCGGCTTTTAGGCATTTAATGGCTTCATACCCGTCAACATCGGGCATGTTTACATCCATGAGAATTAAATCGGGAAAGATATTTTCTAGCAATTCAAACATTTTCCCCGCGGATTCAGCGGTAAAAACATCATAGGTATCCTGCAACCTGTTTTTTACAGTTATAAGACTGTACTGTATGTCGTCAACATACATAATTTTTTTTCTCATCCCTTTTAAAATTTCTTCTTCCATTTTAGTTAGTTCTTTCATTCAAATAACTCTCCAGTTTTCCGATTATTTCCTTAAAATTCGTTCTGTCTATATTTTGCCGCAGCCAGTTTGCAAGACCGTCATCCGCGGTATATTTATAATTTTCTATTTCCGCCATTGCCTTGTCCGCTTCTTCGATATCGTAATCCCTGCATGCCTCAAGAAAAGCCTTAAGCGTTTTTGCGTCAGGAGTTTCTTTTTGCGGCTTTGGATTTTCCGCTTCAATTTCATCTAACAGTTTTTCCAAATCGCGGATTATTTTCCAAGTATCTTCAAGGAATATTTTGTGATGTTTGCTTATATATTCTATATCGCCTGTCTTTGCCGCTTCTTCAAGCGCTTTTGCATTTTTGCCGGTTTCCTCCGATCCGACATCAAAACTTGTTCCCTTTATTCCATGAACCTTTATTTCATAACTTTTTATTGTTTGTGTGTCAGGTTCGTTTTTAATTTCTTCCAGCAGTTCACTTACGCTTGACAAGTACGAATGAAGAATCCTTAGGTATTGTTTTTCATCGCCTTCGTACCTTTCCAATCCCTTCGCAATATCAAGCCCCTCAATTTTTTTATTGGAAAGCACGGAATTTTTTTCTTTTGCCACGCTTTTATTTTGCTTTTTTGCCGCTTCTATCACTTCTTCCGATTGTTTGTCACGCACATATTTGTTAAGAATCGTATTCATCTGCCGTATGTCTATCGGTTTGGAAATAAAATCGTCAAAACCGCTGTTTAAAAACATATCCGCCTGCCCGGAAACGGCATTTGCGGTAAGAGCGATAATCGGAGCGTCGTAACCAAGGTCCCGTATGTGTTTTGCCGCTTCCATTCCGTTCATTTCGGGCATCATGTGATCCATAAAAATTATGTCGTAGATTTTTCCATTCTTTACCTTATTGATGGCTTCCTGCCCGCTCATGGCAGAGTCAATTTGCAGCCTGTATAATTTTAATAGACCGATGGCGACATAAATGTTTGTTTCAACATCGTCAACAACCAGAATGCTTCCGTAAGGCATCGGGTCGCGCACAATTTTGTTTCTTACTCTTCTTGACATGAAATTAATGCGGAACTGCCTAAGGCTTTCCGCCACTTCGCTTCCAATAACTTCATCCTTGTTTTCGACTTCCTGCGGCAGTTTGACAATAAAACGAGTGCCTTTATCAATTTCGCTTTCCACGCTGATGCTTCCGTCCATCAAGTCTACAAGACGTTTTGTGATAGTAAGGCCAAGTCCTGTGCCCTCGATCGAAAAATTTTTCTTAACGTTAAAGCGCGTATATTCAATAAACAAATTTTCAAGCTGCTCTTTTGACATTCCGCTGCCTGTATCACTGACGCTTAAAATTAATGTTGTGCCTTCCTTGTCATGTCCAATCCATTTAACCTGATTGCTTAAAAAATGATCCGGCAAATACGAAATCAGCGGAATCGGCTCTGTTGATACAGATAACGTAACTTTTCCTTCGTCGGTATACTTAAACGCATTGGACAAAAGATTGTTTAAAATTTGCTTGATGCGAAGCGAATCGCCGACAAGATTCGCCTGAATGTTTTCATCCACTTTCAGCTCAAATTGAATCGGTTTTGATTCGACGCGCATCATGTTCAATTGAACAGAATCGTTAATCATGCTTGCGACTTTATACGATGAGGGCATTATGTCAAGCTTGCCCGCTTCAATTTTGGAAAAATCGAGTATGTCGTTAATTATACCCAACAGTAAATCGCATGAGCTGTAAATTTTATCAAGCCCTTCTTCGATATCCGCAGGCAATTGCTCGTTGGAGATCAACAACTCTGTAACGCCCAAGATTGCGTTCATAGGCGTGCGTATCTCGTGGCTCATGTTCGCAAGGAAGCTTGACTTTGCCGAATTCGCAAGCTTTGCAGCTTCGTGCGCCTTGTATCTCTCGGAACCGGAAACTGCAAGCGCCATTAAATCCGCAAGAGAAGAGGCAAAGTTCTGCTCTTCAATTGTCCATTCGCGTTCCTCGGGATAATCATTGCTAATCCATTGTTCGACGCAGACAGTTCCCGCAAGCTTGCCGTCTACGCGAATTGGCGCATCAAGAGCCGCGCATAAATAATCATATCCGTTAAAAGAATCCGTGATCAGTTTGCTTTCTTCGATGTTATTCATAATTATAAGCCGTTCCGATTTTAAAAGCCTTAAATATTCTTTGCGGTTTGTAAGATCGAAGGTTTCTGATGAATCTTTTTCATTGGTAAAAAGGTCGCAGCTTGAAATGCAATTTAATTGATTTTCATTGTCCAAATAGCTCCATATACTGACACGATGAGCGCCAAGCGCGGAGCATCCTTCTTGCGCGACAATATCCGCAGCGTCCTTTAAAACCCCCGCGGAAATGGTCGGCGATTTTGTAATTTTTGCAAGCGCCTTATTGAGTTTTTTGGAATATTCATACGAGAACGACGTTTCCTGTTCAATTTTTTTAAGTTTTGAAATGTTATGCGAAATGCCGATAAGCCCGATTACCGCGCCGTTCAGCATAAGAGGCACTTTTGTTGTTTCGTAAAGAGGGCTTGTTCCATCGGCGCAGGGAATATTTTCTTCTACTGTGGTTATTTGATTCTCGTACATTGCGATTGCGTCATGTTCCTTATGCTGATTTGCGATATCGGCAGAAATGTTTAGAACATCGGAGTCGGTTTTTTCGATCATGTCTTCCATGCGCTTGTCGAAATTTTTAAGGAAAGCCTTGTTGCAGCTCTTGTATTTTAAATCCAAATCCTTCGTAAAAATTAGATCGGGAATCGAATCGAACAAAGTGGTAAGGGTGGCGGTTTGAAGCGCAAGTTCGTCGGTGCGTTTTTGGACAAGTATTTCAAGATTTCTTCCTATCATGCGGCTTCTGACAGAAAAAACAATAGTCAGCGTCAGTAAAAGCAAAAAAAGCAATGACAAACCCATAAACAAAGGGCGCTGCGCTTCGGCTACCTTGCTGCGGTAATCGTAGGTTCTTCTTATCCATTGATCCGAAATGCTCTTGGTGTCTATGTTGACAAGCGCCTTGTCCATAATGGAGCAAAGAATCAACTCGTTTTTATTAAGACCAAATTGAATGTCCATCGCATAATCGAACACGATATTTGTTTTGTAATCGGGCAGCTCCAAATAATGCGTCAGATACAAAAGCCTTCTTTGGTTTGCCATAACCATGTCAATCTCGCCGCGCATAAGCGCGTCAAACGCTTCTTCCACGCTTTCGTACTCGACAGTCCTTGTGTGTTCGGGAAACCATTTGTTAAAAACCTCAGCGTATGCGGTGTTTCTTGCCAATCCAACCTTGACGTATAACACTTCGTTGAGTTTTATATCGGGAAAATCGATATGGGAAATCAGCGCCTGAAAATCTGTTATATGCGCCGACCTTGGCCATATAAAATGCTGTGCGCGATCATTCGACTGTGTTAATTCATTAACTATAATTACATCTCCATTTTTTAGCATTTCAAAAATTTCAGGCCATTGGGTATGTTCGTCATTCACGCGTTTAAAATTCAAACCGGTTAAACGCGATATTTCGTTGAGTATGTCCAAAGAAACGCCGCTCCAATTTTTTTCGCGCGCATCGTAAAAAGAGCCCGGATAATTGCCTGGGTCTACGCCAATCGGCACTATCGGGTTATTGCGGATATATTCGCGTTCCTCTTCTGTTAGCTGTATTTGCACTTTATGCTTCATGTATTCTGTGTGCGATTGATTGTAAAGCGTTGTCAGATAATGCAGGCTGCCTTCGGTTTGAAGAATTTTTTCCACCACAGTGATTATCGGTTTAAGCGCGTCATTTTGTGTCGACAGGGAAACAGGGCGGTAAATTAACGGGTAAAAATAAAACGCGCTCACATCGCTGTACTCGATAAAATTTATTTCTGCGGTGCCGGTGTAATAAAAAGCGTCGATTCTACCGCTGGTTAGCGCATCATAAACAAGGCTTGCATTATCAAGTATAACAGCCTCAAATGTGCCGGGCTCAAGCTCTGAAGAAACTGTCAGTATCGTGGCAGTACCCTGAATGAAGCCGCAGCGGATGGGGCGATCTTTCATTATTTCATCGAGAGGTTTGGCGTTTGAAAGGCGAAAATATTTTAAGGGACGCATGGCAATAGCGCTTGTCATATGATAAATTTTTTGCCGTTCTTCTCTCGCCGTTAGTTCTCCCGTAAAGGAGATTTCCCCCGATTCCAAACCTGCAAGCAAATCATTCCATTCATACAGCGCAGGCTGGAAAGGGATATCAAAAATTTTTGTCAGCCATTCGCAAAACAGGGTGGTAAATCCACTGATATCGCCGTTAATATCTTTAAACGCTTCTGTGCTAAGCGGCATCCCGTAAATAAGCGTATCGTTTGTTTCGCGAATTCTTGCAATAGCGTCTTTTTCTTCCTGTGTCACGCCGGGAATGTTAATATAGGTGGAAAATACATAACGGCCGGAAATCAGACCTGATTCCGGGGCAGAACATCCAAAAAAAAGCACAGTCAAAAGTATTACAGGAGAAACCCGGCATATAGGACCGATGAACCCTTTTTCCATCGCAAAAACCACCCCGAACCATGCATTATCTAACCGCGAAAACCACCCTATAGTTTTATTATCATGTTTTTTCGGAATTTAATCAAGAAAATTGTAGATTGTCGGGCAACCCGGAGTTGGGGTTCCAGTCGTTGACCTCCTGTCAACTCCCTTCACCCCCGTCTACGCGCTCCCGGCGCTTCCATGCGCCGATTTTTTCGTCAAGGCTTGCGCCTTTGCATTATTGACAGGAGCGCTCCGTTTCAACTCCGTATTTTTTTATAAATGTAAAATTATCGGGCAACCCGGAGTTGGGGTTCCAGTCGTTGACTTCCTGTCAACTCCCTTCACCCCCGTCTACGCGCTCCCGGCGCTTCCATGCGCCGATTTTATCGTC
>WQSP01000069.1 GCA_009787795.1 Treponema sp.
ATATCGACAAGCCGATATTTGCCTCCAAATGGTACAGCCGGTTTAGAACGAAACTGAGTTAACGGGAATAAGCGAGTTCCTTTGCCTCCGCCCAATATTATAGACAAAACATCAGACATATTTGTACCTCCAGTTATGAATTATACTGAATTTTTAAGTTTTTGTCAATAAAATTGATTAAAATATTAATAAAATTGCTATTCCCGGATAGTTAAAAACAGGTTAAAATACCGTTAATGAACGAAACTGCAATTTACAAGGATCTTGACAATCTTTTAAACAGCCCCGAATTCTCCAAGGATATTGTGATAAATCGCCTTCTTCCGGCTCAGGAAGGCATTTTTGCGCCTTTTCCCGACAATTTAAACGATAAAATCGTAAAATCTTTGCAGAAAAAAGGGATAAATCGGCTTTATATCCATCAATCCGAGGTCTGGAACCATTCAAAAGCGGGAAAAAACGTCGTTGTTGTCACTCCGACAGCATCAGGGAAGACGCTTTGCTACAATTTACCGTGTTTGGACGCACTTTTAAACGACGAGAGCGCCCGCTGCCTCTATCTTTTTCCGACAAAAGCGCTTTCTCAGGATCAACAGTCCGAATTGAACGAAATTGTGGGCGGCGATAGCGGATTGAACCTGAAAGTTGCAACTTATGACGGCGATACGCCCGATTCTCTTCGTATTGCGGCGCGCGACACAGGGAGAATAATAATTTCCAATCCCGACATGCTTCATGCGGGAATTTTGCCGAATCACCCGAAATGGATCAAGTTTTTTTCCAATTTAAAGTACATCGTAATCGACGAAGCTCATGCTTATAGGGGTGTTATGGGGAGCCATACTGCAAATGTAATCCGCCGACTGCTTCGCGTATGCGAATTTTACGGCGCAAAGCCGCAATTTATCCTCTGTTCGGCGACAATTGCAAATCCTGCGCAGCTTGCGCAGCGTCTAATCGGACAGGATGTCGTTTTGGTCGATAAAAACGGCTCTCCACGAGGCGAAAAGCGGATAATCCTTTTTAACCCGGGCGAGGAGGATAAAGTTCAAGGGAAACGCCGCTCTGTGGAAACCGAAAGCCGCCGCTGGATGCTCGCATTGTTAAAAATAGGCATTAAAACCATTTTATTCGCTCATTCGCGCATCAGGACAGAAGTTGTCGCGTCTTATGTGACAGAGGAATTAAAAAATCTCAATACCGACAATTCGCGAATCAGGGTGGAAGCGTACAGGGGCGGATTTTTGCCCAATGAAAGACGCGAAATAGAAAAAGGACTTCGCGAAGGGGACATTCACGGCGTTGTTTCGACTAACGCCCTGGAACTTGGAATCGATATTGGCGGACTTGACGCGTCTGTCGTTGCGGGATTTCCCGGTTCGTTTAACAGTTTCTGGCAGCAGTCGGGCAGGGCGGGAAGAAGAGGCGGCACATCGGTATCGGTTTTTATAGCGAACATGTCGCCTGTCGATCAATACATAATGAATGATCCGGACTGGTTTTTCCGAAAAAGCAACGAAGAGGCATATATCGATCCCGAAAATCCGTATATTTTGACAGATCATGTCAAATGCGCCTGCTTTGAATTGCCGTTCACAGACGAAGAATTAAATTCAAGGGACAGCGAAAATACTGTTGCTGCTCTTGAATATTTGGAAGAAGCGGGGATTGTGCGTCATGCGGGTGAAAAGTGGCATTGGGCGGATCGCTCGTATCCTGCGGAGGGGGTGAGCCTTAGAAGCGCAGGCGCGGATAATGTCGTAATTATCGATATAACCAACGGCAGAAATAACGTAATCGGCGAAATGGACAGGCCAAGCGCGAAGGAAATGCTTTTTGTAAAAGCGGTTTACATTCACCGCGGACAGCAGTTCATGGTGGAAGAGCTGGACATCGAAAACAGAAAATGCCTTGTCCGCGAGGCGGATGTCAATTTTTACACGGACGGCGTAACAAAAACAGATATCAAGGTTTTAACCGAAGACGAAAAAATCAATTTTAACGGCGGAGCTTGCGTTTTGTCCGACGTTCTTGTGCGCACTCAGGTTACAAAGTTCAAAAAAATCAAATTTGTAACGGAAGAAAATATCGGGTACGGAGAGATCAATCTGCCCGAGGAAGAAATTCAAACGCGCGGCATTATATTGATGTTTCCGCCCGAAACCGCAGGCGGCAAGGTGCTTTCTTCATTCGGGGACGAAAATGAGGTCGGAAGCACACTGTCGGGCTTTGGCGCGTTAATCCGGTATATTTCGCCTCTTTTCCTGCTTTGCGACCCGAGGGATTTGGGCATTGCCGAGCGCGTCAAAGACCCCCATTTCGGCGTTCCCGCCCTCTATATCTACGACAAATACCCTGGCGGCACAGGTCTTACCGAAACCCTCGCCTTGCGGACAGAGCCGCTTTTGGAGGCTGTTTATGATGCTGTAAAACGCTGTCCGTGCAAAAAAGGATGCCCTTCCTGCGTGGGACTGTACGGAAATAAGAATAAAACCAAAGACTTTTTAAAGGCTTTATGCTATAATTCCAAAGGAGATATTGTATGAAAACCAAAGCATTATTTTTAGTAGTTTTTTTGTGTTTTTGTGCCGCGGGCGCTTATTCTCAGGAGCAAGCGATTGCCGTAAGTCCGCCTTTAAGTATGAACAGGGTGGCAGTAAGCTGGGAGCTTGTAAACATGGTTGTCAATTCCGGCAGCAATCTTTACGAACTAAATTATTTTCTTTCCGAGCCGCTTACAATAATTATCGAAGACCCGAATATCGATCCAAGCTTTGCCGTAAACGACGGTACTCTTATGTTCAGCGAGCAGTATATTGCATCGATGGTAGTGCAGTTGACAATTTCAAATCCCGGAAGGATGCATATTTTTTATGATACGCCCGAAGGCGGCGAAGTTTTCGAAATTATTTTTACCGTTCAAAACAGGTTTATTACATTGAGGTTCAGAAGAAACAACGAACCGAACAATTTTATTTTGTTTTCCGCGATAATCAACGGAAAACCGTATTCGCTCACGTCGGAAAACAGGCTTCCGCATCTGATAATCGGCTCGAATTTGACACTGAGGTAAAAATCGGAATATGAAAACTCTTTTTTTAACAGTTGCATTGATTTTGTTTTTGTCGGGATGCGCAACGTCAAAGGATTCTGCCAAAGAACCTGCAATGGAAAGAAGCGCGTATGTGCATCAGCATACAAATTATCGGGAAACAGGAGAAAATACGGCTTTGCCTGCCAATGAAACAAACGAATTTGCCGAAGAGATTTCTCCTCATGACGAATTCGGTTTTGAAGAACCGATTGAAATTGTGGAATTTACTCCCGATTTGAACATTCATGCCGGATTGCCGTTTTACGACGACTATACCGAATTGTCCCAATTTGAAGAAATCCCCGAGCCTCCTGTGCTAGAGTTGCCAACTCGGGATCTTGCAGAACCCTTGCAGCCGGTTGAAGTGACGGCGCCGCCTGCGCCTCAGATTGTACCTCAGCCTGCAGCGCAATCGCAGCCACGGGTTCAAACAACTACGCTTGACGAAATTTTCAATATAAGAAACACAAATATTATAGGACAGGGAACCTTAAATGCAAACGGCGTAATTGATTATGTCAGGGCAAGAAACAGAAATCCTGTTTTAAGCGAAGCAAACATGAGAAGGCTTGTCAATTTGTACATTGATGAAGCCGCAAAAGAGGAAGTGAATCATGATATTGCAATTGCGCAGATGTTATTCTGGACGGCATTCTTAAGCAGCAGACAGCGTGTGGAAAGCAATAATTTTGCAGGGCTTAGCAGAACCCAAAATTGGGACGGAAGTTTTCCAAATATGGAACGCGGAGTAAAAGCGCATATTCAGCATTTAAGGGGTTATGCGCGACAAACGCTGAAAAATCCCAATGACAATGTAAACCCAAGGTGGGACAATATCGCGCACATACGCGGAACCGTCAATACATTTGAACAGTTGTATCACAGATGGACGCAAAACACCGACAGGTACAGATTGAACATTAATATCATTTTAAGCAATTTGTACCGGTATTGCGACGCAAGACGATAGAATGTCAAGTCTTAAGGACAGATTAAAACGCATAAAAGAATCTAATAATACCGATGTTCCCAAAAATTTTAGCGGGCAGGGAAAAGAAAAGAAAAAAGATGCGCCTGTATTAAAAGGTTTTTACCCTTGCGGTTTTAACGTATTAAAAAGAGAAGTGACTGTTACCGTGTCCTTAAACATGAATAAAAAACTTCCGCCTGCGCTTCCTGTTTTTATCCCGGATTTGCAGGATCGCGACATCCCTTTAATAAAAGATTTTTTGTTTTTTGATTTGGAAACAACAGGGCTTTCCGGAGGAGCCGGAACTGTCGCATTTCTTGCAGCATTCGGAAAATTCGATCAAAACAAAAAATTGACAATTACCCAATACCTGCTTTTGGATTATCCGGGCGAAAATGATTTTCTGGAAAACGTAATAAAAGAGCTTTCCCAAAAAAACGCTGTAATAGTTTCGTATAACGGAAAATGTTTTGATTCCCAGATAATTAAGACAAGGTGTCTTATGAACAGAATGAAAAATCCGCAGTATTGTCATGCAGACCTTTTGCATCCAAGTCGCCGTCTTTGGAAAAACATTATTAATGATTGCTCTCAAAGTTCCGTAGAGACAAACATATTAGGTTTGGACAGGACAGGCGACATACCCGGCTCTCTTGCTCCTGAAATCTGGTTTGAATTTTTAAAAACCGGTAAAACAGAAAGGTTAATCGGCATTTGCGATCATAATATAAAAGACATAACAGGTCTTTCGACCATTTTAACGGCAATGATTTCGATAGCGGAAAAACCTTTTGAAACAGTAAATTATAAATACGACAAAGAGCGTCTTGCAAAATTTGTTTACAAATACGCATACAAACAAATGAAACTGGGTAATTGCAAGGAGCCGCTTGAATTGATTAATAAGGGTCTTAATATTTTGGAGCCTGATACAATCTGGCATGGAAAACTTCAGCGAAGAAAGATTCGATTAGAAAAAGTAATAAAAGAATAGACTCTCGCCAAGGCGCAAAGGCGCTAAGAGTAAGATATCAAACTAAGACTTTGCGTCTCTGTGTCTTCGCGAGAAATCTTCAATAATTCCCTTGAAGATTTAATTAAAAATTGCTATTCTTTACGCATGTACGACTTTAAAGAGCCTTGGAAAGAAAAAATTGCTTCTGTTATAAATACGCTGTTAAACGAAGCTGGAATTAATGAACAAATAACTTCGTTGCAAATAATCGGTGAGAATCCGCCGAACCCGGAAATGGGAGATATCGGCTTTCCGATGTTCGGTTTTGCAAAAATGTTAAGAAAAGGGCCGCCGCAGATTGCCCAAATTGCCGCCGAAAAATTGGTAAAAGTTATTGAAACGGAAAAAACAAACGCAAAAGTCTCTGCGCAGGGACCGTATCTTAATGTGCAAATGGACAGGGGTAATACCGCAAAGGCGGTTCTTGACGAAGTGTTCAAAAAAACAGACGAAGACTTTTCGTTTGCAAGAACCGGAAGCATGCAAAATAAAAAAGTAATGGTTGAGTTCTCAAGCCCCAACACAAACAAACCTCTTCACTTGGGGCATCTTAGAAACGACGTGCTTGGAGAAAGTATTTCAAGAATTATAAATGCCGTAGGTGCGCAGGTGCGAAAAGTTTGCATTATAAATGACCGCGGCATACATATCTGCAAATCGATGCTTGCATATAAGGAAAACGGAAGCGGCAAAACACCCGAATCGGAAAATGTAAAAAGCGACAGATTTGTAGGCGACTTTTATGTAAGTTTCAGCAGGCAATTAAAAAAAGAAGCTGATGAATTAATCGCATCGGGCGTAAACAAGGAAGAAGCCGACAATAAAACTTTGTCAATGCAAAAAGCGCAGGAGATGCTTCGATTGTGGGAAGCGGGAGATATTGAAACCGTAGAACTCTGGAAAAAAATGAATGCATGGGCAATCGAAGGCATGAAAAAAACTTATGCAAGAACCGGCGTTTCGTTTGACAAATACGATTTTGAAAGTCAGACGTACATGCTGGGTAAAGACGAAGTTTTAAAAGGACTTGAAAAAAACATTTTTTACAAACAGGAAGACGGAGCCGTTGCGGTTGATTTAAGCGAAGAAAAACTCGATAAAAAAATATTGCTTAGAAGCGACGGAACGAGTATTTACATTACGCAGGATTTTGGCACCGCCATTAACCGTCACAAAGAATGGCAATTTGATCAATTGATCTATGTGGTTGGCAGTGAACAGCAGTATCATTTTAAGGTGCTTTTTATTTTATTGGAAAAACTCGGATACTCGTGGGCAAAAAATCTTCATCACCTTTCTTACGGAATGGTTAACCTTCCCGAAGGTAAAATGAAAAGCCGCGAAGGAACTGTGGTAGACGCGGACGATTTAATCGATTCGTTACGCGACATGGCATTGGCGGAAATCCGCGAAAAGGGCAGGGAAGAAGTCGTTGGAGACCCTGTCGAAGTTGCGGAAAAAATCGCTCTTGGCGCTCTTCATTACTTTTTATTGCAGACAAGCCCTGTAAAAGACATGTTGTTCGATCCAAAGGAATCGCTTTCATTTAGCGGAAACACAGGCCCTTATTTGCAATACATGGGAGCGCGTATTTCTTCGATGCTCAGAAAGGAACAGGAGTCGGGGGTTAAGGATCAAATGACGGCAGATTTTTCTTTGCTTGTGACAGATCAGGAATGGGAACTTGTTAAAATTATCGCAGATTATCCGTTTGCCGTAAACGAAGCCGCTTTTAATCTTGACCCTTCGCGTCTTGCGGGATTTTTATACGAACTTTCAAAAGCGTTTTCAAGATTTTATCACGAATGCCCGATTTTAAACTGCGAGGATCCTTTGCTTTCTAAAACAAGATTGGAGCTTTCACGCGCCGTAATGCTGATTTTAAAAGACGCGTTTAATTTAACATGCATTCCATTCCTGGAAGTAATGTAATTTTAGGGATTTAAAAAGGCAAGCGATACGGAACCCTGATTAAAATAAAGCGTATTGTCGTTTGTTTTTAAGATGCATCTTCCTTTCGGATCGATTCCTTCAAAAACGCCCCGCGCCAAAACTTTGCCGTTTTTTACATCAGGTTCGTCTTTTTTTCCCGGCACAAAAACTGCCGCTTTTGCTCCTATGCAATCGGATAATGAATTCCACTGCGATGCAAGAGCGCGGTTCCCCTGGGAATAAGCTGCGGCGGATGCAAAAGATTTTTCCGTTTTTGTTATTTCTTCCAATATTTTTATTAATACGTCTTTTCTTGAAATTTGTTTTCCTGTTATGTCAGACAAACTTACCGCTTTGTTATTTGGAGACGGATTGTTAATATTTATCCCTATTCCGCCTGTAAGCCATGTGATCAAATCTCCTTCGCCCGCAATTTCTGTCGTTATGCCCGCAATTTTTTTTCGCCCGATATAAACATCGTTAGGCCATCTTAAAAACGCTTTCTTGCCGCAAATGTCGCAAACGCTTTTTGCAACGGCAATTTGCATGACAAGCGAAAGAAGCGAATAATCCGCAATTGTCAGTTCAGGGCGGTACAATATTGAAAAAAATAGCCCTCCCTGTTTTGATATCCACGTTCTGCCGTTTCTTCCCCTTCCCGCGCTTTGCTTTTCCGCTGTAAAGACGCTTGCGTTTTTTGCTCCGCCAAGCGCCAGCTCTCTTGCCCTGTCCATTGTGCTTGGCGTATTCATATAATGATAAAATAAATTTTCCTTTTCGCCGAATTCCCACGGATACAAAAAATCCTTTTCGTTTTTTGGATTTAGGGAATAACCTGCTTCGCCTGTTTCTATCGCGTAACCTGCCTCTGCAAGAGATTGAACAGTTTTCCATACCGCAACACGGGAGATACCCATTTCTTTTGCAAGAGCCTGTCCGCTTGCAGGAGCGCCTTGTTTGTCGCGCAATAAAATTAATAATTTTGCCTTACTTGTCATTACTATTCCTCCTTGATTCCAAGGCTTTTGATTTAATCGCAGCTTTTTCAAAACTAAGCGATATTAATACATATAAAAGCGTTTTAATCTTTTTAATACCGTTTTTTCCCCTTCGCGCTTTCCATGCCGTATCGATACTTGTCCAAATTTTAAAAATTTCCGGTATAAATCCAAGGAATAAATATATTGCTTCTATACGAACTGCATTTCTTATTTCCAGTGAACTTGTCGTTCTGAAAACAAGCGCGGAAATTTGTATAATTATAGTAAGACGAATGGCAAAGCGAAGAAAATAATCATTGGGCGTTAAGATAAAATATAATAAAGGGATATCCATTGGAATTGCAGTTGTTTCATAGTATAAAAAAAGATTGGAAAAAACTGAAAGCGTGTACATAAAAACCGTATAAATTATTGCCGGTTTTAAATCCCTTAATTGTTCGGTAAAAGTGATGCCGCCAATAAAAGCAAGAGCCATCAATATAAAAAAACCAAAACAAAGCCAAAGCGCAGGCAGGTAAAAAACAAGAATCGAAAGCGGTAAAAGTAAAATTAGTTTTATTATCGCAGGCACTTTATGAAGAGGCCCATTTACAGTTTTATACTGAAAAATTGCGTTTCTTCCTACCATAAAAGGTCTCTCAAATTATGCGCTTCATTTTTTAGCGGATGATGTATTCCCCACAAGCCAAGGTCGAGTTCAAGAGCGTCTTTGGGAAGACCGTCAAAAACAATTTTTCCCTTGCAAAGTACGATAAAACGGGAAGCAAGAGCAAGGCACTTTTCAAGTTCGTGGGTAAGAATCAAAACGGTTTTACCGTCCACGATAAGTTTCTTAAAAAGGGAATTAACCTGCATAACCCCCGGGTAATCAAGGTTGGCGTAAGGCTCGTCAAAAATAATAATTTTTGCGTCCATTGCCAAAACTCCTGCAGT
>WQSP01000070.1 GCA_009787795.1 Treponema sp.
GCTGTCGATCTTACCGCTCTTGCCCGCGATCAAAAACTTGAGCCTGTTATCGGCAGGGAAGAAGAGCTTGACCGCACAGTGCAGGTGCTTTGCAGAAGATTGAAAAACAACCCCATCCATGTGGGCGATTCGGGCGTCGGCAAAACGGCAATCACGGAAGGACTTGCCCAAAGAATTGTCGCGGGCAATGTTCCGCCGGTATTAAAAGAGTTCAGCATTTTCTCGCTTGATATGGGCGCGCTTGTCGCAGGTACAAAGTATCGCGGCGATTTTGAAGAAAGGGTCAAACGCGTCGTGGAAGAAATGTTAAAAAAAGAAAAGGCGATTTTGTTTATCGATGAAATTCACACTTTGGTGGGAGCTGGTTCCGTTTCGGGCGGCGCATTGGACGCGTCCAATCTTTTAAAGCCCGCCCTCACTTTGGGAAGACTCCGCTGTATCGGCTCGACAACACATGAAGAGTTCAACAAGTACTTTGAAAAAGACCGCGCCCTTTCGCGCAGGTTTCAAAAGATCGACATTAACGAACCTTCCGAAGCTGTCGCCATTGACATACTCAAAGGCTTGAAATCCAGATACGAAGATTTCCACGATGTTTATTACAGCGACGAAGTCGTGGAGACTGCTGTGCGCCTTTCCGCGCAATTTATCACGGAACGCAGATTGCCCGACAAGGCAATTGACGTAATAGACGAAGCCGGCGCACACGCAAGAATCGAAGCGTACAAAACTGTAAGCGAAGCGCGGTCTGAATCGGTTGCGGCAACCAATGTAACCGAGGAAGGCGAATCTTCCACAACGCAGGAAGCGCAAAGCAAAAAAATCGAGATTACCCTCCCTGCCATCGAGGCTGTGGTTTCCAAAATAGCGCGTATTCCTCACAGGTCGGTCGGCGAAAGCGAAAAAGACAAGCTTAAGGAATTGGAAACAAGATTGAAGCAGCGCGTATTTGGTCAGGACGACGCGATTGCGTCAGTTGTTAAGGCTGTTAAAAGATCGCGCGCAGGGTTCAGGGCGGAAGGCAAACCTGTCGCAAACTTTCTTTTTGCAGGACCAACGGGTGTAGGCAAGACGGAACTCGCGCGTCAGCTTGCGGAGATTCTCGGCATCTCGATGATTCGTTTCGACATGAGCGAGTATCAGGAGAAGTACACAGTTTCGCGGCTTATCGGCTCTTCGCCGGGGTACGTAGGTTATGATGACGGAGGTCAGCTTACGGACGCAGTTCGCAAACAGCCGCACGCTGTCGTCCTTTTGGACGAAATTGAAAAAGCGCACGCCGATATTTTTAACATACTTTTGCAGATTATGGATTACGCAACCCTTACCGACAATCAGGGACGCAAGGCTGATTTTCGCAATGTCATTTTGATAATGACAAGCAATGCGGGAGCGCGCGATATAGGCAAGGGACTAATCGGTTTTGGAGATCGCGTCATGGACGACAGCGCGGTAAACGATGCCGTGGAAAAAATATTTACGCCGGAGTTTCGTAACCGACTTGATGCGGTCGTGCGCTTTGGACATCTTTCGCGCGACATTATGGTTTCGATTGTCCGCAAAGAGCTTGATGCATTCACGGTTCAGCTTGCGGAGAAGAAGGTTACCCTTACTGTGACAGGAACGTGCGTGGACAAATTGGCGGAAGAAGGCTACAGCAAGGAATTCGGCGCAAGGAACGCAGGCAGACTAATCGAAGACAAGATTAAAAGTTTCTTTGTGGACGAAGTTCTCTTTGGAAGCCTGAGCGACGGCGGCAGTGCGGTTGTTGACTGGCGTGACGGTCAATTCTTGATGACAAACGAAATTTAACCGATGCTTAAGCCGGGTCCCGATCCAGATTTTCCCTATCTTGATTCTACAATGCATTTTCAATTTCCCGATCCCAAAGAATGGAAGGACGACATAATTTCTGTCGGCGGCAATTTGTCTCCGGGGCTTTTGCTTTCCGCATACGAGCAGGGAATTTTTCCGTGGTTCGGCCCCGAAGACCCGATTGTTTGGCAGTCGCCCGATCCCCGCTGCGTGATCTTTCCCGACAAACTGCATGTTTCAGACAGCATGAAAAAGATTTTCAGGAACGAGGTTTTTAAAATAACGTTTGATGAAGACTTTGAAGGAGTAATCAGGGGCTGCTCCGAAATTGTTCGCCGCAATCAGAACGGCACATGGATCACAGAGGACATTATCTTTGCATACAAGGAACTTCACAGGCTTGGCTGGGCGCATTCCGCCGAGGCATGGCAGGACGGAGAACTTGCAGGCGGCTGTTACGGCGTACTTTTGGGCAGGGGCTTTTGCGGCGAATCGATGTTTGCAAAGAGGAAAAACGCGTCCAAGGCTGCATTCTTAAGTCTTGCGAAGACCATGTTTGATCACGGCGTCGGTTTTGTGGATTGCCAGGTTCCTTCCAAACATTTGATCAGTCTTGGCGGCGAAGAAATGCCGCGCAAGGAATTTTTAAGGCTGCTCAGGTTATTTCGGGTTTTTCGCTATTGATTAACTCTTCTTCGAAATATACGACGCAGTTTCTTCCGTTTCTTTTTGCGGTGTAGAGAGCCTCGTCGGATTGCTTGATCGCCTTGTCAAGATTTGTGTCTTCGATGAGGGCTATCCCGAAACTTGCCGACGACATGAAACTTATATCGTCGTATACATATTTTCTTGTGCACAGGCTAAGGCGCAGACGTTCTGTCATGTCTATGACTTCTTTCTTTGTAATGCCCGAAGCGTAAATTATGAATTCTTCTCCGCCGTAACGCGCGAACAAATCGTAGGGGCGGATGTCGGCCTTGATTCGCGCCGATACGTCCATGAGCACCTTGTCGCCGATTTGGTGTCCGTAAGTGTCGTTGACCAGTTTGAATCTGTCGATATCCATCATTATAAAGTAGCAGTTCTCTTTTAGCCGCCTTGCCTTTTCAATGCCTATACGCACGATTTCAAGGAAGTGTCGTCTGTTAAAAATGCCTGTAAGCGGATCGGTTATCGCCATGAGTTCAAAGACATGCTGCATGTTTTTTAACTGATAGTTGTTTTGCATGACAAGGAAAACGATGACGCTTATGCATATACCTGCAACTATTAAAATGATGTTTTCGGGGAACTGGTGCCATTTTTTAATCGGAGAGATTCTTAAAAACCATTCTGCGTTAAAAATGTTTATCGGTTTTTCAAGATAGTTGTAGTTGGTAAAATAGTCAGACTCGGTGATGACGATTTTGTCGCCCGAGTCGATAACTTGTCTTAGATTTGTATCGGGATTGATTCTCCATAACTCGTATGTGTACCCGAAGGTTGTAAAAACTTCGAGCTCTGCGTATTCAAGCACTTTTGGAAAATCAAGCGTAACCGAAACAAGACCCCAGAATTTTTTTTCGTCTTCATGGGTATCGATATAGACGGGAAGTCTTCCGACAATTGCCTTTCCGCCCTGAACCAAATTAAAGGGACCGCCCATTACAAGAGCGCCAAGGTCCCTTGCCATGACCGCTTCCTTGTTGCCCGCGCCTTCGCTGAAAAAGTTCAATCCCAAAACGCCTTCATTGCCCGCCAAAGGATAAACCTTGGTTACGATTCCGTTCGGCGCAAGAAGAATGTTTCTGATTGCCGGGTCGTCCACAATTGACGGAGCGATGATGTCAAAATTTTCTACGCTGTCCAAATAAATCAATGCGGCAAGAGCCTCGGTCTTATACAGAAGCTTTTGAATGGTCTCGCTGATTTTGTGCGTTCTCTCAAAGATTTGCTGTTCCATGCTCAAATTGTTGACTTTTGTTCTGTCGATAATCGTCGCGCTGACAACGAATGCGCAGAAGGCAAGAGAAACCAATGAAGAAATAACCGCGGCCGAGGACAGACCCTTATATCTCTGTTTTACAGGAGCGCTTTTCTCACCGGCATTTTTTCTATTCTTCATCGTTTTCTACTCCCGATATTAAATATATCAGCTTTTTCTTAATACGGCAATAAAATTATAAATCTTTTAAAAATGCGAGATAACCCCTGTATGTTGTATATAAATCGATTTTGCTGATTATTTCGAAAGGCGAGTGCATCGACAGTACGGGCACGCCGCAGTCCAAAACGTCCATTCCCAAATTTGCGGCATACAAAGCGATGGTTCCGCCGCCGCCCTTGTCAACCTTGCCCAATTCTCCGCACTGCCATTGAACCTTGTTTTTATTCATAACCGCCTGCACTTTGGCGACATACTCCGCGTTGGCATCGCTTGCGCCGTACTTGCCGCCGGAGCCTGTGTATTTTTCAAGCACGATCCCTTTCCCCAGATAGGATACGTTCTTTTTATCGAACACGTTTGCATAAGTCGGATCGAACGCCGCGTTCACGTCCGTGGAGAGCATCGAAGAGCGCATGCAAGCCTCGCGCATTTTTTCAAAACTGCCGCCGTCCGTTTTGCCAGCAACGCTGAGGTACGCCAAAAAATTTTCAAAGTTGACGGAGCGCGCGCCTGTGTTTCCCGCAGAACCCGTTTCTTCCTTGTCGGACAAATAAAGCACAAGCGTTTTTTCGGGCGCGCTCTTTTCCTTCGCAAGCGCAACAATCGCCGCAAGCGCGGGGTATGCGCAGCATCTGTCGTCATGACCATAAGCGCCGATAAGACTTCGGTCGAGCCCGACATCGCTTGCCTTGAAGGCGGGAACGAATTCGATTTCTGCGCTTGTAAAATCCCTTTCCGTAATGCCGTACTTTTTATTCAACAAATCGAGGATTCCAAGTTTTACTTTTTCTTTTTCTTCCTTATACTGCGAATCGTCGTAAGGACGCGAACCTGCCAGTATGTCGAGGTCTTCGCCTTCTACAGCCGCCGACGCTTTCTTTTCCATTTGTTCGCGTGCAAGGTGAGGCAAAAGGTCAGTCACCGTGAAGACAGGATCGCCCGGCTCTTCGCCGATTTTTATCGTTGTTTTTTTGCCCGCTTCGTTTATAAACACGCCGTGCATGGAAAGCGGAATTGCCGTCCATTGATATTTCTTGATGCCGCCGTAGTAGTGCGTGTCAAAGAGCGCAAGATCCGAATCTTCATAAAGCGGGTTTTGTTTCAAATCGAGACGGGGAGAATCGATGTGTGCGCCAAGTATATTGAAGCCTTCTTCTGCGGATTTTTTTCCGATGACGGCGGCAAGGACGGATTTGCCCCGGATATTTTTGTAAATCTTCATGCCTGCTTCAAGCTTTTTCAATTTTGCGCCTGAAGAATCGATGTTTACAAAGCCGTTTTTTTCGAGTATTTCGCAGGCAGTGTCGGCGCATTCACGCTCGGTTTTGCCCTTGTCCAAAAATTGCTTGTAAGCCGATGCGAAGTCCTCAACTTCCTTGTCGGTCTTTTTATCGATTCCTTCCCAACCGCTCTTCAGTTTGAAAAAAAGCCTGTCCGAGAGTTTTTCCTTTTTTGCTTTGGTCTTAGCTTCCTTTGCCATAATGTCTCCCCTTTGATTTCAACCTGCTAAATGATATACTTTTTTTTATGATTATACGAGACCGCTATGCGCCCTCTCCTACCGGCCTTCAGCATATAGGCGGAATTAGGACAGCCCTATTTAATTATCTCTTTGCCAAATCATTAAAAGCAAACGGCGATGGGAAATTCATTCTGCGCCTGGAAGACACCGACAGAACCCGTTTTGACGAAAGTTATGTGCAAAACCTTTACGATACATTTGATTGGCTCGGCATTAAATGGGACGAAGGTCCCGATATTGGCGGCGTGTCGGCTCCATACATTCAGTCCGAGAGAACGGCTCATTATAAAAAATACGCGCAGGAGCTTTTGGATAAAGGACAGGCGTATTACTGCTTTTGCTCTTCCGAAAGAATCGACGAAGTGCGAAAGCAGCGTGAAGCGGCTCATTCTTCAGAGTCGGGTTATGATCGCTTATGCCGTTCAATCGATCAAGGCGAAGCGGCAAAACGTGCGGCAAATGGCGAAGCCTGCACCGTAAGATTAAAAATTCCGCTGGGCGAGACAACGGTTTTTAAAGACCATCTGCTCGGCGACATCGAATGGAAAAATGACGATGTAAACCCCGATCCCGTTTTGTTAAAATCGGACGGCTTCCCCACCTATCACCTCGCGAATGTGGTTGACGATCATTTAATGGAGATAACCCATGTGCTTCGCGCTCAGGAATGGCTTGCCTCCACGCCGCTTCACGTTATCATGTACCGCGCCTTCGGCTGGACACCGCCTGAGTTTTGCCATCTTCCGATGGTGATGGGGCAGGACGGAAAAAAACTTTCCAAACGCCACGGCGCGACAAGCATCGACGAATTTCGCAAAGCGGGATATCTTCCTGCCGCGCTTATAAATTATGTCGCGCTCCTTGGCGCCTCGTACGAAGAGGGCAAAGAGATCTATACACTGGATGAACTTGCAGAGCGTTTCAGTTTAGAGAAACTGAACAAGGCGCCTGCGGTTTTTGATTATAAAAAACTTGAGTGGTACAACGGTCAGTACATCAGAATGATGAGCGATGAAGAGTTGGCGCGGCTTTGCATGCCTTACGCGATTGAAGCGGGAATGTTTGAAGGAGAGGTTCACACGGAGACACAGAGGCGCGGAGGATCGGAAGAACAACGTAAAATTTTTACAACTGCGATGGCATTAGTTAAGGAACGGTTGATTTTCCTTAACGAGGTTCCAGAAAAAGTGGCTTACCTTTTTAAAGAGCCCGAGGTTCTGGCAGCAGAGGAGTTTATTCCAAAAAAATGCGACCTTGCTAAGACGATTGAACTTTTGCAAATAGGGCTTGAGCTTGTGCGCACAATGGCGCAGGCGGCAAACGACGAAGACGCGGAAAATTTTATCAAGACGCAGGCGGAAGAACGCGATGTAAAACTCGGTGACTTGATGATGCCCCTTCGCGTTGCAATTACGGGAAGCCGCGTAAGTCCGCCTTTGTTTGGCTCGCTTCGCATTCTGGGAGCGGATAAATCAGAGGAGAGGGTGAAGAAGGCGCTTGAAAAATTGAAGGGGTAGTATTAATACCGCTATCCCATTTTACAGCAAACTTTTTATCCCTTCAAAGACAGGTTCCAATTCTTCGAAGCGCATGAATGCCCTGCTGTCTAGCGGCGTTGGCTGATTGTTAATGATGACGATTTTACCGTTTTTGCGCAGAGTGTATTCCGGCATACTCGCCGCAGGGTGTACCGTTAAACTTGTGCCAAGGACGAGCATTACGTCGGCTTTTTGCGATTCGATTGTCGCCTGTTTTAACGCTTCTATTGGGAGAGATTCGCCGAAAAATGTGATTGCAGGTTTTAAAACTTTTTCGCATTTTGGACATTTTGGCATTTCGCCTTTGCGAACGGCGGCGGCAGCTTCTTCGTAGCCGATTCTTATTCCCGCGCAGCGAAGGCAATAATGCATTACAGGAGAGCCGTGAATCTCGATTACGTTTTTGTTTCCGCCTTTTTGATGCAGCAAATCGATGTTTTGCGTAATTAACGATTTTAAAAAGCCGCGTTTTTCAAGTTCACCTAACATGTTGTGAACGATGGACGGCTCTTTTTCGTCAAGATTGTAAATGAAAGAACCTGCGTGGCTGTAATAGAACGATGGGTCTTTCTCGAAATAATCAAGACTGAAAATTTTTTCCGCGTCCATGTCGTTGTAAAGACCGTTCTTGCCGCGAAAATCGCGTATCCCGGAAAGCGTACTCACGCCTGCGCCCGTTAATGCGACAAGATGTTTCGCCTCCGTTATTACGTTGAAAAGTTTTTTAATTTCTTCCATATTCTCCAGCTCGTGATACCAAATCGCGGCCAAAAATTCTTTGTGATATAAGTAACATTGTGCCGTCATTGAATAATTCTTCAAGGGCGTTGTCAAGCGCGGCGGTCAGCGCGTCATTTCCTTTTTTTAAACAGATGCCGATATATTCATCGGAGGGACCTTCCCATATAATTTCGAAAGGAGTGTCCTGTGCATTTGCATAATAATACCCGACTATGTTATCTGCAACAACCAAATCGACGCGCCTTAGCCTGAGATCGTTAAAACAGTTTATGATTTTATCGTAGGAAAAAGATGTAAAAACCAAACCCTGATCGCGCAATCGTTCCGTAAAATACTGCGCCGTGGTGCCGCCTTGGTATGCGGCTTTGTGCCTTGCGATATCCTGCGGTCTCTCGATTCGTATCGGAGAATTTTTCAACGCGGCAACTGTCATGGAGCTATCAATGTAAGGGCGCGTAAAATTATATCTTTCCTGACGTTCGGGAAGAATCGTTACATTGACGGCAATGTCGTACCGATCGGCATCAAGCCCCGCCAAAATTCCTTCCCATGTTGTATCGATAAAATCCACTTCCAAATTGAGTTTTGCCGCGAGCGTTTTTACTAGTTCGATATCGAAGCCAAGAAGAGTTTTGCCGTCCGTATCGTAGTATTCCATCGGAGGATAGCCGACTTCAACGCCGACAGTGAGAACGCCTTTTACGATGGTTAAATCCTTCGGCTCTTTTTTTGCGCAGCCCGAAAGATTTACGGCGAAAACAGCCGCGGCAACAAGCGAAAATAAAAATAAAATTGATATATGGTTCTTCACTTCTTTATTGATTCATTCTATAATAACGCATCGAAGGAGTCAACATGTTTTCCGTCCTGCTTTTGATCGTTATTTATCTTTCTTTTATAAGCCTTGGACTTCCTGACTCGATACTCGGCGCGGCATGGCCCTCGATGTACGGCTCGCTGAATACTCCGCTTTATTTTGCAGGGTTTGTTTCGATGATCGTCGCGGCAGGAACTGTTGTTTCCAGCGTGTTAAGCGAAAGAATTATCAGACGTTTCGGCACCGGAGTTGTCACAATGACAAGCGTACTGATGACAGCCGC
>WQSP01000071.1 GCA_009787795.1 Treponema sp.
ATAGGACATGATGATATAGAATCACCAAAATCTGATTTTGAATTATTTATAAATGTGGCGCGAAATGCGACAGCCGAAAAATCACAATTTATCGAAGAACATAATGCTTTTCATTACGAAGAAAACGGCGTAAATATTTATTTTAAAGATTCGTCCGCACCTGCAGAGCTTCGCAGATCCGCTTTAATCGACAGTTCTCTACCTGCGGGAAATTTAGGCTCTTTTAATCTTCTTCTAAGAGACAATTTTCGTTATGGAAACGGGTATCAGGGTTTGGTAAGGGACAGAAATTTATTAAACGGCTATAAATTAAGAAAGGGCGATACTTTTAAATTGAAAGTTACCTACACTGCAAGCCGTGATTTGGAAAATGAATTACTTGTAGGATTTGTTGACATGGACGGCGGAAGATGGAAAACCCTTAGTTACACGCAAATGCAAATAGAACCGCCGAATGTTATTTTAGGACATGCTTCAAAAGAAGGCGAAGAAGTATCATCAGAAGTTATTATTACAATTTTATCCAACGCAAGCAGTTCAAGACCTGCCGCAAATACGCTTGTATTTGAGAACATCGGGCAAGGAACACATGGAAGAGCGAATTCGGGCACTCAAAGAGCTGTAACAATTTCTTTTTCCGAGTTTGTACTTACAAAAATGTAAAACGCATTATGATTAAATCCGGTTTATTTTGCGCCTGCGTATTTGGCAAAAAGTTCCTGTATGCTCTGAATACCCAATTTACGGTATAAATTCTTTTGATGATGATGAACCGTTTCATAGCTGATTTTTAACGAATAGGCAATTTCCTTGGGTGGCATACCTTTAAGAAGCAGCGTAAAAATATCCTGCTCTCTTGGCGTTAAATTTAATTTTTCCTTTTTATTAATTTTCTGCGTTTCTACGTCTTTAAGATAAAGTCCGTCTGTCCAGTCGGCATCAAACAGTCTCTTTTGAATAAGTGGCATAAATAAAAGACAAAAACTTACAAGAACCAGAACAACCGCAAACGCAAGAAATTTATTTGGCTCATCAAAATAATTAAAATAAAATGAAAACAAACCGGAAATTACAAAGCACTGTATAAAAAATACAAAGCAATAAATCCTAAACATTCCAAGCGATTTGCTTTTTTTAATGGCTCCCGCGCACATGTAACAAATGATAATATAACCCAAACTGTCACCCAAACCATAAATAAAAGAACCAAAAGAAATTGCCGCAGGCGTGTCCAGCAAAAGAACGCCCAACCCAAGCAGGGAAAAAGTTAAAAACATAAGCCATATATGCAATGCGTTTTTACCTTTTAACAATTGAATAATAAAAACAAGTACGATAGAAACTACAGTCCCAAAACCAAAGGCAAAACTTGAAACGCTGTTTTGCGACCACTCGATGTAATTGCTCATGCACATAATCATGTAATGAACAACGCCAAGACCGATAACAAAATGCACTCCCGATCCTTTGCCGTCGCTGTCAGTAAATATTTCGTTTTTATTAACATTCGATTTAAATCCTGCGCCGCAAAGAAAAACAATGCCAAGAAAAACCGCCATTAAAACGGCTCCTATCCACGTATTGCCTGCTATGTTCCACAAAGCGTAATAAAATCCGTAGTAAATTTGAATAACCGCCATGCCAAAAAGACGCTCTACATTATTTAACACAAAGCAAAAAATGTAAAACGCGCAGGCGGCGCATAAACCGATGCAAAATTTAAAAGCCATATAAACAATAAACTGCCAAGTTCCCATCGGCAGAAAAAACAAAAATGAAAACAAAACGGCTGATAAAATTGCAAAAATTTCAAGCAAAGGAATAATTAATCGTTTTGGCGTAATGCTGAGGATAAGCCAGCCTAACCCCAGCATAAAAAACATAAGTTCGTTAGTTGCAAAACCGCCCAATGCGATACTGTGACCGTAATAACGCAAATTTCCCAATATGACAGAAACAGGAAAAACCAAAATCGCGGGAAACAATGCGCTTCTTATATTACGAAACGACAATTCATCGCGTGTTTGAAAAAGGTTTTTAACTGTTAATGCAATTTTGTTATGCAAAACTTTACGCTCCCATTATCCTTATTGCGCGAACTTTAATCTGAATTAGTCCCCTGTTAAGTTTTATTTCTCCCAAAATCTCAATTCTGTCGGATACGCCAACAGAAAGCCCGCGCCATTCTTTTCTGCCAATATCGGCGATAATTTCACCGCCTGCATTATCACGGAACGTATAATGATTCCTTCCCGTATTTATTGCATTTACAATATTTCCGCTTAGCACAACCCATGAATCATGAGGAAGATTTCTCGCTTCGTTAATCGTAATGGGCGCAGTTACCGTAACAGGCTGCCCCGGCAATCGGTTTACCCTTCCTGTTCCCGTAATGGCGTGAACCTTAATATGAAAAAGCCCTCGGTGCGATTTTACTTCGCCGTAAATTTCAACCCTGTCTGTTACATCAACGCTTAATCCCCGCCATTCTTTTGGTCCGATATCAACGGCAATTTCTCCCGTTGAATCGCGGAACGTGTACTGCCTTCCACCCGGCAGCATATTGATAATATTCCCTGCTAAAACAACCCATGAATCATGCGGCAAATTTCTTGCTTCATTAACGGTAATTGCCCGATTAACCATTACCGCCTGTCCCGGCATAACGCTGACACCGGCAGGTCCTACAAACCCGCCTCCATTCTGACCAATAGTTCCATGATGTCCCGTTTGGGCAAAAATATTCCCTGCCGATATCAGCATTACGAAACATCCAATATAAACAACCGTATACTTTCTCATAAATACACCTCCAAAACAGTTTAGCATATCCCATGATACGCTTGATAAAAATATACGGCTCAAAACAGGCATAAACAACTCACCAAATCGGGTGATACGAGTGTTTTCTGCCTGCCAAAATTGGGGATATTTATATGTAAAACAGGATTTGATCAAAAGGATACAGAAGGATATAGTTAAATTAGGAGCAATCAATGCTGGCAATATCTAAAGCATACATCACCGAGATAAAACAGATCCTCAAGGAAGCGAGAGCCAAAGCATACGCCGCTGTCAATTATTCAATGGTGGAAGCATATTGGCTAATAGGGAAACGCATAGTTGAAGAAATTCAACAAGGCGGAAACAGGGCAAATTACGGTGAGCAAGTTATAAAAAATCTATCAAAGGCCCTTACTGTCGAATTTGGCAAAGGTTTTTCAGATAGAAGTATCCGTCAATATCGCCAGTTTTATCAAACATTTCCAAAACTTCCAATTATGCGAACAATGATCGCAGAAACTACAAAACCTGACAAAACTATTAAAAGTATTAAAGACAAAAAGAATAGTGCGATCAGTGATCGCACTATAAAAAAAACAACCAAAGGCAAAGCCAATTTGGCGATCAGTGATCGCCAAATTAATAACTCTTCAATACCATGGTCGCTTAACTGGACGCACATTCAAAGAATAATGCGAGTTAGTAATACTGAGGCAAGAGCATGGTATTTAAAAGAAGCTGCCGAACAATCATGGGATGTCCGTACTTTAGACCGTAATATCAGCACTCAATATTATGAACGACTGCTTATATCCCAGGTAAAGAAACCAGTAGTTAAAGAAATGCAGACAAAAACAAAAAAATATCAAAAAGACAAACTCGAATTCATAAAAAATCCGTCAGTCCTTGAATTCCTTGGACTGCCCGGCAATACAGGGTATAGCGAAGCTGTCTTGGAAAAAACCGTTATTAATCATTTGCAGCAATTTATCCTTGAACTTGGAAAGGGCTTTGCGTTTGTAGAACGACAGCAGTTACTACGTACCGAAACAAGCGATTATTATGTCGATCTGGTTTTTTATAACTATATTTTAAAATGTTTTGTCCTAATTGATTTAAAAACTACACGTATCACGCATCAGGATGTAGGTCAAATGGACATGTATGTCAGAATGTATGACGAACTAAAACGCAATGAAGATGATAACCCAACTATTGGTATTTTACTATGTTCCGAAACCGATAAGGATATAGCGCGATATTCAATCTTAAAAGGCAATGAACACCTATTTGCAACCAAATACAAACTGTATCTGCCGACCGAAGAAGAACTGCGAATTGAAATCGAGAGAGAGAAAGAATTTATCCGGCTGCAGCTGGATAAGGATAAAAAAGAAGAATAACGATGGAAAAAAGCTTGTTTTATACTAAAAAAATGGATTGTCCCGGCGAAGAACAATTTATCCGTATGAAACTTGATGGAATTATATATGAAAAATAAAAGCATACAAATAGAAAGTCCAATATATGTATTTTTAAAAATGCATAAATGTCCAATATGCGATAATAAAATTATCCCTAAAAAAATAAAAAGAACAATAAATTCAAAATCTATTGAAGCAAAAAATTACGATTTTTCCTGCGGCGACAGTTTTCTTGCAGGAGATACAGAGTTTACATTATATATTTTTTATTGTGAATATTGCAGCAAAGAATATGAAATAAAAGAAATTATGCAACATGAGAAAATGCTAAAAGAAGCAGAAATTAGAAATGGCACTCATAATAAAATTTTTATGAACATAAAATTATTCATTAACAAATATTTCAGAGTTTATTTTTAATACATATCTAACTAAACCTGACCGGATAAAAACGCCGAGTCGCTCGAATCCAATTGCCTTCCGTACAAATGCTCAAATAAAAAGCGCGTGTCTTCCGGTTCCATATTTGTAAAGCGGCAGCCGAAATAACATGCGGATTTGTCCTTAAAGCGCCTGACAATGCGCTCGACAACATTAATCGTGCGGTTTTCCGCTTGTATCGTTACGGTCAATTCTGCGTCTACAAGAAGTGTAGAAAGAAGGGGCGAGCCCAAAGGACACGCAAACAAAAGTCCCGATGCGGAAATATCCAATACCCTGCCGTCGAAAGGCTGATTTTGAACTTTTCCATGTTCAAAGTAACCGTTTTCCTTAAGTGAAAAAGCCAAAACTTTTGCGTACTGATACACATTGTCCAGTATGGTAAAATCAAAGGGAAGTTTGCCCTGCTTGTCGATCCAAATATGAATGTATCCGATAACGTATTCATGAAACAAAATCGGAACCCATGCGTCGGAATAAATGCCGTCCGAAAATTTGTTTTTAAAAATGCGCGAAATGTTTTCGTCCAAATAATTGGCTCCCACGCCTGTAGATTCCAGATACCGCTTGAAAATATCTTCCGTGATGATTCTTTTTTTGGGATACGGATCTGTCTTAGGCAAAAAACCTACAGTAGAAGGAATAAAAAGCGTTTTTCCGGTTTCCGCGACAACGCGTTCTTCCAGAGAGTCGGGTTTTTTGTCCTTAAAATTGATAATTTTAAAACCGTCGGCAAAATTATTCAGCATTCCCGCAATTTGTTTTATAAGCCCCGAAAGATTTTTGGGATCCATTGTGCGGATTAAATCTTCGGCGGTTACGCTCTCGTATTCATGCACCTTTGGGAACGTTAGATTGTACCTGTCGCCCCGGAAAGTAAAAAGAATGTTCAAATCGGATGGCGCGTCAACGCGCAGAAAATCCCTATCAAGATTTTTATAAAGAGTGTCGGGCGCTTTGCAATAGATCAATTCTTCTTTTTGCGCGATTATTTCCGCGTTAAAATCTATCACCTGCCCGCGATAATCGAAAAGAAGCGCAAGTTTACTGCGCGGTTTTAATTTGCCCAAAGATCTGTCGGGACGCAAAACGAGCTCTTCGTTTGCAGGACGCGTAAGCGTTAAGATAAATTCCGTTCTGTCCTTGATGTACATAATCGGAAGCTGCTCGTCGAATAACGCCTTGAAGAGAAATTCTTTTTCTATTCTGCCGACAGGTGTAGCCATTCCCTAAAAAAACCTCTCATACGGAAAAAAATCGTTTCTGTACATGCCTTCTTGCGCTTCAACGGCAAGATCGCGCGGCTCCTCAAGAAGCAAATCGTCAAATGCCCATACGCCCTGCACAGTCCTTACATACAATTCGCCTGTTATTCCCTGAAGACGACCCATAAAACGAACCAAAAACGATACAGAGCCGTCCGCTTCGACTCTTCCGCTGCCAATCCTGAAACTGACAGGAACAATCACCCTGATACTGCTTATGTGGCTTTCCCTGACTGCCTCGTTAACGGAAGAAAGCGCGCGATGCTCCATCAGACCCGCCATAAAACCCGTCATCACGGAAGAAGCAAAAGCGTATGCGGCTTCGGGAGCCCTGCCGCTTCCAAGTTCGCCTATGACAACATCGACAGGGAATCTGGGAGACTCTCCCCTTCCGGGGCGCAAAAGCTCCTCGGGGATCGAGCCGCGAAACCGAGCCGCTTCCTGAGACACGGCAAACGTCGAGATTGATAAAAAAATGCAAGCCGCCAAAAAGCGCGCGGTACGGATTTTTTTCATTCCTTCCTCATTACAATCTACCATATATTCTAGTAAAAAACGGGAAATTTATCTATAATTTTTTTTGCAAATGAATAAAACAATCGAAGCCTCCCTGAACGAGGATTATACCCACCCCGTGCGCGATGTCATGTGGGGTCATGTCTATATGACAGAAAAACAGGCTCATCTTGCGGAGTCCCCGCATTTTTTAAGGCTGAACCGAATCATGCAGCTTGGACCCGTTTACCTTGTCTATCCCGGCGCGACGCACACAAGAGCAAGCCATTCAATCGGCGTATATCATTTGGGAAGACGTCTCCTTCAAAACCTTGCAGAGCGGGGCGCATCAAAATGGCTTTCGCCCGAGGGGGTAAAGTCATTCCTTGCAGCCTGCCTTCTTCACGACCTTGGCCATTTTCCGTATACCCATTCCCTAAAAGAGCTGTCCCTTTCTTCGCACGAGTCTTTAACCGGGGAACTGATTTTAAAAGACCCGATAAAATCCCTTGTTGCCAAAACAGGCGCAGACCCCGATTTGACGGCAGCCATTGTCGACAAAGAGAAAAAAAACAAATCGGACGAACTTTTTTTCTTCCGAAAACTTTTATCTGGCGCACTCGACCCCGACAAGCTCGATTATTTGAACCGCGACGCGCGTTATTGCGGCGTTCCCTATGGTGCGCAGGATGTCGATTTTATCCTCTCAAGATTGAATCCCAACAAGGAAAGGGGCGTTGATATCGATTCCCGCCTGATTCCCAATGTAGAATCGATACTTTTTTCCAAATATTTGATGTATCGAACGGTATATTGGCATAAACAGGTACGCGCGGCAACCGCAATGGTAAAAAAAGCCCTGATAAACGGGCTCGAAACAGGCAAATTAAAGGGAGAAGACCTCTATAATCTTGATGATATGAGCCTTTTTGCCCTTCTTGGCGAAAAAACTGGCGGAAATTTGGTCGAATCGGTCCGCGAAGGAAGAATTTTTACCACTGCAGCCGAAATTTCACCCGAAAATGCCAATTTGGCTTGTATCAGATCGATTGACAGACGGGCTCAATTTGAAGAACGCCTTGCCCAAGAGCTTCGCCGCATCGGCATCGAAATAACAGGCGAAGACATTATCATCGACATTCCCGAACCTGTATCATTCGAAACGGGTCTTTTTGTAACGGACGAAAATTGCAGCTTCGGCTCCAGTTCCAGCGCGTTCAAGGAAGAAACCGTAAATGCCTTTGTAAACACGCTTTACACAATCAGGGTGTACATTAACCAAAAATATAAAGAAACTATAAAGACAAATCCAAAAGTATGTAGTACAATGGAAGAAGCGATTAACAGGGGGATTTGAAATGGACATTCACAACACGAATGAGGAATTGGTATTCAGCTCGGTGCAGACCATATTTGACGAAATTCAAGGCAGCGGCAATCCGGATAAATTCTGTCTTTGCTATCAGTGCAGGACGGATACGATCTGTTATACCCTTAACCGCATAGAGCCGAACTATATCGTTTCCAACCGCGGATTTACCAGAATCGAAAACCTCGGTATAAAGCAACAGCAAATCGAAGCGGACATAAACACCCTTATCTACAAGGGCTTGCGTCTTGTAAATCACAACATGCGCCCGACAGCTCCTCACGACGGAACCACTGTCGCCTCATTCAAGATCAGTCACCCGATGTACGACATCCCGACAATTTCCGGCCGTATTTTTGACGGCATCAGTTTCGAGCCGATTGTAGGCGTAGAGGTCTCCCTTTACTGCGACGGCGAACTTGTCGAAATGAGAAACAACAATTGGCAAAATCCGTTCACGATGGTTCCAAGCACCCCGGGCGCGTTCAGTTTCTGGCCGCTACCAATTACCGCAGATTCCCCGGACACAAGCAAGGAATTCGATTTTACCCTGCGCGTCAACTCGCCCGATTTTGAACAGTTGAATCACTTCTTTAAAATGACATCGACAAGCAAGTTCCACAATCCGCAGTCCTACGCGCTTAACCGTACCTATAAATTGCCGGATTTGTATTTGTTCCCCCCCGGCGAAGCGGAAATCAATGAAGCTTGACATTGTCGGTTTTATTTTGTACCTTTCTCATATAACATCGTATAAGTATTAAGGAGTACCGAAATGGGACAAGCAAGTAAAAACAGCCGTACCGCAAGCGCGACACAGAGGTTTATGTGCAGTTGCGGCGGAGAAATAAAGATGAAAACCCTCTTCGAAAGCGGCAAGGTAAAAAACATGGCGGAATGCGAAAAGTGCAAACGAAAAGAAAGACGCCCGTCGGA
>WQSP01000072.1 GCA_009787795.1 Treponema sp.
ATCCCTGCGGATATTTTAGATAAAATAAACAAACGCATTGCCTCTGTAGAAAACGGCGACATTGCGGCTTTCAGAGCTACGCTGGCTCATCCTGAAGATGCAGGAGATTATTATTATCAACTTTCATTGTTAAATACTTTCTTTGGCGAAATCTTTGATATTGACGGTCTCGCTTTTTTGGAAGCTGTTTCAGACGGTACAGATGAATTGCAGGATTTCGCCAATAAATTATTCAACGAAACACGCCCCTTGCGAAATAGAAATATAGGACTGCGAATATTAAGCATAGAAGACATGCCTAATGAGTGGGTATACAGAGTTACGCTGACAAGCAACAGCAACGAAGAACTTATTCATAATTTCCGGTATTCAAGTTTTTAATCATAATGATTGCCACCAAGGCAGAATTATTATAGAAACGCACTTGACAATTTACATAAATGTACATACTATTATGTATGGGGACAATTATTAATAAAAATATAATGACGAAAACTGCAAACAGCAAACTTCCGGTTATAAGCGATGATGCAAACGGACTAATCGACTTTTGATTTATTTTTACAAGGCAAGGTTCAGAATTGTTGGCTAAATTGATATTTATTATTATTTCTCTATTAATATGGTTATTGCTTTATATGTTGAATTTAAAAGGTTTACTAATATTCTATTCTGTTTTATTGGTTTTATATGTGATAATAAGATTATTATTAAATTCCATTAAAAAAAGTTTGCAAAATGAAAATGAAGAATAAAATATTATTATTGGAAATGATAATTATTACAATTTCCTTTATTTTATTTTTTATTGGGGTCTTGTATTCTGATGATCCGGGATTTTATTCACGGGAATTATTAAGCGGCGGCAGTGATGATTTTTATTTATTTATAGGTTTGACAAAATTAAATATTTATGGAATTATATTTGGAATAGCCAATATAATTGTAAATTTAATTTTACATAAAAAATATAATAAAATTATTCATTTTTCTTCAATTATTTACATTATAATTTTTATTAATCAATTAATCGGTTTAATTTTAATTAACTATGATACGGATTTATTATATGTATTCTCATCATTTGATTTGTTCAGCTTATGGTTTATATTTTACATTCTTGGCATAACTTCAACAATATATACAGAACAAGTGATTAAAAAATCAGATAAAAATGCAGAGTGTATTAAAATTAACATCTTGTTTAAATTATTAATAATTGTAATTTTTATCGGTGTGGTAATATTAACATGGAAAAATATATGAAAAACATTTTTATTCTTTTTATATTAAGTTTTTTCCTTTTTGCAGCTTGTCACAGGGTAAAAACGATTGAATATGATTTTACAGACATTACAAGTTATGAGAATTTTCTAATGAAATATCCGCAAATGGGCGAAATAATGTATCATAAAAGTTGGGTATTTGAACCGGGAGAATACTACTTGTTATCCAATACAAACATATATGAATACCCGCATATAAATTCCAGAAGTATTGGGTATTTATTCATACATGATAAAATAAATATTATTGAAGATGCGCATTATCAACACAATATAAATGATGTGGTATCATGTTGGTATAAGATTAATCATAAAAATACAGATGGATATATATTTGGCGGAAACATTGCAATTGACACATTTATATGCGATATGGATAATAATGGAATAAATGATATTTTTCAATATCGTATTTCAGAAGTGGATGCAAATTGGCATATAAATTCAATTAAAGACATAATCATATATATTAATGGTAATAGAATATCAACAGATTCCTTGAATGCGGGAATTAATGAAAATGGATTTCTCTTGCGCTTTTTTAATTTTTGCCGATTTGAGCAAAAAAACGGAGAAGTTAATATTATATTAACAAATGCGGGACCTGAAAATATGGAGGAATATATATTTTCTGTAAATGTTTCGGGTAATATTACATTAACAAATATTCATAAAGAAGGCAGATTTTTTGAAAAAGAGGAATGGATGGAATATGAAGGTGAACATTGACTACCAATACTACTTTTCTTGATGATTAAAAAACACTTGAAAAGGTGAAGTGAAAAAAATATTTTATTAGAAAATGATAATAACTACCTTGGTAAGGGTAGGATACGCATAGCGGCAAAACTATTTTTGAATTCTCCGCCGCAGGAGACTTTTTTACCAATAACGTCCCCTTAGAGGTAAAAAAACTCTGACCACATAATTTCTCTAAGCTTCTGGAAAAAATTAATCTTAATAAATTATGTGGTCAGGTGGCTCCGCAGGCGGGTTCTTCAAAGGTTTTGCCGCTATGCGCAGCCTGCCCTCACTGAGGAATTATTGTAATATTTATTTATAAGCATTTTTACGCGTGCTCTTATAAACAATTTTTAACCATCAACCTCAACCACATCTTCAGGCGCCAATATCTCCCCGTAATGCAATTCCTTGGGGTATATTTTTATCCTTAATTTTTTTTCCATGGCGGCTAAAAGGCGCATTTGCGTTTCATCGCCGATTGTTACCATAATGCCGCGTTTGCCCGCTCTTCCCGTTCTGCCGCAGCGGTGGATGTAAACTTCGCTGTCGTTTGGGACATCCAAAGCGATAACATGCGTAATGTCCTGAATATCAAGACCGCGCGCTGCAAGATCTGTAGAAATTAAAACGTCAACATCTCCTGTGCGAAAGGATTCAAGCGCCGCCTTGCGTTCCGCGCCGGAAAGCGCTTTTTTACCGATCTTGCCAAAAAGACCTGCGGTAGGAATATTGTGGTATTGAAGGCGCGAGAGCATGATACCCGCATCGTCGCCGCGGCTTGTAAAAACAAGAGCCTTGATTTTCGATTTTTTCGCTTTTGTTTTGATTGCGGCTAACAGTGAACGCAGGGTTTGGTCTTTTTTGCGCTTTTCGGAAAAAATCGCCCAGTGTTCGATTTTGTCGCGAAGTATTTCGTTGTCTTGCGATTCAATAAATGCGATATCCTGAGAATCATGCGTCTTGCCGCCGTCTTTGCCGAATATTAAAAATAAAAGTTTTTCTTTTGTTTTTGCGTTCATGGTTGCAGAACATGCGGCAACAAGAGGCGGCTTAGTTGCGGCGCGTCTGATAATTTCGCACAAACTTTTGGTGTCTTCGATCATTTCATCGCTTGTAAGGCGATCGGCTTCATCAAAAACAACAGAATCAAGCCCGTTTAATTTGATTATTTTTTTTCTTGCAAGAACAAGCAGTCTGTTTGGGTTTCCCACAATAATATCAGGTTTGTTCTTGCGAAGATTTTCAATCTGACGTTCAATATTTACGCTTCCTATTAATAGGGCCGCGTTTAAATCCGTTCCCTTTAATAAAAAGTCAAGTTCTCCCTTAATTTGCGTGCATAATTCCAAAGTGGGAGCAATAATCAATAAATTTAATTTACCTCTTTGTATTTTTTGCAATAACGGCAACAGATATGCAAATGTTTTACCGGTACCGGTAGCCGAAGAAAAAAAGACGTTTTTATTTTCTTTTAAAAGAGGCATTACCTTGTTTTGAATATCAGTAGGTTCTGTTATGTGCCGCTCTTCAAGCTGTTTTATAAAATGCGAATCAACACCCAACTGTTCAAAATTTTTGTTATTCACTTTAATCCCTTTTCCCAATCTGTGAAAATCCGTGAAAATCCGTGGACTGTTTAAATAATTCCGTGGTCAATTTAACTGATTTTACTGATTAATAATTTATCTATCCTGTTGCCGTCTTTGTCCACGACTTTGAATTTGAATCCCTCATATTCAAAACTGTCGCCAACTCGGGGAAGTTCTCCTGCAAGATGCAGAATAAAACCGGCAAGGGTATGAAAATCGTTTTCTTCGCCAAGGCCTGTCAGGCCAAGCGATTTTGCCGCATCGTCGATATTAAGCGTGCCGTCGGCCAACCATGTGCCGTCATCCTGAGGCAGGAACGGATCTTCGCTTTCGACAGGTAATGAAAGCTCTCCGACAATTTCTTCCACCAAATCGGTAATCGAAATAATGCCCGCAAGTCCGCCATATTCGTCCATTACAAAAAGGAAACTGGATTGGCATTGTTTAAAAGACTCAAAAACCTTAATCGCGGGCATTGTCTCGGGAACAAATTGCGGCTTGCTCATAATGGCGCGTAACCCTGCGGGAACAGTTTGCGCGTAATCCAAAATGATGTCTTCGGAAAAAACCGCGCCGACAATTTCATCGGGGCTTGCGTTTCCGACAGGAAAACATCTTTGATTCCTGAACTCAATCGCCTTTTCGCGGATTTCTTCGTAAGGCGCATTTATGTCAAGCCATTGAATTTCGGAGCGGTGCGTCATGAACGCGCCAACGGGACGATCGCCAAGATAGAAAACGCCTTCCACCATGTTGCGCTCATTGTTTTCCACTACGCCCGATTTTTCGCCTTCTATCAAAGTGTTTCTAAGCTCGTCCTGAAGTTCTTCTTCCGTAATGTTTGTATTGCTGATCTCGGGGCGCATTTTAGTGTTAAAAAATGACGCGAACTTCAACGCGGGGAGGGTAAACGGCATCATAAAAACCGAAAAGAATTTCATCGCGGGCAGAAGGACGGATGCGATTTTTTCGGGCTTTGTATGGGACAAAAGACGCGGCAGGGAATCGCCGAGTAATGTGATAAATATTCCGAGAATCAACGCAGGGATTACTATGTAAACCCAAAAATGGATATGCAATGACGTTGATTTGATTATCATATAACAAACATACACGCCTAATATTACCGAAATGGTTTTTAATATATTGCTCCATAAACGGCAGGCAAGCGAAATATTCTGCGGGTTCTCAAGCGTTTTCAAAACGGTCCTGTATTTTTTTCCGCTTTCTTTCTCCAGACGCGTTTTACGGCAGTATAAAAGCGCGGAATCAAAAAGGGTAAACACGCCGCTTAATAAAATAACAATAAAAAACGAGAAAATTAAAATTAAAAAATACGGGTCCATTTAGGTATCAATCTCCGTACGGCTTAAAGGCCGCACAATTGTAAGCGCATTTGGGGCAGTCTGCATCGTCTTCGTTTTCCCGTCGGCGGTAAATTCGCCGAAAACCTGCACAATCGGAAAGCGCGGGTTTTCCGGGTTTACGTCAACAACCTGTCCCTTCTTACCATTAGATAATAACACATAAAGGCCGATTGGGTAAATCGACAAGGAAAGAACCAGGGCGCGAACGATCGTTTCATCGTACGCTTTACCCTCGTTTTTTAAAAGCTCCAGCATTCCCGTATAGCCGTCTTTTGCTTCCTTGTGCGGACGTTTGGAGCTGAGCGCTTCATACGAGCAGGCAACTGCAATGATCTTTGAAAACAGGCTGATTTTTTCCCCGACAAGCCGCCTTGGATAGCCGGTGCCGTTTTCGCGTTCATGGTGTTCAAGCGCGCAAAGGCAGACAGGAAGAGGAAAATCGAACCCCTTCAACATGCTGTAACCAAGCACAGGATGGGTCATAATCGCTTTTTGTTCCTGTGCGGAGAGCGGGCGCTGCGCAAGGTAAATCTGAGACGGTAATTTTAACATCCCCGCTTCGTGCATGAGCGCGCCTATTCCAAGCTCAATCAGGCGATAATTGGGAAGTTTTAAATATGTCCCGATAATTATCGCGATTACAGTAGAGCGCACAGAGTGGGTGGCAAGATAATTTTTATCGGGAGCAGGTTCGATGTTTTTAATAACCCTCATTATAAAACGCCTGTCTTCCTTGATGTAATCAACCAAATCCTTCACTTTGTCGGTAATGGCTTTATGTTCAAGCTCGTTGGAAACAGCCGCCTTAATGAACATATTTTCCACAAAGAATACAAGGCTGGAGTAGAGCTCTTCGGCTTTTGCCAGCTTGTCGCCGTCATTATGCAGGGAAAGGGAAGCTGCGCTGTCAGCCGAATTAAAAGCGGCCGATTCTGTCGTTGCCGCATATTCCAAGCTTTTTTCGCCTTCGCTGAAAATCTCCTTAAAGTTCCATTTTTCCAGTATGTTTTTAAGTTCGTCGGTAAAGGGCATTTCGGGCGCAGTAAGGACATAGACCATATCAAGATAGGTGTTCTTTGTGAAATAGCTGTCACTCTGTACGTCTGTCAACTTGTAATTAGTCATTTCTTCTCCGTACGCTTTCCCCGTGTAATTGACGAAAAATATTCAATGCTCTATATTGATCAAGTATAGGAGAATATCTCTTGAAGTTCAAATACCTGATAATCGCTTTTGCCATTACAGTTATCGTAATTATATTGATCATCACCCTTGTACCTGTCGCGCTGTCCGGGCCGGGCGGTTTGTCGGTTATAGATAATTTCAGGATGTTAATCCTGCCGCTCCTTTCCATAATGGTACTGATCCTCATTTGCCTGAGCATATTCTTCTTTATTAATTATCGGCTTCTTTCGCTGTTAGAACGAGAAGATTGGCCCGCTTTGGCGTATTATTTGGAGCAAAAAATCTTCGTAAAAAAACGGTATAAAAATCGAAATGTGCGCCTTTTGGCAAGCTCGTACCTTGTCATTTCCGATTATTTGTCCGTTTTAAAACTGGAGAGCAAGGCTGCAATTGCCAAGCCTGCCGTTGTTTCAAAAAACGTATTGATTTTCGGCGCGGCAAGAATTTTAAGCGGCAACCACGGCGAGGCAATCGCCTTTTTCAAGAATCACCTTGACAAGACCAAGGGACGCGATCATCAATGGGTGCGCTGGTTCCACGGTTTTTCGTATCTTTTGGCAGGCGATTTTTCGTCGGCCGAGCCGATATTCATGTCATTGGCGGTTTCTTCCAACGATGCGGTTATTGCGGGTCTCTCCGCATTTTTTATCGATACCTCGCTTGCTAAATATTCGCTGGATTCCAAAAAATGCCGTTTCACCGCCGAGTCCGCCCGCGAAAGAATTTGCAAGACGATAAAATCAATCGAGCAATGGACAAAAGAAACCGAAAGAATGGGCACCGATATCCACATTGCAATCATCAGAAAATATGTCGAGGCTGCAGGCAAGTGGCTGTTCAAATTGTTGCCACCCGAAACCGAAACAATCGAAGACGAACTTTTCGAGAGACGCAAGGGTGACAGACGTCAAACCAGCAGGCGCAAAGAAGAAAGAAATTCAGTCGACAGGCGGCAAAACGACAGACGCTCAAAGGGATACTGATTATGAGGAACATAGAAAAATCCGCAAAACTGGAAAATGTATGCTACGAGATTCGCGGCCCTGTTTTAAAAGAAGCAAAACGCCTTGAAGAAGAGGGTTACAAAGTAATCAAACTCAACATAGGAAGCCCTGCCACATTCGGGCTTAATGCTCCCGATGAAATAGTACGCGATATAGTGCTTAATATATCAAGTGCGCAGCCCTACGGCGATTCACGCGGACTTTTTTCGGCGCGAAAAGCCGTCATGCACGATTTTCAGTTTAAGGGTGTAATGGACGTTACCATCGACGATATTTTTATCGGAAACGGAGTAAGCGAGCTTATTTCGATGTCGATGCAGGCATTGTTAAACAACGGTGACGAGATATTGATCCCAATGCCCGATTATCCGCTATGGACAGCCGCTTCGACCTTGGCAGGCGGCAAGGCGGTTCATTACCTCTGCGACGAAGCTTCAGATTGGAATCCCGATTTAAACGATATCCGCGCCAAAATTACGCCGAAGACAAAGGCAATCGTTGTGATAAATCCGAATAACCCGACAGGCGCGGTATACGATCGCTCGATTTTGGAAGGCATCGCCCAAATAGCAAGGGAAAATGACCTCATCATTTTTGCCGATGAAATCTACAGCCGCATCACTTACGATGACGCGGTTTCGATACCGATGTCGACAATTGCGCCCGATCTTTTTATCGTCAGTTTTGACGGTTTGTCAAAAGCATGGCGCGCGGCAGGTTTTCGCGCAGGCTGGATGGTTCTTTCGGGCAACAAAAAACACGCAAACGACTATATAGAAGGTTTGGACATGCTAGCCAACATGCGCCTTTGCCCGAACATGATTGCCCAAATGGGCGTTCAAACCGCGCTTGGCGGCTATCAAAGTGTTAAGGGATTAATCCTTCCCGGCGGACGGCTTCGCGAACAGCGGGATGCCGTTTACGATCTTGTGACGCAGATTCCGGGGCTAAGCGCCGTAAAACCCAAGGGCGCGCTTTACATTTTCCCAAAAATCGACTGCAAACGCTTCAATATAACAGACGACGTAAAGTTCATGCTTGACCTTGTGCGCGACCAGCGCCTTCTTCTCGTTCACGGCACCGGCTTTAACTGGAAGGAGCCAAACCATTTCCGCATCGTTTTCCTGCCGGATAAAGACACCTTAACCGAGGCAATGAGAAGATTGGGAACGTTTTTGGGCGGATACAGGCAGGAATAAGGCAAAAAAAAGACGATGTGCCTGGACGTCAGGGCTTTCACCCTATGCACACCGTCTGTAATATGAGAGGATTTCCCTCCCGGTATTTAATTATCGGCTTCTGCGCTGCAGGACTTTAGAAAATTTTCGAAGAAGACCTCACGCGGAGACACGAAGGATCTGGAAACTACAATCTTAACCCTAATCCCTATTCTATATAATTGGTATAAAACCTGGACTTCCCCCGATTTTACGGACAGTTAATTAAGCCGTTAAGTTTTTTTGATATGTTATTGGTATAGCATATCCCAGAGTTGAGTGTCTACGACACCTG
>WQSP01000073.1 GCA_009787795.1 Treponema sp.
TCGCTTGTCGACAACTTTATGGTTGCAGGTTTGGGCGATGTCAGCATGGCGGCTGTCAATGTTTCAAATCACATTGTGTTTGTTTTTTTTGTAATTTTAAACACGATTTGTCAGGCAGGCGGAATTTATATCGCGCAATTTTACGGCGCAAAAGATTCGGGCGGCATGAAAAACGCCTACAGTTTTAAATTGATTTTTGCCCTTATTATTTCGATTGTCAGTTTTACAGCATGCAGATCTTTTTCGTATCAAATAATCGGTATGCTTACTTCGAATAACACCGCTCAGCAGGAAATTTCCGCCGTGGGAGAAGTGTATCTGCGTCTTGTTTCGTGGGCATTTATTCCGATGGCGATTTCAATGTCAATTGCGACAAGTTTTCGCGAGATTGCAAAACCCAAAATTCCACTGATAATTTCGGGCGTTACCGCTGTTATCAACACATTCGGAAACTGGGTTTTCATTTACGGCAATTTGGGCGCGCCGCGTCTTGAAGTTGCAGGAGCCGCATACACGACAATTATTTCGCGCTGTATTGAGGCAATTGCGTTTTTGATTTATGCGTCTTACGTCAAAGCGCCGTTCTTTGCGCATTTAAAAGAATTGTTTTTAATCAAGAAAAAACTGATAATGGAAATTTTCGGCAAGTCGGGAATGATTTTTGCGTCGGAAATGTCATGGATTGTTTCCGAAACGTTGATGATAGCAATGTACAACAGAAGGGGAGGGGAAGAAGTTGTCGCGGGCATGGCGGCAGGCTGGACAATCGCGAATATATTTTTCCTGCTCTTCGGCGGGCTTTGGATATCTTCGAGCATTCTGGTCGGCGGAGCATTGGGAGCCGGCAGACTGAACGAAGCGCGCGATCGCGCAAAATGGTTAAAGTGGGGAGGCGTCATCGCGGGAATTGTTATGGCGATACCCGGCTTCTTTATAGTTTCCGCGATTATTCCGTTTGTATTTCAAAACTTAAGCGCGGGGGCAAGAGCGAATACCTTGGGTCTTGTTACTGTGATTCTTGCGTATCTGCCGCTGTGGTGTTTTTTGAACACTCAATTTGCAGTTTCGCGCGCAGGCGGCGATACGGCGATGGGCATGTGGACAGATGTTTCAGTTAACGTTTTGCTGTTTGCGCCCGGTTCTGTTTTATTATCGTTATTCACAAATTTGGCTCCTGTGCCGATGTTTGCGGTTTTAAAACTTACGGACTTTGTTAAAGTTTTTATCGCGCGGCATTTGTTAAAGAAAGAGAAGTGGGTAAAAAATCTAACGGTAGCAAAAGAATGACGCGCTTATTGCGGCAATGGCAGTATTATCTGTTCGTATAATACCTGGCTTGAATAATCTTGCGCGCTTGCATAAGTTAAGGTGAGCCAGCCGCCGTTTCTATAGTTACCCCTGAACCATAACTTGTATTCTTTGCCTGCTTCAAGCGGCGGACATTTGAATATGCCTCTTCTTCTGTCTCCCGGTCTGTCTTCGTCCCAATAAACAATTACTCTTAAGTCTAACGGCCTTTCTGCGGGAAATCTTACGGCGGATTCCCATCGCGTTCCTTGCAAAGGAGTCGTTATTCCCCTTCCTTCAAAATCGACAAGTCTTACGCCTGTTTTGCCTGAACCGACAAATGTCAATTTGGCCGGATTGGAATCATTATCTGCAAATGAAAAAGGTACAGACTTTATAAAAAGACTGCCGCATCCGGCACATAACGTTATGAATGCAAAAGATAACAGTATTAATATTTTATTCTTCATAGAACCCTCCTTCAGTCTTTATAACGAAATTCAATTTGCCGAAAACTGTTCAGCGCAGTTATAAGTTCTTCATTTGTCATGGAATTTAATATTTTTACAGAAGAAGTAATTTCCTCTTCTGTAAGATAATTAATTGCTTCCGTCATTGCAAAATCTTCTTTTTCAGAGAATGAATTTATCGTTTCTGTAAAAGGAACAATCCTGTCTTCAGGCAAAGCGTTTATTTTTTGCGCTATCAAGTTAAATTGTGTCTCGGAAAATGTGTCAATTCCTTCCATTAATTTGGCTCTTTCGTTTCTTTTACGTTCTTGCTCCTTTTGTACTGCATAAATGGTAATTTGAATGGGAGAAGTAATTAGATCAAGCGCAAGCGTAAAAGGCAATGCGCATATAATTCCAAAGATGCCGTAATCTCCCCCTCCATATTCAAAAAGTCCCAAAGTAAAGCAGCTTGTAAAACTGTTGGCGAGTATTACAATAACCAGAACCATGGCGATTTTTTTCGCTGTCTTCTTCATGAAAATCTCCCCCAATTTGAATTATATTTTATTATTTGCCGGTATTTACATGAAAACAAGTAAGAAAAAGTATACTTTTTCAGGAAATTGTCTCTTTTTGTGTGGTATTTTCCTGCGTTTTTATGAATATGTGCACCAATTCGCGGTTGTTCTTTATTCCAAGTTTTCTGTAGATGAAATAAGCATGCTTTTTTATCGTAGAAAGCGAAACACACAGTTTTTCCGCGGTTTCCATATAGGTAAGTCCGTTGCAAATTGCAAGTGCAACCTCGTTTTCCCTTTTTGACAATGATAATAATCCAATTTTTACAGCTTCGGCATTATTAAGAGCGAAGGAAACTTCCGCTTCTTGATTTGTTATAACGAAATTGTCCTTATCGAACAAATATCTTTTGCAGTATATCAGTCCCGGTATTTGAAATGCCAAAGTGCAAACAGCCCACCAAAGCGATGAAACATAAGATATTTCAAACAGATATGCCGAGAATGGAAAGAACGCAATCATAAACGCAAGATAAATAATTACAGTTTTTCTGGTTATGTTTTGGATAATTCGTTTTAACGAGTTTTTTTCCTGTTTTTTTGCGCCGATTAATATTGGCAATAAAAATAAAATATAAAAAATTATTCTTGATAAATATAAATGCGCATATATGCCATTTAATATAAAAATATTTTCTGTAACAGCTTCCAATATAATTAATATCGGTATAAAGACATAATACTTTTTATTTACGCCGAATAAATAATAACCGCATAAGGGAACTGTAACATACAATAACAATATTCCATTAATAATTACCGGAATTATATTTTTAATATCCAATACAAGCGAAATCATGATTATTACCGACAGTAAAAACATATTAATCAATACAATTAAATAGAACAGCTCGATTTTATGTCTGTGTTTTGAGTATATAACGGCGAATAATGCAATATGAACAAGGCAAACACTGTAAATAAAAATCCAAATTATAATGTTAACTGTCGTCATCATTCCAAATACCTTGCTTTAAAGAAATCAAGATTTTGAGGGAAAATGGCAGGATCCGTCGCAGGCCCGATATAAAGTTCAAAGTCATCGATTATGCCGTTGCCGTTTTGCGGTTCATTGTCGATTGTCAAATCGTATTCAATGCTCATCATGGAGATGACATTTCCTTTTTTGTATTCGACGGTTATATTGGTCATGTCTTCATCATTTAGGTGTTTTTCGATAAATATGTAAAAGTGATTGAATTCTTCGCTGTAGTTTGCGGTTTCGTCAATTTCTTCGTTGGCAAATGTATAAATATTCAATTCTTCCCGGATCAGCGGTATTTCGCATTCGCCGATTAAAATATATCCTCTTGTAAAATCAAAGCTGTTAACCTGATAATCTCCCGTATACTGAACAGGTATGCAGAAATAATAGCCGTTTTCATTTTTTAAAAGGAATATCGATAAAGTGTTTTTTAATGTAAAATTGTATTGGCGTTCCGCCGTGCAGCCGGCAATGAAGGCGATTATGCAAAGAACAGTTAAAACATATTTTAATATGTTGATTTTCATGTATTCTCTTTGGCTCATTATGCGGTGAAACGGATGTTTTGTCAATCAATCTTTGCAATCTTCCCCGGGTGGAGATGCCTGCACTCAGAATGCGCCTTGCAGGCAAAAACGGCGCGAAAGAGGCATCTGTCGCCTTTACAATTTAATGTCGGTATGGTACAATATCAGCATGAAAAACAACAAATTAACATTATTCTTATTGATGGGAGTTATTTTTATTTTGAGTACAGCGGAAACAGCAGAAGCCCAGGAACTGGGCGACGGGCTTTTTGCCCGAATCACGACAAATCGCGGCGATATTGTCGTTCGTCTTGAATACGAGCGCGCACCGCTTACGGTTTGTAACTTTGTTGCGCTCGCGGAGGGCACTATGACCGCCGCAGCCGGAAGACGTTATTATGACGGATTGGTGTTTCACCGTGTCATTTCAAGGGCAAACGGCCAGGAGCAGGACTTTATGATTCAAGGCGGCTGTCCCGAAGGTTCGGGCAGAGGCGGACCAGGATACCGTTTCCCCGACGAGTTTCATCCTGCGCTGCGTCACAACAGACCCGGCGTTCTTTCGATGGCAAACTCGGGGCCCGGCACAAACGGAAGCCAGTTCTTTATCACCATAGTTCCAACTCCTCACCTTGACGGAAGACACACGGTTTTCGGCTTTGTTGTTCAGGGACAGGAAATTGTAAACACCACAAGACAGGGTGACAGAATTACACGAATTACAATAATCAGAAACGGCGAAAGTGCAAACGCTTTTACTGCGAATCAGGAAAGTTACGACAGAATGTTAAGGCAAGTTACGCGGTAAAAAAACCGGGTGTTTTATGAGTGATGAAAGCGAAAATAATGAAGGCGGTTCGTCGGATATTACCGGAAAAAAGGTGTTTTTTCTTCATCCAACGGGATCTGTGCAGAATCAGGTTATCACTGAATTAATACAAAACGAAATTGAAGTTTACATTGCAAAAGATCACAATCGCCTTCCGCGCGTTTTAAAAAATTTCCCCGATTCGGTCGTTTATGTAAATATTGACGATCCTCAATTGACGGAACCGGATTGGGAAAAATGGATAGTAAATAATCTGATAGTGTTAAAGACTATACTGATTGGAATATTTTCCGGCAGTACCGACGAAGAATTGATGGAAAAATACAAGACAAAACTTAATGTTACATGCGGATTTATAAAACAAAAAGTGGATATGAGCAAGACCGCGCCCAAAGTCCTTGAATTTCTTGATAAGGTGAATGTTAAGGGCAGACGCAAATATCTTCGCGCAACAGTTGATGCCGAAACCAATGCCACCTTAAACATGCCCGTCGACGGGGATTTTAAAAACGCAATTGTAAGAGACGTAAGCGTTGTCGGCATTTCATGCGTTTTTGAACAAGACCCGGGGCTTAAGAAGAATACCCTTTTTAAGGATATCCAAGTCAGGTTGCAATCGAACCTGATAAAAGTGGAGGCGATTGTTTTCGGCTCGCGCGAAGAAAACGGTCAGCAGCTTTATGTGTTTTTGTTCACCCAGAGGATAAACCCCGAGGTGCGCACAAAAATCCGCAAATTCATCCAACACAGCCTGCAAACCAAAATGGATCAGGAACTTAATTAATTCCGAACAGTTTGATTCCTTCTCCGGGAAATTTTGCTTTCACTTTTGCAATTGCGCGCTGTATGCCCCGAGCTTCCTCTTCTTCGCACCAAATGATTAGCGAAAAATTTTCCTCAGGCCATACAGCGTCTCCCATGCGCGGACCGCATGCGCCGACTCCCAAAATGTTTGGTATCTTTGTGTAAAATTTGCCGACGCCTTCTTTTGCAAGCGCTTCCAAAATATTTTCTTCTACCGAACGATTCGCAATTATTTCCGCCCTAATCATACTCCCTCCGTTGTAACAACTGCCTTCTTGGCTCTGCCTTCGCCTGCCGCAATTTTTTCGCGTTTTTCCTGCGCTTTGGCAGAACGTTTTTCCGAATTTTTATTTATTATAGCATATACCGTCGGCATCAGGAACAATGTCATCAATGTGCCGAAAGAAAGTCCTCCAAGAACTGTTTTTCCAATCGGCGCTACAAGTTCTGTGCCTTCGCCCGGGAAGAATGCCATGGGAACTAGACCCAATACAGTTGTAACTGTTGTCATCAAAATCGGGCGAAGACGGCTTCGCGCAGCTTCCGTAATTGCGTCATTAAGCGCGTATCCCCTTTTGCGCAGGAGATTTGTATAATCTACAAGAATGATACCGTTATTTGTAATGATGCCGACCAACACCAAAAGACCAACTGCGGTAAGCGCGTTGAATATTGTGTTGGTGATAAGATATATCGCGACAATACCGATTACGGAAAGTGGAATCGTCAGGATGATGATAAACGGAGAGCGGAACGATTCAAAAAGGCTCGCCATAATTCCGAATACAAGGAAAATTGCGACGATACAGATCAATATGAAGCGCATGAACATTTTTACCATTTCCGTGTTGGCGCCGCCGTATTCGATTATAACATCGTCTTCCAAAGGAATTTCCGATCTTATTATATCTTCAACAAGCGATTGCAAATGATTGGTTCTTACTCCCGGTTTTGCAGTAGCGGTAACTTTGATAATTCTGCTTTGATTTTCGCGGTTGATTGTTAAAGGCCCTGTTCCTTCCTGATATGTAACAAAACTGGAAAGGGGAATCCTGCCCGACATTTGACTGTTTATAAAAATGTGATCAAGCGAGGGGAGAGCGGATCTGTCCGCTTCTGCAAGAATTAAAATTACGTCGTAATCTTTTCCGCCGGATTTGAACCTTGTCGCAGTAACGCCGTCAACTGCGGCTTTTATTTCATTGCCAACCGTGTATGTGTTAAGCCCAAGCGCGTACATTTTTTCGCGGTCAATTACAATTTCATACTGAGGAAGACCGTCCCTTAAATCGACAGAAGGCTCTCCGATATAATCTGACAATCTTTCTTTAAGAAGCGCCGAGATTCTCTCTCCGATAACTTTTCCTTTTTCCAAATTGTCCGTTCTTAAAATTATTTCTACGCTGCTTCCTCCGCCCATCATTCCGCCCATGCCTCCGCCGAATGTGAACATAACGCCCGGGAATTGATTGAAATAAGGACGAAGAATTTCCTGAATTTCATTTGCGGTTTCCACGCGCTTTGAATATTCGGGCAGGTTGATTCTAAGCGATCCCGAGTGACTGCTTGTTCCGCCAAAGCCCATCATTCCGCCGCCGCCTGCGCGAAGAACAATTCTGTCGTAGCCTTTAACTTCCTTTTCCACGATTATCTGAAGCTGTCTTAAAACCGCTTCTGTTTCCTGAAGAGGCGTACCCATTGGAAGAGTCGCCGTAATGTTTACGTTATCCTGTTCCTGCGCAGGCATAAATTCCCATCCGATAACGGGAATCAGCATAACGCTGACAATAAGCAATCCAACAAGGAAAAGAATGACGACAAGTTTATGATTTAAAACTTTTCTTACCGCGTTTTTGTATTTTGTTTCCAGCCAAATAAAGAAGTGTTCAAATTTGGCGTCGATTTGCGCAAGTTTGCCTTTTAAGGGAACTTGTTTTCGCGTAACAATCGGCAGGTAGTGGCTGCAAAGAACTGGCACAAGGAAAATCGCGGTAAAAAGCGATATTGCAAGCGAGATTACAACTGTAAACGCCAACCCCGAGAACATTTCGCCTGCCATTTCAAGAATGCCCTGGAACATGACAAGCGGCGCGAATACGCAGATGGTTGTAATTGTGGAAGCCGTAATCGCCGTTATCATTTCCGATGTTCCCAAAATTGACGCGGTTTTTAATTTCGCGCCTTTCTCGCGGTATTTGTAAATATTTTCCAATATGACAATGGAGTTATCGATTAGCATTCCTATACCAAGAACAAGTCCCGCCATTGTCATAAGATTTAATGTGAGACCTCCAAAGTACATAAACAGCATCGTAATGATTACAGAAACAGGAATGCTTATGCCGATGATTAATGTCGGCTTCATTGCGCGAAGGAAGAAAAAGAGAGTGATAATCGCAAGGAACGCGCCCGAAATTGCGGTAGATGTAACTTGGTTTAACGAGTTTTCCACAATGTCTGTTGTATTAAAAAGTTCCGTAATGATAACATCGGGAGGAAGTTCCCTGGAAATTCTCTCCAGCCTTTCGCGCAAAGCGGCGGCGGTTTGAACCGAATTTTTCCCGGTTTGTTTTGATACGTTAAGCGTAACTGCCGATTGTCCGTTTACATAAACGGTGCTTGTCTCGTCCCTGAATCCTTCGTAAACATCGGCAATGTCGCGAAGAAGAATCGCGCGCGGCATTTGAACAGAACCGCCGATAAATCCGCCGCCCCTGTATGTAACTGCCGTGTTTCGTATGTCATCAAGAGACGAGTATTCGCCCATTGTTGTGAGTATGTAGGACATTCCGCCTTCGGTGATTGTTCCCGCGGCAGTTTGAATGTTCTGCGCCGCAATCATCTGCTGTACCTGAGAAATTGTCAGGTCGTACGCTTCAAGCCTGTTTTGCGGGAACTCGACGCGGATGATTTTTTCGCGTCCTCCGTCAACAGAAGCTGTCGCAATACCCGGCGTCTGTTCTATTCGCGGAATAATCGTGTCTTCCGCAATTTCGCGTAACTCTTCGGGAGTGCGTCTGTCCGATGTTACCATAAGACCCATAATCGGAATCATCGACGGGTCAAATTTAAAAATCAT
>WQSP01000074.1 GCA_009787795.1 Treponema sp.
AAAGACGCTCCCTTAATAGAAAAATTAATACAATTTGGCATAAACAATAATTGCCTTTATTCATGGACAGAATCAAAAGGCGCAGATTCAAAGCATATAAATGTATGGGAAGACGCTTTTGAATATCCGTATAAACACAATGACAGAGAAATTTTTAAGTTTTTTAACGATTTAAAAAAACGCGTTATAGCATTAAGAGGCGCAGACTCTTTTGCAGAACTTAGAAAACAATATTTTATTTTCCGCGAGTATTTTTTTGACATGTCTTTGTGTTCTGACGAAACAGACTTAGTATTGTCGCGCTGTATATCAGAACTTATGAATCTTACAGAACTTGAAAAAGATTATCCTGATGTCCGCGCAGTCGATCCTTTTTCTTTTTTTACGGAATTTATAAGCGATGTAAATTATCTAGCTCAGCCGGAACTAAGCGGCGTTGCGGTTCTTCCTTATAAAACTGCCGCCTGCGCCCCTTTTGACTGCCATGTAATTCTTGGAGCGGGGCACGAAAACATTTCTGTTGTTTATCCCCATCTTTCTTTCATGCCAAGATTAAAACGCAAAGAACTTGACATAAGCGACGAGGACGCATCGGAAGCGTATATAAATCTTCATAAGTTTAATTCCGTAAAAAAAGCCGCATTTTTCTGCGCAGAGCAAACCTTCACAGAATTCTCCATACCTCACACAAAAATTGACGCGCCTGTCAAACCAACCGAAAGTTACGCAAATAAAGACGAATACAAAGACTTTTTTTCTTTTGACAATTACAGCGCAGAAAGCATTTTCTGTTCAAACCCCGATTTTTTTAAAAACAAAGACGGAAATTCACTTCATGAAAACCAGATTGCAGGGTTTGCAGAATGGAAAAAAAGACGCAATCGCAACAAGGCGGACAATAAATGGAAAGCGCATGACGAAGTACGCAATAAAATAAATTCTGTTTTTATGAACAACGGAAAGACAAACCTTTCCGCCACAACCATGCAATCATATAATTTTTGTTCGTTAAACTGGCTTTTTAACCGCGTATTTAAAATTGATAATGCGCAAATAGAGACAAGTTTGACGGACAGCAGCATTTCGGGTTCCGTTTATCATGCTATCTTTGAAACTTTTTTTAATAAAATCAGGGAAGAAGGCAAACCCATTTTGGCTCCGTTACTCAATGAAAACGAAAATGAATTAATGCTCCCCGAAACGTACAAAACCCTTTTAAATGAATGCATGGACGCGGTTTTTGATTGTTTTCCTTCATTAAAACAAGGCGAAGCTCCAAAGATGAGCGCATTAACGGCGCGTCTTTTATCGGCATCAAGAAAAGATATTAAATACCATTGCGAATTTTTCATTGCGCAATTTATTTCGTTTTTTGCAGGATGCTGCGTTATGGATTGCGAAAAATCGTACACAATGGAAAATGATTCTTTTTCTTTAAAAGGTAATGTTGATATTATCCTTAAAGACAAATCTGATAAATATATCATAGTTGATTATAAAACCAAAAACATGCCTGAAAGAAACGATTGTATCATTGAAGAAAAAGGCGGCGATATCTCAAATTTTCAGCTACCTTCTTACATTACGCTTTTGGAAGAAAACGAAAACCATAAAGTGCATAATGCCCTGTTTTTCAGCATAATTGACGGCGAACCGGAAGTTATTATCGGAAAAGTATCCAATATTGCATCAGAAAAAACGATACCAAACAAAACAGAAAAAATTATAGAAAAAGACAGCGAAAAATATAAATTGATATTTGAAGCATTTAAGGAAAAAACCCGAAAATACGCAAAAGAAATTGCAGACGCAGACTTTACGGTCTTTCCAAAGAAAACAAACGAATGTTTTGATTGCAGTTATCATCGTATTTGCCGCACAGTTTACGTTATAAAACGGGAGAACCTTTAATGCAATTGGAAAACATTAAACAAGAATTAAACGAAGATCAAATAAAAGCCGTCTACTGCGAAAACAACGCAGTTGTCGCGGCGGGCGCGGGTTCCGGCAAAACAAAAGTTTTGGCAAATCGGTTTATATGGCTTATTACGGAAAAAGGTTTTAAAGTTGACGAAATACTTACCCTCACCTTTACAAAAAAAGCCGCCGCGGAAATGTTCAGGCGCATTTATTCCCTTGTCCTTGAAACCTCGCAAAACGAAACGGGAGCCAAGGCAAAAAGGGCAAAAGAAGCCCTTGATAATTTTCTTCATGCGCGGATCCAAACCCTGGATTCCTACAGCTCCTCAATCGTCAAACAATGCGCTCCCCGTTACGGCATAAGCCCGGATTTTAAAATCGATCAGGATCGCTGTTACAGCCTTGCTTTGGAAATCTCATATCCTTTTTTTATCGCAAACAGGCGACATCCGGCTGTCGAAAAACTTTACAGCATTAACGGTCCAAACAGCATAGTAAGCAATATTTTTGCAGATATTATTTTTGAACACTGCCATATCGACAAACCGTTGAATTTCATTGACGATACAAAAAAACAATTTTATATTATTGGCGAAGAATGGAAAAAATACGCAAAAAAAATAAATGATATATTTGGCGAAATCGAGCGTGATATAAAAGCCGACGAAAGTCTTTTGCCTGCCTTGCTTCCGATAATCAAAAAAAACAAAAAAATTGAAATGCCCGAGCCCGGGGAATTGAAAAAATATTTTGAATTTTTATTGTCGGTTTCAAATGATTCTTACATCGAAAAATCCGAAGAACACGCATTGCAAATTTCCATTGTTTCTTTTTTATTTTATTATAATGCCATAACCTCCGTAAACATGAGAGGCGGAAAGAAATCCGATAACCCTGTAAAGGATAATCTTCGCCTCCTTAGGGAAATGTCCGATTCTGTTTTTTCTCTTTCAATTACCTGTCTTCAGGGCGGCTTCATACTTTCCATTATGTCTTTGTTAACGCAGCTTCAGGATATTTACCTGACGCGGAAAAGAACGGAAGGCATTTTGTCCTATAAAGACATTGCAAAACTTTCAAGAACAATTTTAATGGAACAAATTGACATAAGGCAAAGCGAAAAAGACGCGTTTAAGGCGATTATGATCGATGAGTTTCAGGATAACAATGAACTGCAAAAAGACATTTTATTTTTGCTGTCGGAAAAATCCGAAATAAAAAACAAGGGCGTTCCTTCGGCAAAAGACCTGTATCCCAACAAACTTTTTTTTGTTGGAGACGAAAAACAATCCATTTATCTTTTTAGGGGCGCTGATGTTTCCGTATTTCGAAAACTTAAGGACGAACTGGGGAGCGATAACCTTCCATTAAAAATCAATTACAGGTCTTCTCCACATTTAATCGGCGCTTTTAATACGATTTTTGGCGGCGTTGATTTTTTCCGGCAGGAAAACACTCAAGGAGCGGCAAAATCTGTTTTTCACCCTGCCGTGTTTGCGCCGCCAAAATCGCTTCCTCCATACGAAGCGCAATACTCGCCGCTTGAAGCTTTTAAAAAAGACGACGGAAATCTCTCGCTTTGCATTTTAAACACTTGTGCCGCGGAAGAAGATGAAGAAAACGAAGAAAATTATCTTCACCCTGACGAAAACGAAGCGCGTTTTGTAGCAGAAAAAATAAAAACGCTTTTAACCAAATATGCGCCCCATGAAATTGCTGTTCTTTTTCGCACGGGAACTCCCCAATATCATTTTGAAAAGCATTTAAGGCATTTGGGCATTCCTTATACGTGCGAAAACATAAGTAACCTTTTTTTTGGCGGACTTGCAAACGACATAATTTGCGTTCTTCGCCTTGTTGCCCACCATTCTGACAGCGCGTCTTACGCTGAAATGCTTCGCTCTCCTTTTGCCGGGTTGTCAATTTCGGGAACTTCCCTTTGCATTTCCCTGTTTTCGGACGCGCCGTTTGACGATGCTCCCGTTTCTCATCTTGACGACGAAGACAAAGAGAAATATCTTAACGGGCAAAAGGTTTTTAACAAAATGTGCAAATTAAGCGAAAACCAAAACATTTCTTCTCTTGTAAGCGAACTGTGGTACAAAGAAGGCTATCGTTATGAAACCGAGTGGAATCCCGATACAAGCGTTTACCGCGAAATGTTTGATTATCTTTTTCATCATGCGGCAATTGCAGACTCGGAAAACCAAACGCTTGCCTCTTTTACAGACGAAATAATCAAAGCAAGAGAAAACAATTCCGGGCTTTCGGAAATTGACATTCCGCTGGAAAGCCCAAGCGCCGTAAAACTTACGACAATTCACAAAAGCAAGGGATTGGAATACCCTGTTGTTTTTCTTTGCTGCTGCGGAAGAAAAAGCCAAACAGACAGATGCGATATCGTTTACCATTCCAATACGGCAGGAATTGTTTTCAGTCCGCCACCTCCTTCCAAGTTACGCGAAATTTCGGGCAAAAGAAGCAACTTTTTTTGGAAGCAGGCAAGCGAAGAGGCAAAATATAAAAGAACCGCAGAACTTCGCCGCCTTTTATATGTCGGAATGACAAGAGCCGAAAAGGAACTTTATATAACAGGCTCCCTTGACATGAAAAATGAAGACGAAGAAAACAAACCGGGCGATTTTTCCGTTTTGTTAAAAAATCATATAAACGCAAAATGCGAAAAAAGCGAAAATCATATCGAAGGCGATTCGATTTTGAATAACGATACTTTATTCGGTCTTTTATTGCCTGCAATGGCAAGCCATATTCCGCAAGACGGACTTACTCATAACAAAACTTTTTTTAACCTTGAAGAGATTGAAAGACTCACGGAAGAAAAAATAAAAAAAGCTGATTCCAAAAATATAAAAATAAAAAATGACCAAAACGGTTTGAATGAATTTTTTAAAAAGGCGCAAGATTTTTACGAAAAAGCGCAAATAATTAAAACGCCTGTTATACGCAATAATCACATTGCGCCGACTCAGCTTAAAGAAACGCAGACGGCAGAAACAGGCGGCAAAGGTTCAAGTTTTAACAGCGAATATTCGGGCGAAAAAGCCGATGATATCTTTATCAAAGTGGATAAAATGCTTTCCCGTTATATTAAAAACGAAGATGAAAATTCTTTTAAATTCAATTCGGGAAGTTTTGGAACAATCGCGCATATTTGTGTGGAAGCATTGTTAAACGGGGAAGAACCGCTAATCCCCGTAAATATATCCGGGCTTTTGTCGCCTGCGGAATTCAGCGCCTTTTTGGAAGCGGGAAAAGAAATTGCGCTTCGTTTTGTCATGTCTCCTCTTGGTAAAATCGCCGAAAACGCGGATCTTCGCGAAAACGAATTTCCCTTCAGAAGCATAATTAAAAACAGGGACGGAAAAGAAATCTTTATTAACGGCACCATCGATTTGTTCTTTGAAGAAAAAGACGCTTTCCATATTGTTGATTTTAAAACTGACAGCAGGGAAAATCCGTGCGAACATACGGCGCAAATGGCATGTTATTACAACGCAGTGGCAAGTCTTTTTGCAGTCCCGTCAAAAAAAGAATGCAGGGTTTGGCTTTACTATCTTCGTACGGGGAGAGCAGTGGAAATGACAGAAAAAACAAGGCAATTTAATCTGGAACAAAAAGTTTTTTTATGATATAATAACTCAAGGAGAAATTCATGAGTAAGTTTAACCCTGATGCTTTATCGGATTTTGCAAGGTACTACGGTTTTCATTACGACTGCATAAATCCCCACGCGCTTGTAAAAGATATTCTTATAGAAATGCAAAGAGGTCTTGAAGGCTCCACATCCAGTCTTCCCATGATTCCTTCTTATATAACTCCTGTTACGCATATTCCGCCAGGCAAAACCGTGCTTGCGCTCGACGCAGGCGGAACTAATCTTCGTTCCAGTCTCGTTTATTTTAACGAGAACGGAGAAGCTGTCGCGCAAAGAACAAGCAAGACGCCGATGCCCGGCACAAACGGCCAATTAAAAGCAAGCGAATTTTTTAACGCAATTGCCGATGTAACGCTTCCGCTTTTGAACGACACAAAAATTGAAGGCATCGGGTTTACTTTTTCGTATCCGATGAAAATTACTTCCGACGCGGACGGAATTCTTTTGTCGTTCAGCAAGGAAGTTGACGCTCCCGACGTAGTGGGAAAAGAAATCGGCAAAGGACTTAGAGACGCTCTTTGCGCAAAGGGATGCAAATATTCGGGCCCAATCGTTTTGTTAAACGACACTGTCGCAACGTTGCTATCCGGTCTTGTTTCAATTTCTCCCGACGGCGAAAATACGCGCACGAAAAATGATTTTAACGCCAAAGGCGGCCCTGTAGTGGGATTTATTTTAGGCACAGGATTTAACACGGCATACCCCGAAACAAACATTCCCAAAATCAAATTCAATTCATCATCGGGGCAAATTGTCGTCTGCGAAACGGGTAATTTTGACATTCATTACCGGGGACAGCTTGACAGGGAATACGACAGCACAACAAAAAACCCGGGCAGCTATTTCCTAGAAAAAGCGACAGCGGGCGCATACCTTGGTCCTCTTACATTGGTAATTTTAAAACAGGCTATTAAAGACAAATTATTACAGTTTAAAAAAGCGGACGAACTTTTGGCAATGCCCAATTTGGAAACAAGATTTTTAAACGAGTTTGCTCATGCGCCTCTTTGTGCGCAGGATCCTCTTGGCTCTTTATTTGCGCCCGATGAAACAGGCGCATTGGCAAGCGTACAGTATCTTACGTCTCTTGTAACAGAGCGCGGCGCGCTTTTTTCCGCCGCTGTGTTAGCCGCAACCATTAAACGCGTAAGTTTTGGCTATGAGCCTTTTTCACCTGTACGCGTTGCGGTGGAAGGCACCACATACATGATTTACAAGGGGATGCGCCGCTCGTTGGAATCCTACCTGCACAGAATTTTATTCAAGGACAAACCGCTTCCTTATGTTGTTTCTCCTGTGGAACAGGGAAGTTTGTTCGGCGCGGCGGTTGCGGCATTAAGCAAAAAGAACTAGTTATCAATCAACCTTAAACCGCTTTACTTCACCGCGAAGCATCTCGATATTTTCCCGGTTTTGGATGGTAATTTCATTTACCTGATGCACTGCGGTATTTATTTCTTCCGCGCCGGTTGCCATCTCGTTTATGCCCATAGTGATTTCCGATGTAATTTTTTCCAGGTTTTCGCTTTCCCTGATTACTTCTGTAGAGCCTTCAAGCATTTCCTGAGAACTTCTCTTTACATCGCTTGTAATAAGATTGATATTGCTTACGCCTTCCAAAATCTGTTTGGAACCGGTTCCCTGCTCTTCCATCGCATTACGGATATTGTCTTCCTGCTGCGCCACAACCTGTACGCTTGAATCTATCGCCTGGAATTTATTCAAAACATTTTCCGTTGCAAAAGTGATCTTGTCAATCGATTCTTTTATCAATTTTAATACGTCGCTGATCGTTTTGGACTGCTGACTTGACGATTCTGCAAGTTTTCTGATTTCGCCCGCGACAACGGCAAATCCCCTGCCCGCTTCTCCCGCATGAGCCGCTTCAATTGCGGCGTTCATCGATAAAAGATTAGTCTGGCTTGCAATGCTTTCCATCATTGCGTTTATCTGAAGAAGACCCTCGGACTGACGCGCAATTTCCTTTATGTCTTCGGCAACTTCATGAAGACCGCCTCTTCCTATCTCGGACGAATCCATCAGCGTTTTAACGTTAGCTGCATTTTTGACAAGCGTATCCGTTACAGAGCGCGTATTTGCAACCATTTGTTCAATGGCGGAAGATGCCTGCGCGATGTTCATGCTTTGATGCTCGACATGGGTGTTAAGCTTGCCGATATTTACCGTTACCTGCTCCATTGTCGCGTGAGTTTCGCTTACGCTCGCGCTTTGCGTCAAAATCCTTCCCTTTACGCTTTGAATGTTTGACGTTATCTGATTTACGGCAGCCGCAGTCTGATTCATGTTACTCGCAAGATCATCCCCGGTGATTGCAAGCGCGTCGGCCTCCGCCCTTATATTGATAACAAGATTTTTGATTTTTTCCAAAGTCATGTTAAAATATTTGGAAAGTTCGCCTATTTCATCATTGGATTTTACGACAATTTGATGGGTTAAATCGCCCTCGCCTTCGGCAATATCCCTTAAAGTTACAGCAACGTTATGAACGGGTTTTGCAATCGAACGCCCGATAATGAATGCGGCAATAAGCGCGCCAAATAACAAAATAAGCGCAATTCCGATTGCGGCATTGCGGATTTCCGCAACCTTTTCGTTAAGTTCCGCCGTATCTACCGCAAAAAAAAGTTTCCATGGAAAACCGTTTATCACACAATGATAACCCATCATTCTTCCGTTAAAAACATAATCAACAAATCCGGACTGTGAATTTAAAGATGCCGATACCGCATTTCCAAGCGAAATAAAAGAATTATCATCCTTGGCGGCTTCCATGGGATTTAATTGAGCAACGATATAATCGGGATTTCTGTGAGCGATAAATGTTCCTTTTTCGTTTAAAATATAATAACGTCCTGTTCCCATACTGGAATC
>WQSP01000075.1 GCA_009787795.1 Treponema sp.
GTTGAAATTTGCTCATCCTGCCACCCCTTCTTCACAGGCAAGCAAAAACTTGTAGACACAGCCGGCAGAATCGAAAGATTCAGGAAGAAATACAACATTAAAGAATAACATATACTTGTAATTTTATTATCAAGGCGTGTGCGTAAAGCCTCGCCAGCTAGGTTGGCTGGCATTTATAACGCAGCCTTTAGCTGGCATTTTCAGTATCAGCCAAAGACGCTGTCAAGGCTTCTCGCTCACGCCTTTTTGATAAATTATATGTATATTTTGTTTATTAATATTAATGTGATTTTCGGTTAAGCAATCAATCAGTTTTTTATATCTGTTCCCAATGCCTTTGACAATTTAAAAACAACATCAATTTATGAGATAATCTTTTTATATTCTATTTTATAGAAATTTAATTAATTCGATGTTTTTAATAAATTTTAAAATTTATTAAAAACCTAAATAATTACTTAGAAGGGCGAGGGGAAAAAGTTTTGTGGGTGTCTATGGTCTGCGTGAATAATGTCAGCTAGCGGCTGTGTGGAAAAAAGCCAGAACCATTCTAGCCCACAGAGCTTTTTCTGCTCGCCCTTTTAAATTTTTTATTAGGTTTACTCATTTTTATTTAATAATCTTTACCAAGCCTCTTGAGATAAAAAAGCCTGCGAAGATAACAATAAATCTGTCCACAATATTTATGGGAATTCTTGAAAGAATATTTATGGCAAAAACCGGTATGTTGCTCATAAAAAGACCTTGTTTAAAAAGATCGTCCACGCTGTAATAATTTCTTTCTATAAACAGATGCGTAATATAATCCACAACTCCGCCTATAAGGCTGATAATTACCGCACACAAAACATATAATAAAAAAAGTTTGGAGACAAGAGCTGTGTAAGAAGCGGCAATTTTTTCCTTTGAGGCAAAATTTGGAATATCCGGCGCAGACGGTTTTAAGGCGCAAATTAACAGGACTTCTGCAATGCTGCATAAAAAATAAAAACTGAAACCATTATAAAAAAAGCATGGGAGAAACCATGAAAGAACAGCGGTAAAAATGCCCGGTATTATGCCAAAGGCAAAAGCGATTGCGGCTGTAAATACAGTATCAAGGAATAAGGGAAACTTTAAGAAATTCATGACAAAACCGCTAATGAAAATATTCATTAAAGCCGCTGTTATACTTAAAACAGTCAATATTATTATATTCCGGCATGACACAGTACAAGTGATAAGACCTGATTTTTTAAGTTCCATGAAAATATTATATCAATATATTAAAATATTTGGTATACTCATTGCAAATGAGATTTATTTTTTTCGTATTATCCGGTGTTCTTTTCCTATCATGCACAAGCCACAATAACTCTGCATTACAGGAAATATCCGGCAAGTGGACATATATTGACAATCTTTTATTACAAGAAGAAGCATCGATTCTTGAGAAATCGTCGATTCCTTTGGAATCGTTACTTCTTTCAGAATCATCAGATTTTATACAGATGCTTCTTTATTTTCAAAAATCTGACATTTACCGCACATACAGGGCAATTCCTTTTTCACCCGATGACAAGCGAAGTTTATTAATTTATAGCGTTAAAGATTTTCATGAAGTTGAAATTGTTTTGGATTTAGCGTTAAATTTCCGTGATTCTATTGCTTTGGGTAACATGGAAAAAGCAAGAGATGTCTCGACAGAAATCAATAAAGGTCTTATTAATTTATTATTAATCGACGGGGAAGCGCAAAGGTACATTAACACATCCTATTTGAATTTGTTAATTGCGCTTGTGTTTTTTATCATAATAATTATGCTTTTCATTTTATTTTTGCACAAATCTCTTACAACATCATTAAAACGCGAAACCGAAGGGATTGTTTTTTCACATGCCTACATGCTTGCGCAGGACGAAGAACGCGCGAGGATAAGCCGCGAACTGCACGATACTGTCATTCAGGATATGCGCTGCGTGTTATTGGAACCTGAAAAAGCGGAATTAAAAATGACGGAACTTATGAAAAAAACAAGAGATATATGCAATGATCTTATTCCGCCCGATTTTCGTTTCAGCGAACTGCCTGACGCATTGCGAAAGCTTTGCCATGATTTCGGCGAAAGAACAGGGATTGATTGCCGCGCAGAAATTGACGAAAGCCTAAACCTTGAATTTCTTTCCATGGAGAAAAGGCTGCAAGTTTTCAGAATTGTTCAGGAAGCGCTTACGAATATAGAAAAACATGCAGAGGCGAAAGAAGCGATTGTAACGATACGTCAAAGCAGCGATATAATTTATATCGGCATCAGCGATGACGGCAAGGGTTTTATTTCTCCTTTGGACAGCTTTGGGCATATAAAATCAAATTACAATAAATTGCATATTGGCATTATCAGCATGAGAGAACGCGCCGCGATTTTGGGTGGACTTTTAAAAATTGCAAGCGAAGAAGGCGAAGGCGCTTTGGTATGTTTGGAAATACCGGTGGTGAGTTGAGGGAAAAGTTCTCGCAAAGACTGCAAAGAACGCATAAAAAGAAATTTACCACGAACCACACTAACAGTAACGAACCGAACCGTAGTTCTAATTGTTAGTGAAGGAACCGAAGGTTCCATTCGTGGTGAAAATTTCTTTCTTCACCCGCGTTCTCCGCGCCTGCCGGTTTATCACTTTCTGGTAAAGGTTCCTGTATGTAATCCGCCAAACAAGAAACTTAGTTCTATTTTGGTATCATCGATTATTTTGCCATTATATGTTTGACCATCTATAAACACTAAAGTTATAGCAGGACTTTTAACTGTGTATGTACCTCTTGAAAGCGGTCCCACTCCGACAATTGATCCGTATTCAAATGCCCCGTTATCAAATTTTATCCAAAAAGTATTAGGGTCAGCAGGCTCGTTGGGAGAACCTCCCATGCGCGACTCAATTATATTCCATGTGCCATTAAGAGCGGCTTCTGTCATTATTGAGCTTGAAACGCCATCTTCTGATGTTCCTGAAGTTCCTCTGCTACAACCCATAATTACCGGTATTACCAGCATTGAAACAACCCACAAAGACATTCTCGTGTTTTTCATACAAAACTCCTTTTGCGGCTTTAATGCTGCCGCAAGCATTTTTTTATTCCCATACAGGATCATTTGCCAAAATTTAAAGCGAAATAAAAAATAATTTACAACTCACTATTGGGCTAAAGCCTCATTGACATAAGTATCATTGCCATGAACCAGATTTTTATCCATAAACATGTACATTTTTCTGTAACGGGCGTTGGGAGATGATTCTCTCCAGCCATTCCAGGCCAGAGAGTGCGTACGGACAGTTACTACGTTAGAGCCGCTAACTTGATATGTTCCTTTTTCCAACACTGGGTTTTCATAAGTTCCATCGTCCAAAAATTTTAGCGTATAAATCCTGCCTTTCCATGTTCCAACTATATTGCTCGCCGATAGACTGGAATCGCCCTGTTTGGTATAAACATCGGATAAATAAACAAGTTCGCCTTTCTTGTATGTATAGACATAAACACGGGCATCTTCAGGTTCCAAATCCTGCCATCCTTCCGAAGGATGCAAAAAATGAGTATATGACAACGTAACTTTTGAACCGCTGACTGTGTATGTTCCCATATGCATTAATGATTGAAATGTTTCATCGTCAAAAAAAGTAAGAGTGGTGTTAAATCTGGTATTCCATACTCCAATAAAACGATTGTTATTGCTGCCGCCGCACCCCACAAGTAAAAAACCGAATAACAATGCTGTTGTCAGTATTGTCAAAGAAATCAATTTTCTTTTCATACAAAACTCCTATTTACGCCGCATATGCGGCAAATTAAATCGAAAACACCGCAACGCGGTGTTAGAACTCCTTTTGCGGCTTTAATGCTGCCGCAGGCATTTTTTATTCCCATACGGAAATATTTATGAAAATTTATAGCGGAAAAAAATAAATAAAAAGCGTGTAAAACGCACAATTTTTCATGGAAATTTTGGAATTCTTGTGCGTTTACGCACAAAAGAGGAAGAATAGAACTTAAACGATACAAACACGCTCGCAAGCTCGCGTTAACGAACATTGTTCGAACGGTTCGTGGTGGGAATTCTTTTTATTTAAACCGCATAAACTGTACATAAACACACAAGAATTCGCCAAAACACGAAAAAAATTGTGCGTTTTACACGCTTTTTATTTTTTGAAGCGATCCTTAAAATTCATATTATCTTTCTTTAAAGGAGTTCTTCATGAAAAAATTATCAAAGGTACTCGGGATTATCGCACTTGTTGCGTTAATCGGATTTTTAATTGTCGGATGCAATAAATCCGGCGGCGGCAGTTCCGGCAAAGCAGAAGCGGCAGAAGTGGACTCTACCCTCAATGGCGGATGGCATATAACTGCGGAACGCATGGGCGCTATGCCAAACCAGTCTACCATGGCAACATTGTGGTTCAAATTTGAAAACGGAACATATGAACACAGGGGTATGTTTGGAGAAAACAGTCCGGCGCACGAAACGGGAACATACACGGTAAAAGGTTCCGATATAACCCTCACGCAGACGCATTCCGGAGTGAACTTTGAATTGGTCGAAAGTGAACCAAAAACAATTAGGGGCAAAATAATTGGTGACACCACGATCGAAATGGATGAAGGGAATCGAATAAGAACCTATACCAAACGTTAAGAAGAAAATTTACCACGAACCAACACGAACACGCTCACAGGCTCGCATACACATTTTTCGAACGGTTCGTGGCATAAATTCTTTTTATTCCAATGGCATTAATTTGCAAAAAATCATATAATGGGCAATGGATGTACTTTTAATCGACGATCACCCAATGTTAAACGCCGGCGTTGTTTCCATTTTGGAGCAGACAGGAATTTTTAAGGTCTGTGGGCAGGCGCAATCGCTTAAAGAAGCGATAAGTTATACAGAAAAGGCAAAAACACTTCCCTCTCTTGTAATTCTTGATATGCTCCTCGGCGAAGACAATGGTCTTGATTTCCTTCCAATATTGGAAAATTTTTGCAAGGAAAAAAATGTTCAAAAGCCGCCTGTACTTGTATGCTCCGCTCTTGGAGACGCTTTTAAAATTCAAACTTCCCTAAAATTGGGAGCCTCGGGTTTCCTGTCAAAAACCGGCGGCAAGGATGAGCTTTTAAAGGCGATAGACACAATATTGGGCGGCAAAGTGTATATTTCGCCTGAAGTAAATGTCAAATTAAAAGAAAGTTCGGGCATTTACGCGAAATTTTCAAAACGTGAAATAACTGTAATCGATTTGATTAAAACCAATAAGTCAAACAGGCAAATTGCAGATACGCTTTCCATAAGTTTAAGAACTGTAGAAAATTATATAAGCAAAATTTACTTTAAAACGGGTTTTTCAAGCAGAGAAGAAATACAAATGTTATAATTATATTATTTCCACCAAAAATGCGACAGGCGAAGCCTTGGATGTCTTGCGTCCCCTAAAATCCTCATCTTCAATTTTGCTTTTTAAATCTGTTACGCGCACATTAATTTTATCAAATGAACGCAATTTTTCCTCCAGTTCCTGCGCCTGTAAAGCGGCGCGTTTAACGTTAACGCTTGCAAATATTTTCCCGTTTGGCACAAGCAGTTTTAGGCATTGTGAGAGCAGGTTTGTCAAATCGCGGTTTAAATCAAAATTGTCTGTCATCGACTTGGAATTGGAAAAAGCGGGCGGATCAACAATAATTACATCCCACCGTTTTTTCCCGGCAATCGCGCTCTTGATAAATTCCAACACATCAGCTTTAATAAGCACATGTTGATTCCTGTAAGAATCCGAATTGCAACTCTGCGTCTTTGCGTCTTGGCGAGAAGTCTTATTTAAATTCGCAGAAAATCCGTTCAACGAAAAATTTTCCTTCGCCCAATTTAAATATGTATTTGAAAGATCGACCGAATCTGTCGAAGCTGCGCCTCCCGCTGCCGCATAAACCGAAAAAGAACCTGTATACGAAAATAAATTTAAAACTTTTTTGTTATTTGAAGCATCGCGAACCATGGCGCGAAGAAGACGGCGATCAATAAAAAGGCCTGTGTCAAGGTAATCGGACAAGTTTGTTTTAAAGGAAAGGCCGTTTTCGTAAACGATTTTCACAAATTGCGCCTTCCCCATTTTTTCATACTGCAATAAACCTCTTTGCTTTTGACGCTGCTTTAAAAAAACATTCTCCAGTTTTATTCCAAGCGCAGATGATACGCTTTCTTTCATTGCGCAAAGCCATACCGATTCGTCCGCTTCGTCTTTCTCGTAAGGGCGCTTGTAAAGAGAACCGCAAATTGCGGCATCTTGCGTCTTTTCGCACTCGCCGTAAAAATCAAGGACAAGGGGAATTTCCGGAATATCGCGATCATAAAGCCTGAATGCGCCTGTGCCCGTGCGCTGCGCCCATTTTTTTAAATGGCGAAAGCGTTTTTGCAAGCGATTAAAAAGCATTTGCGCCTGATCGGATGTTTTATCCTGCATGTTAAAAGGATAGCACATTTTAATTTTTTATTTTACACTGAATAATGGCGCTTGATATCACTCCCGTTACCAACCATCGCACAAGAGAGAAAGGCATAATCGTGTATCCTGTTTATTCGCGCCGTTCTGCAGGGCTTTCGGTTGGCATCAATCTGTTTCCCGACAGGAAAAACTGCCAGTTTGACTGCCCGTATTGCGAGGTTTTTCCCTTTTCGGGCAATGCCGAATTTTCACTGACTCAAATGGAAGAAGACTTAAAAAGCGCGATTTCTTCGGCGCATGATCAAAACATTCAGGTTAAAGACATTTGTTTTTCGGGTAACGGCGAGCCTACCGTCTCTCCCGCTTTTTGCGACGCTTTGAAACTTGCGGAAAAAATCCGCGTAATAGCGGCTCCTTTTGCAAAACTTGTCGTAATAACAAACGGAGCGGGTCTTTTGCAGGAGCGAATTTTTGCGTATCTAAAAGAAGCTGCCGCAAATCCCGCATTGGACATCTGGTTGAAATTTGACGCGGGAACGCCGCAGTGGTATCAAAAGATTAACAAATCTGCATTATCGCATGACATGCTTTCACAAAAAATAAAAGACTTTGCATTTTGCGCTCCCGTAACAATACAGACAATGCTCTGCGCGGTAGAGGGCAATGCTCCGCCCGATGAAGAAGCGCAAGCCTATGACGCCTTTTTGCTTGCGTTAGCTGAAAACGGCAATTTGCGCAAAGTGCAGCTTTACGGCAAGGCAAGAGCCGCGCCGCAAGACCCGCTTGCCTCGCAGTTGCCGCAAGAATACCTTGAAAAAAGGAAAAAATCGTTATGCGGAACATTCGCAAAAAAAGGCATTATTACGCCAATAGAGGTTTACATTTAGCCTCTTCCTGAAAATATTATACTTTGTTATAATCACAGCAAAGGAGTAAATATGAACGCTTTGAATAAAAATCCCGCATGGAAAGGCAGAAAAGGCCCTGTCGTTTTGGTAATCATGGACGGCGTGGGTTACGGTAAATATAAAGAAGGCGACGCTGTCGCCGGTTCAAAAATGGATAACCTGAACGCGCTTACGGCATCAAGCCCTCACACAAAATTAAAGGCGCACGGCACAGCGGTCGGGCTTCCTTCCGATGACGACATGGGTAACAGCGAAGTCGGACACAACGCGATGGGCTGCGGACGCGTTTTTAATCAGGGCGCGGCGCTTGTCTCAAACTCGATCCATACAGGAGCCATGTTCGAAGGCAAGGCATGGAAAGAAATTGTTTCAAACGTTAAAAGCGGCGCGGGAAGCAATACCACGCTTCACTTTTTGGGGCTCTTCTCCGACGGCAATGTTCACAGCCACCTTGATCATTTAAAAGCCATGATCGCGCAGGCAAAAAAAGAAAATGTAAAACGCGTAAGAATCCACGTGCTTTTTGACGGACGCGATGTCGGCAAACTAAGCGCGTTTGATTACATCGATCCGTTTGAAACATTTTTAAAAGATTTAAGCGACAATAACTTTGACGCAAAAATCGGCTCGGGCGGCGGACGCATGTGGATCACAATGGATCGATACAATGCCGACTGGTCAATGGTGGATCGCGGCTGGCAGACCCACGTTTTGGGAACAACGCGTCAATTTAAAACCGCGCACGAAGCTGTAGAAACTTACCGCAAGGAAATACCCGGCATTATCGATCAGGATTTAAAAGAATTTGTTATAGCCGAAAACGGCAAACCAATCGGCACAATAGAAGACGGCGACTCTATCGTATATTTTAACTTCCGCGGAGATCGCGCATTGGAAATTACCGCCGCGTTTGAAGAAGATAATTTTAGCAAGTTTGATCGCAAGCGACGTCCAAAAGTATGCTACGCGGGCATGATGGAATACGACGGCGATCTTCATGTGCCAAGCCGCTACCTTGTAAGTCCGCCTTCGATTGATAAAACAATGGGCGA
>WQSP01000076.1 GCA_009787795.1 Treponema sp.
ATAACGGCGACCCGTGCAAACACATGGCTGCTCTCTACTATATAATAGCAAGGGAAATTGACGCAAACCCGCACATTCTTTTTCGTCTGCGCGGAATGGACTTAGAAAGCAGATTTGGAAAAGCGGTCGTTCATAAAATTGCGCCGCCGTACTCTGTAACATTTACTCCTCCCGGCGAAGCAAAAGCGAAAATCGATACCGATACGCCGCTTTCATTTGAAGAAATTCCGTACTGCGCGGAATTGATCACTTCGCTTCTGCCTCCTTCGCCTCCTTTTTGCGACAGAAATTTTGCGGCGGTTTTGGCGGAATTTTTTCATAGATTGACAGCTCTGCGGGAATGGGAAAACGCCGAAACCGATGAAGATATGCTTTCTCAAACAGAGCATGATTATTCGCGGTCGCATTGGACGGTTCATTGCCCAAGCCTTGTTCCCGGCGTTGCGCCCGTTTTGCAGGCAGAAGATATTAACGGAATAAAAAAATCACATACGCTTTATGAGGCGTTTAATTCTTATGTTCAATTTTCCAGCGAAGACGGAACGGCATCGTATAATTTTTTGTTTTACCTGTTTAAATTTTTAAATCTTGTCTGTTCAAGCGGCGCGATCATTCCGTATGTTGTTCATGATGAAGAAGACACTCTTAAAATAATCTGGCGTCCTTATGAAAATTTACCCGCTGTGAGTAAAATGCTGGATTTAATCGCACAGCGTGAATGCGGCATGCTTACATCTTCCAAATTTTTTCGCATCGATTTGTCAAAAAAAGAGGTAAACGCCGCAGGGAAGCAGACTGTAAGCGGGCGAAGCGTTGTAGACATACTTTCCTGCGCATTTGTAACAGAATGGGTCAGAAACAAATTCATTCTTTTTGGAAACGAATTAAAAAAACAGGGAAGCGACGAATACAAACAGCTTTTAAACGCATTTTTTATGGGCATGTTTATTGACGTTTCTTCGCCTGCAAAACGCTCTCTTCCGATTGCCATAGACAGATGGCTTTCTGTTCTTCATATCGATTTTTCCGCTTATCGTTACGCGATCACGATAAAAGACCTTACCAAAAACCCCGACGATTCCCTTTTGTACATGGACTTCGCAATTTCAATGGACGTAATCGAGGAAGAAGAAGACTTTACATTAGGCGTAAAAAAAACGCCTTTATACAAATGCAAAAACATTGAAATTCTTCGCGCTCCAATCGCGTTATCCAATTATCTTCCCGAAATTAAAGAATTGTTTTCCAATAAGGATTTTTCGCTTATCGAGCCGCGTTTAATTTCTTTTCTTGACAACGCTTCGCCTATCCTTTCGCGCCTTGGGATTACTGTCAATCTTCCTAAAGCGCTTGCAAAAGAATTAAGACCCAGGCTTGTAATCAAGGGAAAGACAGAAGGTTCTTTGGTAAAATATCTCGATTTAAACGCTCTTACGGAATTTGAATGGCAGGTTGCAATCGGCGATGAAGTAATGAGCATTGATGAGTTTAAAAAACTTGTAAAAATTAAAAAGGCGATGGTGCGTTTTAAAGACGGCTTTGTAAAAATGCAGGCGGATGAATTTTCACGTTTGTTAAAAAAGGCAAAAACCGCGCAGCCCAACGTAAATGATTTTTTAAAGGCGCATTTTACAGGCGACAGCGTGCTTGCCTTTGACGAGCGCGAAACAATCGATAAAATATTCAAAGAGCATAATTATCCTATTCCGCATTCCTTAAAAGCGAATTTGCGTCCCTATCAGGTGCGCGGGTTTAATTGGGTTTGCTCTCTTTTGCTTTCCGGTTTTGGATGCATACTTGCAGACGACATGGGATTGGGAAAAACAATTCAATCGATCACGGCGATATTGCGTCTTAAGGAAGAAGGGCTTCTCAACAAGAAAACCGATGACCATTACGGCTGTTTGGTGGTAGCTCCTGCGGCACTTTTAAACAACTGGGAAAAAGAGTTAAGCCGTTTTGCGCCGTCTTTAAACGTTACGCGCTATCACGGAAGCAGCCGCAGGTTTGACAAAAAAAGCGATGTGTTTTTGACAACGTATCAAACAACAGTTCGTGATGAGGAAAAATTAAAAAAAATGACGTTTTCGCTTTTATTGGTGGACGAAGCGCACCTGATGAAAAATTCCCAAACGCGAATTTCACGCACTGTAAAAAATCTTCGCTCTCAGTACAGGCTTGCGCTTTCCGGCACTCCTGTAGAAAACCGCCTGGAAGATCTTCGCTCTTTATTTGATTTTATTTTGCCCGGCTATCTTGGAGACGCAAAAACTTTTAAAGAACAGTACCGTGTCCCTATCGAAGTTAACCGAAACACAGAACAGGCGGCGGCGCTGCAAAAGATAACTTCTCCTTTTCTATTAAGGCGGCTTAAAACGGATAAAAGTATAATTAAAGACCTTCCCGAAAAAATCGTTACAAACGAATATGCGGTTCTTGAAAAAGAACAGGCTGCGTTATACGAAACCATAGTATCGGAATCAATGAAAAAGTCAAAAGAAATCGATCCCAAAGAGCGATCTTCCCTAATTTTTTATCTGCTTACATCTTTAAAACAAATTTGCAATCATCCGCGCGTTTATGACAAAGAGAGCCCCGCAGTTTCCGCGCTTTCCGGCAAGGCGCAGCTTCTAGTTACGCTGCTTCAGGAAATTTTGGCAAACAGGGAAAAAACTTTGGTTTTCAGCCAATACGTGGAAACGCTTGACTGCCTTGAGCGCATTATCAAAAAAGAGCTGGGCGAGGCTCCGCTTGTTTATCATGGAAGTTTAAGTCAGGAAGCGCGGGCAGATGCAATTGACAAGTTTCAAAATGACCCGGCAGCGCGCATTATGCTGATCAGTTTAAAAGCCGGCGGTCTTGGGCTGAACCTTACCGCCGCAAGCCGCGTGATCCATTACGATTTGTGGTACAACCCTGCAGTTGAAAATCAGGCGACAGACCGCGCGTTTCGCATCGGGCAAAAACGAAACGTCTTTGTTCATCGTTTTATTACAAAGAACAGCTTTGAAGAAAAAATTGACGCAATGATCTCCAGCAAACAGGAACTTGCCGAAATGACGGTAAAATCGGGCGAATCGTGGCTTGCGCGGATGAGCCATGAAGAGTTAAAAAAGTTATTTGAGAGGTAATAAGGTGACAGACACTTTGACTGTCACCTTATCTGTTAATTAGTCAATTGTAATACTATTACCGGTAAATTTAAAACTTCTTGTTTCCCCTGCTCCCAAATCAATCCACGTTGAGGATGGATATATACGCACAGTATTAACCCCGTCAACTATATATATATCGTACTTGCCCGAATCCAGAGAAAAGGATGCAGAATTATTTTGAGCTACAATAACAGGACCAGCAACACGGCTATATAAACCAAGAAGATTACCGCTGCTGGAATTTGTCCTGATATTAACAGTAATGTTTGCATCTACAGGATAAGGTGATGCGTTCCTTACAATAATAGTGCCTTTTGTTTCAAACAAATCGCAGCTTGAAACAGACAATGTCAGCGCCAGTAGAACACCAATAATACCGGCCATTAAGATTTTTCTTTTCATCTTTTTCTCCAAAAATTGTAGTTTATTAATATTCATACGAATATTAAGTATATGTCTGTATAAACATATTTTGATTATTATAAGTCTGTATGGATATATAGATCAAGTACTTTTATATCTATTTGGACAAGTTTTACACATTTTTCATCTAAGATATGTACAGATATGAATGATAATGCGTCCGTTTTCTGGGAAAACGTCAAAAAAGAGATAAAAATGCAGAATACCACCCATGAGTGGGTGGCAAAAAACTCAGGTATCAGTTTTAATACATTTCAAGGGTGGATTTCGAAATGCATATACCCACGGGTAAATGAGGCGATACGCATTGCGGCTTCGCTTAATACATCGGTAGAGTACCTTGCCAATGGAGCGGTGGAAAATAACAGGGAACCTGTCGAGATAATCTGCAGGCAACTTCCGCAAATTCAAGCCCATTTGGATTCGATAAAAGAGGCAGTAAAAAAGTTATAATTTTTCCATAAAAACAGAAACAAAAATCCCGATAGCGTTTTTTAACAATTTATTGTATAATAACGGGCAGGGAGGGCAAAATTGTACGTTATTCATGCTGATAATAGCGGTTTTTTTCGCAAAGTAACAAAGGCTTTTTTGGCGGAAATCGGCGTCGATTCTGACGGTTTTGATAATGGTAACGGCGTATTGGACGAAATAGGAAACCGAAAAGTTTCATGCGTTATCACAGGTTTGGAACTTGCCGATATGACAGGCGAAGAATTGATCAGGCAACTGCAATACTCGGGAAATATAATGACCATTATCGCGGTAACAAGCAGCGGAAATGAAAGCCGCATTAAAACCCTCGAAGAAATGGGCGTTAAAGCGACTATTCAAAAAGGCGGCAACTGGAAAGAAAAATTACGGGAGTATTTTTAAAACCTTAATCTTGCCGCAATCCTTCCGCCTACTACGAGACGATTATACTCATCAATATCGTAGTTGTAAAAACTAAAATACGCAGGTCTTTCTTCCAGCGGCTGTATGTTTTCCCACCAGTTTTTATAAATCCATGTTAAAGAAGGTCCCGCCGCAATACTAAGTTTTCCAATATTGACTCCAAGATACAAACCCAAACTGTTATAGCTCACCTTTTCGACATCATTACCTATCGAGAACAGCGAATTAATTTCCGTATTGATATATAAGAGTTTCCCTATTACCGGAAATATCGATCCAAAACCAATCCCTGATGCCAAATTGTTATACGAAAACTCGGATGTATGATTATATGCAATATTTATATTTGTATAAAATTTTTCAATTCCGATTTTAAACGCGGCATTGTATGTGTGAGACTCTGTAAAACTGTATTCAATCGCCATGTATCCGCCTTCTCGCACAATGGAAATAAAACCAATTGGAATTCCGTCTATACTGTCCGCATAATTCACAAAACCTAATTGAAATCCCCTAATTGAACTTACTGCAACGTTAACAAATCCTATCTGAAGACCTTCCATTTCATTAATTGCCGTATTTACAAAACCTGATTGAAAACCATTTGTTTGTCCAATATTTGTATTAACAAAACCCGCCTGAAAGCCGGAAAAATTTCCGCCTACTGTATTAACAAAACCTGCCTGAAAACCTTTAAAATTACCTGTATTCCAATTAATATATCCTGCCTGAAAATTATTATGATTTCCGTTAGCTATATTTATAAAACCGATAAGCGGAAAATAAAACGGCTCATGCACAACATTAAAGAAAAAAGTATACAAATGGGCGTTTGGCACAGCGTTTGCAGAATCCGAATCGTTGTCACCCCTCAGGCGCGTTGTTTCTGTTACGGTTCTTGTAAAATTATTAATCGTTACTGTTGTGCGCCTTCCTTCTGCAAGAGTAACATCTGCGCGCGAAACATCGCTTCCCTGCTGAAGCGTTATTCGATATACACCGGGTTCGAGTCCAAGTTCAAGCGGACGCGTTGTTTTTGTAACTTCTGCAATCAGCTGATCCCTGCTATTTCGAATCGTAAGCCTTCCTGTCAGATTTTCATCAAACACAATTCCGGAAGTAGTCCGGCTTACATCTGTCAGCACCAAATCGCCGCTTCCGCTTATTTGTATATCATAATTGGCATGCTGCGCTCCATGCAGCGAAGTTTCTGTGCGGGCAAGCGTCTCTGTATACGCATAACGATAAAGTTCGTTTAATGTTACGCGTCTGTCGCCAACAGTGTCGGCGGCGCCGCGAAGTCCTGCAACAAGCGAGTGGGTAAAAAATGAAGCGCCTATTCTGTCAGATTCCTGAGATGCTTCGTTAGCCGAGCTTGATGTTAAAAACGCGTGTCCTTCCGCGGTAAAGGAACTGTCTACAAGAAACGGAAGAGTTCTTTCGCCGCCTTTTATGCGCGTAAATGCTCCAGATGCGCAGGAATCCAAAATGACGATGCGCATATCCGCAGGGATACTGTTAATGCGATTGCGAAGGGCGCGATATGTGTATTTCTCGCGATTCAATAAAAGCCCTTCTTCGTCAGAATGACCGGAATAATAAAAAATTACTTCTGTCCTCCTGTTTGCTTCTTTTGAACGAAGCACCTGCTGATGCATTGCGTCTATTCGCCTGTTTATTTCGCGGATTGACGGTTCTGCAAGTAAAACTGAATCATCATTTGCAATTCCACCCATTTCCAGAAAAACATTTTTTATGGAAACGGCATCTGAAACCGCATACCTTAACAAAACGCGATCTCTGCCGCCGTTGTTTGAACCGACAAAAATGCCTATTCTGTGCGTACCGGTATCCGGCTGCGTTGCAAAAACATTTCCCATAACAAAAAATAATATAATTGGAAAGATTAACCTGATTCTCATTTTCGACTACTCCTTTAATAATGTAAATGTATCTACTTCATATTCATTAAATGCCGATGATGCAAGCAAAAAAGCTTCATCCGGTTTTTCTTTTATCTGCACGGCAAGCTGCCTTGCCGTATTTATAATGCTTCCGGTATCTATCGGAACGTTAGCTGCTACAAAGAAGAAAATTTCATAATCGGGCGCATCATCCAAAATAAAAGCGTCATCCAGCGGAACAGACCTTCCTGAAACAAGCAAAGTGCTTTGCCTCGGCGAATACGGATAATGCATGGTAACGGCGGATCTTCCGTCGATGGAAAAAATAACTCCGTATTTTTCGCTCGTTTCAGGATCAAAAACCTGATAAACAACCTGGATTGTATTTCCTTCGTTTACATCCGCCTGATTTTGTAATCTTGTAATTTCTCCTTCGCTGTCATCTTTTACATAAACGCTTAAATTGATTGTTTTATCAATTATTGCGCCAAAGTCTAAAGAAGCGCCTTTTGCCCGTTCTGCAAACCCTGTCTTTTCCGGTTCGTCATACAGAATGAAAATAGGCACAGCTATAAACATAACTATTGCCGCAGCGCAAAGACCCAAAACAAACGGACGGAATTTTCGCGGCATACGCCGCTTCTGCTGCTCCTGCTGCGTATGCAAGTTAAAGAGCCGGGTGTTTTGCAGATGCGTTTTATCAGCGGCAAAAAACTCCGCATCGGCGCGTTCCAACTCTTTTAGAGATGCTGCCAAGTCATCGTTATCTGCAATAGCTTTTTCGACATAGAGTTTTTCTTCGCAGGTAACTTCGCCGATATGATAGCGTTCCAGCAAAAGGGCCGAAATATGCATTTTTTTCATTACCATTCCCCTTCTACAAGTTTAATTTTTGCGCGGGTGTTAAAAGCAATAAGCCGTTTTCGCACTCCCGAAATTGACAAGCCTATTGCTTCTCCTATTTCACGCAGAGTCATGCCGTCGCTGTGGTACATAAAACAAATCGCCCTTGTTGATTCCGATTCATCCCGTAAAATCGCCTCAATGATCATGTTTTTCTCTATCCTGTCAAACTGGCTATCCGAGACAGCCGGAAACAGTTCCTGCGGATCTTCACCATCACTGACTTGCCGTTTTCGCTTCCGAAGACGGTTAAGACAGATATTTGTGGCTACGGTGTACAGTAAACTTGACAGAAATTGATTATGAAGCCGTTTTTGATGCCGCAATAGACTTACAAAAACGTCCTGCACTGCATCGCGCGCTTCATCATCATTCCTTAAAATACCGAAACACCTACGAAAAACCATGGGCGCGTATTTTTTGTAACATTCTTCTATGTCAATGTTCATAACTCATATAAATGTAACAAATTATATTGAAAAAAATGCACTTTTTTTGCCAAATTCTAAATAATTGCAACTTGTCAATTTGGCTCATTTTTACTATTTTTGTTATAGAGAGGCGTAAAATGAATAAAATTTATATAATATTGGCAGGAGTTCTTATGTTTTTTCTATTAATGGGATGCGCTCATAGTGATAAAGAAATGGTAAATAATGTAAATACTTTATCAAAAGCGGAGATTGAAAGTTATATCGATGCAAACTGGCAGGATTACGGATACAGTGAAAAGCCGGTCAAATATATTGCGCTAAGTTTTGATGACGGTCCTTGCGCTCCTTCTGCATACGGCGGTACGGTTGCATTACTGACGATGCTGGAAACTTTAAAAGTGAAAACTACTTTTTTCGTAATCGGAAGCAATGTCCGAAACAACAAGGCCGCCGCTCGGGCGATTTTTGCAGCAGGACACGAGCTTGGCAATCATTCCGACAGTTATAATAGTTTAGGTTCGTCTCAAATTAATGAAATAACATCGAGTTTGAACGCCGCATCTTTTGCAATCAAAGAAATTACAGGAAGCAATCCAAGGCTTTTTCGCGCGCCTAATTTGAATCATGGAGCAAACTTAAGTCGGGTTTGCAAAAATCTCAATATGATTTTAATTGACGGCAGCGCGCACAATGACTGGCCG
>WQSP01000077.1 GCA_009787795.1 Treponema sp.
TAATATGTTGATAAGCATCCGCCCTGCCTATATACTTCTGATATGAGTAGAAATTACGAACCTAAACTGATAAAGGCTCTTGCAATAGATCTTGACGGAACAACGCTCTTGCCCGGAGGAATCCTTGGTAAAAGGACGAGGGACTGCCTTAGAAAACTGGTCGCCAAAGGCATGCAGATAATAATATCAACAGGAAGGCCGATTGAATCTTCGGAAAAATACAGGAGCGCGATTGGCGCGGAAGGACCGATGGTATTTTTTAACGGCGCGGAAGTCGCGTATGTGCCATCGGGGATTACCCTGCATACCGATTGCATCAGTATGGATGTCGTTGATTTTGGAACCGACATTGCGCGCGATCTTGGGATACATTACCAAGTTTACCTTCCTGCGGGCATTTCGCCTGACACGGGCAAAAACGATCCGAACCAATTATGGGAAGCGCTTGTTACGGAAAAGGACAGTCCCGACGCGCAATATTACAAATCCCACACAGGCGTTACTCCCGTAATCAGAGACTTAAAAAAAATCGCCGCCCTTCCGATCGATGGATGCATAAAGGGGATGTATATTGCAGACCCGTCATTGCATGATGAAGTCCGCAAGAGGATGCAGGAACGATTCGGCGATTCGATTACCATAATGCGAAGTTTCCCTACATTTTTGGAAGTGATCAATGCAGGCGTTTCCAAGGGAGAGGGTTTGCGAATCGCCATGGAGCACAGGGGCTTAAAGCCGGAAGAAGTAATTGCCTTCGGCGATGAAGAAAACGATCTGCCCATGTTCACAGTAGCAGGGTTTGCCGCAGCCCCCGAAAGCGCAAGGGAGAAAATCCGCGATTCCGCCGATTTGATTTACGGGCCGATAGCCGAAGAAGGCCTTGCCGAATATTTGGAAAAAACGTTTTTATGATACAGACCCACTGGACAAAAAAACATTAATTGGATAGAATCACGGTATGATATTTCCATTAAAAGACCTCATCGAATACGATGATAACATGTACGAGATAACCTCGGCATCCTCACGAAGGGCTTATCAACTGGCTCAGCAGATGGAAAAAGAGGAAAAAGAAGCCTGGAACGGCAAAATGGTCGCCCTTGCCGCGCTGCAGGTTTTTACCGAAGAAGTTCAATTCCGTCTGGAAGCCGAAGAACTCTAAAATCCAATGAAAACAAACCCCATCACGGTTTTAGTCCTCTTTGGACCGACCGCGTCAGGGAAAACCGGTATTCTCTTTGAGCTGTCTGCCATGAAGGATATTGAGGTTGTTTCTGCAGATTCCATGCAGGTTTACAGAGGCATGGATATCGGCACCGCAAAACCTTCGGCGCAGGAGAGAGAGAGGCTTCCCCATCATTTAATCGACATTTGCGATCCTTCGCAGCAATTTAGCGCAGGCGATTTTGTCCGCCTTGCCGATGATGCTTGCGCCCAAATTGCATCGAGGGGAAAGCTGCCTGTGGTATCGGGCGGAACCGGGTTTTATTTGAAAAATTTTATTTTGGGTTTAAGCGAGGCTCCTCCGTCAAACAAGGAAGTGCGCGAAAAGCTTCGCATGGAACTAAGCGAAAAAGGTTCTGCTTTTCTAATGGAAGAACTTACAGTCTGCGACCCCGTAAGCGCAGCGCGTATTCACATTAACGATGAGTACCGGCTTCTTCGCGCGCTTGAAGTTTATCGCTCCTGCGGCATGCCGCTTTCTTCGTTTGAGAAAAATTCCCAAAAAAAGAGCGATAACGGCAGGCATGCCGATTTTAATTTTATCGTCATCGGGCTTTCGCGTCCCAGAGAAGAGCTTTACAAACGCATCAATTACCGATGCGCGCAAATGTTCGAACAGGGGCTGCCCAATGAGGTTTCCATGCTTTATGAAAAAGGATATACCCCCGATGACCCGGGCTTACGCGCAATCGGTTACAGGGAATTTTTTTTTATCGAGCAAACCGATACAGATAACAAAAAAAAATGGAAACTTTCCAAAGATTATAACGGAGTGCAATCGCTTGCCGCGCAAAACAGCCGCCGTTATGCAAAAAGGCAGATCACGTTTTTTGCAGGGTTGCCAAATGTCAACTGGATGGAACCGCAGCGCAATGACGCGCAAACAGCGGAAAAAATATGGGAATTATTATGAAACTTAAACGTCCTGTTTTTCTTGACAACATTTACCGCGAGGACGCAAAAGTCGGGCGATTCCTTAGCGTACTCATTCTCTTTGGAATCGCAATCGGGCTAAAACACGGCGTACAAAACAATTATCTTGCGGACATTTTAACCGTCGATTCGTTTGAAAGGGGAATAGTCGAATTTTTCAGGGAAATGCCCGGGCTTTTATTGATTTTTATTTTGGCGCTGATGTACAGATTTGCGGATTCGCGCGTTTTTAAAATCGGTATCGCCCTGATGGCAGGAGGAATGGCGGGAATATTCCTTACAAGCGCGATTGAATTTATCATGGTAAAATTTGTCGTTGTTGTTTTTATGGTTCTTTTCAGCACGGGCGAACATATAATAATGCCGGTGCGAAGCACTATCGCGATGGAACTTGCAAAACGCGAAAAAACAGGCGCGTCTTTGGGAATTAGCGCAAGCATAGGACAGCTTGGAAACATCGCGGGCTTTCTGCTTGTTATGGGAATATTTTTTGTTCTGGAAAAATCCGGTTACACAAGAGCGGATTTAATGGGATACAGAATTGTTTTTGGCGCCGCAACCGCATTAATGGTGGCCGCCGCCCTAACCGCAGCCGCGCTTAAAGAGACTACGCTAAAAGCACCAAGGCAGCGTTTTTATTTTGCGAAAAAGTTTTCCAAATATTACATTATGGAAGTTTTTTACGGCTCGCGAAAGCAGGTATTCCTTACATTTGCGCCGTATGTTTTAATTCTTCATTACGGCGCGGCTCCGTCGATTATTTCGCTATTGATGGCAATATGCGCGGGTTTTTGCATGATTTGCAGCCCGTTAATCGGAAAGCTGATTGACAAGGTCGGGTACAAAGCGGTAATGGTCGGCGACACATTGATACTTGTCGTTGTCTGCCTTATGTACGGATTTTCGCACAGGCTGTTCGCTCCGGGAATAGCGTTTATTGTCGTTTGCTGCAACTTTGTTTTGGACCAGATAATTTCGGTTGCCAGCATGGCGAATAACGTTTATGTTCAACGCATTTCGTCCAACAGGGAAGAAATTACGGCTACGTTAAGCACAGGGATTTCCGTTAACCATATTTTCAGCGTATTCATCGCTCTTCTTGGCGGATGGATTTGGAAAATTGCGGGAATCGAAGCGCTTTTTACAATGTCCGCGATATTGGGATTGATCAGCAGTATCTATGCGGCGATGATTAAAAAGAGCGAAGAAGTATCACCTTGAGGTAAGCTTGATTGCCTTTGACGGACATTTATCGACGCATTCCATGCATTGTGTGCATTTCTCGTAATCGATATGCGCAATGTTGTCTTCGATTGTTATTGCGCCTTCCTTGCATACTTTTTGGCAAAGAAGACAGGTAAAACATCCTGCGCGGCAACTGTCTTTTACAATTTTTCCCTTCTCTCTTGAATTGCACAAAACTCTTACTTTGCTTTTTTCGGGGACTATTTCGATTAGGTGCATCGGGCAGACTTTTACGCATTTTCCGCATGCCGTGCATTTTTTGCTGTTTACGATTGCGATGCTGTTTGTCATCATTATCGCGTTAAAGGGACAGGCGTTTTTGCAGCTTTCAAGTCCTATGCAACTGTAAGTGCAATCCTTGTTTCCGCCGGTTGCAAGCTGAGAAGCGGACACGCAGCTTTTCGGTCCGTCGTAAATATAATTTCTTTTTATATTGTCGTTTGTTCCGTTGCATTTGATAAAAGCGACTTTACGGTTTGTCTCGGCTGCGTCTATTCCCAATTCTTTTGCAATTCCGTTTGCCGCAGAGGAACCGCCCGGAGGACAGCCGTTATAGTCCGCTTCGCCTGTTACAACCCGTTCCGCAAAAACCGCGCAGCCCGGATATCCGCATCCGCCGCAGTTTGCTCCCGGCAAAACATTTACGATTCTGTCAACTTTTGGATCCGATTCCACCGCAAACTTTTTTGCGGAAAGACCCAGTATCACTCCAAAAACAAGGGCAAGTCCGCCGACGCATACAACCGGAAACAAAATATCGGATAATATAATTCCTTCCAAAAAGCTTAAATCAATCATATTAACCCCATGAATCCCATAAACGCAATGCTCATAAGTCCTGCGGAAAAAAGCGCGAGCGGAAATCCCTTGAAAACTTCCGGGACATCCGGATTGTTGTCGTATTTTTCGCGGATACCCGCAAGCAGAAGCATAGCGAGCGTAAAACCGGCTCCGGCTCCAATGCTGTTTACAATCGATTCTAAAAACGAATAATTTTCCAGCGAATATTTTTTTTGAATGTTAATCAGCGTAACGCCGAAAATCGCGCAGTTAACGGTTATAAGCGGAAGATATACGCCAAGCATCGAATAAAGAACCTTGAACATTTTCTTCATGAAAACTTCGATAAACTGAACGATAGACGCAATTATTAAAATAAACGAGACAGTCTGAAGATATTCGATTTTAAGCGGCTTTAAAACATATACATAAAATAAAAACGTAATGGCGGATGCAAGCGTCATCACAAACATTACAGAAAGACCCATGCCAAGCGCCGTTTCTGTTTTTTTAGAAACGCCGAAGAACGGACACATTCCAAGGAATTGAACTAAAACATAGTTATTGATTAATGTTGCGCCGATTAATATAAAAAACAGTTCCATTATTTACCTGCCTTTTTTTTGGCGTTCAATCTTAACAATTGAATGTGCTTTCGTATCATAATAATCAGGCCAAGAGTAAAAAACGCGCCTGCAGGCAAAATCATGATTGTCATATAGGCATTTTCATCGTGCAGCAATTCTATTCCAAAAACGGAACCCGAACCCAAAAATTCCCTAATAACGCCGACAGTGAAAAGCCCCAAAGTAAAGCCAAGACCCATGCCGAGAGCGTCAACAATCGAGGCGAATATTTTGTTTTTAAACGCAAAAGATTCCAAGCGCGCAAAAAGAATGCAGTTAACGACGATAAGCGGAATAAAAATGCCAAGTGCGGCTGTTATATCGGGCGGAGCATACGCGTCAAGCATCAATTGAAGAACGGTAACAAAGCCCGCGACAATAATTACAGCAGCTGCGATTCTGATTTCGCTTGGAATGATTTTTCTGAAAAGCGAAATTGCCGCGCTTGCGCAGATCATTACGGCGGTTGTCGCAAGCCCCATTGTGATTGCTGTAACTGCGGAGGTTGTAACTGCAAGAAGAGGACACAATGCCAGAATCTGCACAAAAATCGGGTTCTTGTTAAAAATTCCGTCTTTTAAAAGCTGGATATAATTCATTCTTCTTCTTTATCCTCACTTATAAATTCAAGATACCATTCAATCGCTTCGTTAACCGCGTTTGTAATTGCCTTGGTTGTGATAGTGGCGCTGGTAATAGCCTGAATATCACCGGGGCCGGGATTGTTTCTTACAACCTTAAGCGGCGAAAGCGGCAAATAATTATACTGTCCATAAAATTTTTCTTTTAACACTTTTGATCCGAACCCGGGCGTTTCCGTGTGCCGCATTACGCGCAAACCTGTTATATAATTCTGCGATGCAGAAAATCCAACCAAAAAATCGATCTTTCCGCTGTATCCTTCGGGAGAAAGCTGCACAATATAGCCAATTATTTCATTTCCTGCCAACGCTTTAAATACTGCGCTCATGCTTCCTTTTTTTTCTGTTTCAATTTCCGTGTACAAAGAAGCCTGCGGTATAACCTGCTTTAGCACGGTCTCCTGCGTTTTGCGTTTTTGCCTTTCAATCGGCTCTTTGGTAAAATTATAAACAACGCTTAACGCCGCAACTACGATTACTGCGGTAATAAAGAGGGTTAAAGCCGGTTTGACTATGTATTTCATGCTTTTTTCCTCTTTTTTGTTATACTGTGTCCGTAAACGCGCGGACGGATATATTTATCGATTAACGGCACAAAAAGATTCATTATGATGATCGCATAACTTACGCCCTCAGGATAAGCGCTGAAAAATCTTATAAACACGGTTAAAAATCCGCATCCGATTCCAAATACAATTTTTCCATGAGGTGTAATCGGGCTTGTCGCATAATCTGTCGCCATAAAGAACGCGCCCATGATTAAACCGCCGTTTAAAACTTCGAACAAAATGTCGCGTCCGTGAAAAAGTCCTGTTCTCCCGAAAATAAACGCAAAAACAGCAAAGCTTCCGATATAAAAAACAGGAATGCGCCAGTTTATGATTCTTCTTACAAGCAGGTAAATCCCGCCTATAAAAAGAGCGACTGCGCTTGTTTCGCCCACGCAACCGCCCACCTTTCCGAACAGAAGCGCCATGTAGTCGGAAAACTCAGGGGTAAATGACGGATTGGCTTTAATGGCGGCAAGATATGTCGCGCTTGTAACGATATCGGGCGACTCTGCGAATCTCCAGCCAACCATATACACCGGAAAAGACGCAAGCAAAAACGCGCGCGCGGCAAGAGCCGGGTTTATAAAGTTGGATCCAAGCCCGCCGAACAATTGTTTTACGACAATGATTGCAAAAAAACTTCCGATAATCGGTATCCAGAACGGAACATCGGGCGGAAGATTAAACGCAAGCAAAAGCCCCGTAATTGCCGCGCTAAAGTCATTCACCGTAACGGGCTTTCCCATAATTCTCTGGTATAAATATTCAGCCAACAGAGCGGAACCGACCGCAACCGCCATTGTGCTTAGCGCCCCGATTCCATAATGATATATTGCAAAGCAAAACGCCGGAAACAGCGCAATTAGCACATCACGCATTCGCTTTTCGATTGTATCTGTGCCGTACATGTGCGGAGGAGACGAAACTGTAACCATCTGGTTGATAACTATTTTCATTTCGCTTTTCCTTTAAGTTTGGCAAGTTCCACCCTTCTTATTGTGCGGATTGCCTGCGACAATCTTCGCTTTGCAGGGCAGATATACGAACAGCTTCCGCATTCGATGCAGTCAAGACCGTTATGTTTGATAAACGCATTTGAGTCTTCCCTTAAAATATCTGCGTTTAATTCTGTCGGAATAAGTCCCGCAGGACAGCGCTCGACGCAATGGCCGCAGCGGATGCAGTTTCTTTCGGGCGGTATATACGCTTCTTCCTCGGTAAGGAAAATAACGCCTTCCGTTGTTTTTACAATCGGAACTTCGGTATCGAAAATCGCAACGCCCATCATGGGACCGCCGACAATTATTTTTGCAGGGTTATATTTGTAACCGCCCGCCATTTCCACCAAGTCGCTTAAAAGCGTTCCGATGCGCATTTTATAATTGCCGGGATTTTTAATCGCGCCGCCTGTAAGCGTAACAACTTTTCTCATGAGCGGACGACCCCGGATTATTGCGCGGTGAATCGCAATAACGGTATCAACGTTATGCACAAGACAGCCGACATCGATGGGGATTCCGCCTGACGGCACTTCCCTTCCCGTTATTGCGTCTACAAGCTGTTTTTCGCATCCTTGCGGATATTTTGTTTTTACAACCGCAACTTTAATATCGGGAATATTCGCGCAGAATTCTTTTAAGTGTTCGATTGCTTCGGGTTTGTTGTTTTCGATTGCGATAATTCCGCGCGCGGTTTTTATCACTTTTAAAATTATTTTTAAGCCTGTTACAATGCGTTTTGATTCTTCGATCATTATTCTGTTGTCTGTTGTAAGATACGGTTCGCACTCGCAGCCGTTAACGATTACCGTATCGACCTTTTTTTTGGGCGGCGGAGAAAGTTTTACATGCGTGGGAAATCCCGCGCCTCCAAGCCCTACGATTCCCGCCTCGCGGATTATTTTTAATATTTCTTCGCCCGACAGACTTTCATAGTCTTCGCGCGGCTGAATGCACACATGTTCTTCGAATTTTCCGTCGTTTTCTACAACTATCGAATTGACGATTGTGCCTGCGATTGTCAAATGAGGACGGATATCCTTTACTATACCCGAAACGCTCGCATGAACGGGAGCGCAAAAAAGAGCGTTCGAATCGCCGATTTTTTCACCTAACAGAACGCGCTGGCCTTTTTGCACAAGCGGCTCGCACGGAACGCCCATATGCATCAAAAGAGGAAAAACAATCTCGCTGCCCTCGGGCGGAAGCAATGTGTTTATGGGCACATCTTCCGTAAATTGTTTTTGCTCGTTCGGGTATATCCCGCGTTTAAATGTGAAAACAAGCGCTTTCTTTCGCTTCGCATCCATACTAAAACCTCAAACCCATGCCTTTTCGTATTTGAATTTTCTAGT
>WQSP01000078.1 GCA_009787795.1 Treponema sp.
GCCGCAGCGCAGCCGTCCAATGTTTTCTTGTCCCAAACCGAGACCTGCACTTCGCCGATGTGCGCTTTCTGAAACAGAAGCATGCACAACCTTGACTGCCCTATACCGCCGCCCATTGTAAGCGGAAGCTTTCCTTCCAAAAGCATTTTATGAAACGGAAGGGTGCGGCGGTTATCGCACTTTGCTTTTGCAAGCTGAGAGTCCAAAGCTTTTTCGTCAACGCGAATTCCCATTGAAGAAATTTCAATCGCGCATTGCAGTGTGTCATTCCAGAACATTATGTCGCCGTTTAATGTCCAGTCGTCATAATCGGGAGCGCGTCCGTCGTGCTTGCTGCCTGATTTTAACACATCCCCTATTTGCATGATGAACGCAGTCTTGTGTTCTTTTAGATACGCGTTCTCCCTTTCCTTGCTTGTCACATCAGGGTACATGTCTTCCAATTCCTGCGTTGTTACAAATTTGACATCACGCGAAAGGCGAACCGTTAACTCGGGAAACATCCCGTCAATTTTTTCCGCTGTGTCGCAAATCGCGTCTACAATTTTTATAACCGTTGCCTTCAATGTTTCTTCGTTGCGCGAAGCTTTATCGATAACTTTTTCCCAATCCCATTGATCAACATATATGGAATGAAAGTTATCCATTTCTTCATCGCGGCGTATTGCGTTCATGTCAGTGTACAGCCCTTCGCCGACCGGGAAGCCGTAACTGTGAAGCGCCATACGCTTCCATTTTGCAAGCGAGTGAACAACCGCGGCGTTGGTTCCCGTTTCTTTAATATCGAATTCAACTGCGCGCTCAACGCCGTTAAGATCATCGTTAAGTCCGCTTTGCGGCTCGACAAAAAGCGGCGCGGAGACGCGATGCAAATTGAGAGAGCGCGAAAGATTGTCCTCGAACAGCCGCTTAATCGCGCCTATCGCTGTTTGTGTTTCGTACACAGATAAAATCGACTTGTAACCCTGCGGTATAATCAAGTTACTCATAAAACCTCCTTCTGCTCTTTACCGAACCTATCCGATATTGTATATTAATCTATGATATTAATAAACAATCACATAAAAAAATTGATTTTCTTCTGTGCAGTTGCAATTGCCGCCGCAGTAATTCTTACGACATGCACATCAAACCGCCAATGGGATGACACGGAAGCAAATGTTACTGTCACAATCGATACGAAAACAAGATTTCAATATGTGCGCGGCTTTGGCGGAATGGATGTCGGCTGGGGAAATTTTCCGCGAACCACAGCTCAGGAAACCGAGTTGTTGTTCAATCCCAATACAGGACTTGGTTTAAACATTCTTCGTATAATGATAATGCCATGGAATACCGACATCAACATAACAATGAATACGCTTACAACAGGGGCAAGACCCGACTATTACGAGAATGTAAAAATCGTAAACAGGCATGGCGGTTATGTTCTTGCAAGCCCTTGGACTCCGCCTGCAATTTGGAAGAGCAACAACTTGAATACAACGCAAAATAACGGAAGGCTTTTAAAAGAGCATTATCAGGATTATGCAAATTATCTGAGAGCGTTTGCCCTGAACATGTATCAAAACGGCGCGCCGATTTACGCAGTGTCGATACAGAACGAACCGAATTACGAAGTTGATTACGATGGCTGTCTTTGGTCTCCGCAGGAAATGAGGGATTTCTTTTTGCAGGTTGGCAGATTCACGGAAGGCGTTAGGGGTTTTGGCGGCGGCAGGCAGATTCCTTCCGTGCTGACGATGAACGGCGAATCCGCGAATCACCCGAACATAAATGACGCCGCGCTTGACAATCCGCAGTCCAGAGCCGTGATCGATCTTATCGGGCGGCATACTTACGGCAACAGGTTGAACCGATATGCAAAAGCGCTTGAACACCCAACCGCTCCGCGCGAAGTCTGGATGACCGAAAATAACATGAACAGCGGAAACGCGGCGGGATACCCGAACGACTCGACATGGAACTATGTATGGAAGATTTTAAACGATATCGATTTAAGCATTCGCCTTAACGACGAAAGCGCATACATTTGGTGGGCGGCAAAACGCTTTTACAGTTTGATTGGCGACGGTCAGTGGGGAACAACCGAAGGGGAAATTCTTCCGCGCGGTTATGCAGTTTCCCATTATGCAAAATTTGCAAAGGAAACATTCAGGGTCGCACTTTTCGCCGACGGTCAAACAAAAGACGGCGCAAATGTTACCTCAAGAAATTTCAACGGCATGTCCGACAATGTGGACGGCGTTGCGGCAAGAGCAACCGCGTTTGTTTCGCCGAACGGCAGAACGATTACAGTCGTAATGTTTACGCCGACAACAACGGACGGCACAGGCGGCACAGACCTTGGAAACGTACGAATTCAGCTTCCGGACAGCTTTAACATCCGCAATGCGTCCGCCATCAGAACAAGCGAAGGCAGCTTCGCGCAGCCGGAAGAAATCCAAATAGGCGCAGACAGAAGTTCTGCCGTTGTTTCGATGCCACGGGGACACATTTTGTCTGTAAGGTTTACCCGTTAAAATATTATTGATAATTTCGTATAATAATATATAATAACCATTATGAGTAAATCGTATGAAATGGGCGGCAAGTTTACATGGGAAAATCCCGAACAGCCAAACCAAAAGGGCTGGGCGCTAAGCAAGGAAATTAGATCCGCCATAGCGGACGGAACCATCACAAAACTGGTGCTTGTTCTTGACGCTCCGACTTTACAAACAGACGGCGGGCTTGGCGGAATTGAAGTAATACTTAATTCGCAGAACAGCGGGTTCAGCATCGACTTTAACGCATTCCCGTGGTGCTGGAATATGGATACGCAAAAAGGCGGTTACATAAGTTATATAGACATGCTTATTGACGGTGACGGAAAATACGCCGAACTGGATTCGAATTTTTTCAATTTGACTTACGACCTAAAAAACCATAAAAGCTACGCAAGTTTTAAAAACGATATGGCTTCGGCGGAATGGGGAGAAGTATCGATTCAATACGGAATCGGGATTCGCTATTTGCCGTTTGTCAACGCATACCTTAAATGACAATTTAACATTTCCGTGTTATAATACTGTATGGAAAACGCTTCATTAAGAAACCGTATAACATTCGGTCTTGGAACTCTTGGCAGGGACATGGTTTATGCCATAGTCTCCATGTTTCTAATTTATTACCTTACGGACGTTATCAATCTTCCCATAAGTACAATGTGGTGGGTAGCGGGCATAATTCTTGTTGCCCGTATTTTCGATGCCCTGACGGATCCGTTGATGGGCTTCATTATAGACAACACAAAAACACGGTGGGGAAAATTCAAACCGTGGATTGCAATCGGCATTTTAACGTCTCCGCTGTTTACCGTTTTGCTTTTTACCGATTTTGGACTTCAAGGCACAGCATATATTGCAACCTTTGCGATTTTTTATTTTATGTGGGGTATCAGCTACACAACCCATGACATTTCGTATTGGTCGATGCTTCCCACCCTGACAGTCGATCAAAAAGAACGCGAAAAAATCGGCTCGCTTGCGCGAATATGCGCAAACATCGGGCTCTTCTTCGTTGTTGTAGGCATAGAACCGATAACGGACATTTTGGGGCAACATCTTGGTTCTCATCAATCCGGCTTTTTTGTTTTTTCAATAATGATATCGATAGTTATGGCATTAAGCTTGTGTATCGCTTTGTTTGGCGTTAAGGAAACAGGAATCGTAACCGTCAAAAAACAAAGCACTCCCATTCGCGAACTTTTCGGCATTATCTTTAAAAACGACCAATTGTTTTTTACGGCAATCGCCCTCTCTCTTTTTATGATTGGTTATATCACAACTACAAGTTTTGGTCTTTATTATTTTAAATACGCTTATGGCAATATAAAAATGTTTTCGGTATTCTCCGCAATTTTGGGCGTATCGCAGTTGTCGGGTCTTGCGCTCTTTCCGCTTTTCAGCAAAAAGTTCGATCGCAAGACCTTGTTCACAGGCGCGATTATTTCGATGGTTGCAGGTTATATAATTTTCTTCTTTGCGCCTGTCACCACAATGGTATTCATCGGCATCGCAGGCGTTTTGATTTTCTTTGGGCAGGCGTTCATCCAATTGTTAATGACGATGTTTGTCACCGATTCTGTGGACTACGGTCACTGGAAATTGGGCAAACGCAACGACAGCATCACCTTTTCGCTTCAGCCGCTCATTTATAAATTGGGCGGAGCAATCGGCACAGGTATCGTTTCCGTTATCATTCTTGTCTCCGGCATTAAAGAAGCCAATTCCGCCGCAGACGTTACTCAGGAAGGCCTGTTAATGATGAAAGTCGCAATGTTCATCTTCCCCATGATTTGTTTCGTTTTAAGCTACCTTATCTACAGGGCAAAGTTTAAAATCGACGCAAAATTCTATGCGCAGATACTTTCCGATCTAAAAGAACGCGGAGAACTTGCGAAGGATTGATAATCCGCCTGTCACAAGAAGGTATAATACACTTGAATTTTCAGTAAAAATCCGCAATACTTATAAAACATGAACAAGTTTATTTTCGTCTCGGGCGGCGTTTGTTCCAGTTTAGGCAAAGGTGTTGCGGCTTCCTCCATTGGCGCCTTGCTGGAAAGCCGAGGACTCAATGTCCGCATGGTAAAATGCGACCCGTACATCAATGTAGACGCAGGGACAATGAGCCCATATCAGCATGGCGAAGTTTATGTTACCGATGACGGTGCAGAAACCGACTTGGACCTTGGCAACTATGCCCGTTTTACAAAAGGCAGGTTAAGTCTTGCAAACTCAATAACCACGGGGCAAGTGTACGAATCGGTAATCCGCAAGGAACGGGAAGGAAAATATCTTGGAAAATGCGTTCAGGTAATTCCCCACATAACCGACGAAATCAAGGACAGAATCCTGGCGGTCTCCAACGAAGAAAACGACAATGATGTCGTCATTATAGAAATAGGCGGAACAGTCGGCGACATAGAATCAATCCCCTTCCTGGAAGCGGCTCGCCAATTAATCCACGAATGCGGCAAAAAAAACGCCATCTCCGTACATCTGACATTAATCCCGGAAGTGGCAGGCGGCGAACTAAAAACCAAACCGACACAGCACTCCGTAAAATCGATGCAGGAAATGGGAATCCAGCCCGACATATTGATCTGCCGCTCTCCCGTTATGATGGACGAACCCACATGCAGAAAAATCGCGCAGTTTACCAATGTCGATCTTGACGCTGTTTTTACATCACCCACAATCGACACAACAATTTATCAAATACCCATCGTTTTCTTTGATCAAAAACTTGATCAGGTGATTCTGCGAAAGATGGGCGTAGAAAGCCGTCATGCCGACATGCGTCCGTGGAACTCGGTAATGGATCATTTTAAGGCGCGGCAGGGCAAGGTGCGAATCGGCGTAGTCGGAAAATACATGAACATCCACGACACTTATGCGTCACTCTACGAAGCGCTCTTTCACGCAAGCCTTGAATGCGGCGTGGAAGCCGAGATTGTAAAAATCGATTCGTCCGATTTTGAGAAAACCGATGATGCGGATTCTATCCTAAAAGACATTGACGGCGTACTGGTTCCGGGCGGCTTCGGCGAACGCGGAATCAACGGAATGGTAAAAGCCGCACAATGGGCAAGGATCAACAAAAAACCGTATCTTGGCATCTGCCTTGGGATGCAAATAATGATAATCGAATGGGCGCGCAATGTGCTTAACTGGGCAGATGCCGATTCAACAGAGTTCTCCCCCGCATCCAAACATCCCGTTGTCAGCCTTCTTGAAGAACAGGCAAACATCAAAAATTACGGCGGAACTATGCGCCTTGGAGCAAGCGAAACTGTAAACGAAGACGGCTCGCATATCCTTGCGGCTTATGGCAAAAAGGTGATTTTGGAACGCCACAGGCATCGATTTGAATTCTCAAATCAGTACAGGGATGATATGATTAACTCGGGGCTTAGGCTTGCGGCTTTTAACTCCGACAAAACGCTTGTTGAGTGCGTCGAATGGCCGCATGAAGATCATCCGTGGGGCGTGGCTGTGCAGTTTCACCCCGAATACAAATCAAAGCCGATGGCAGTTTCTCCCCTGTTCAGGGATTTTATTGCCGCCGCCAAGAAGTGCAAATGAATAAATGTTCAAGTTCCGCAAAAGGAACACGCACAGTTTTTTTCCTCATGCTGACAGCCGCGCTTGGCATTTCGGCTTTGCCGGGCTGCACTTTCGATTACGGCGAACTCGAATCGTCGGAAAGGACAATGCCCGATCTTGTAATGGAAAATGTTGATTATGTAAGGGTTCGTTCTTCGGATCCTGTTGCGCGGCTTTTGGCGGAGCGCGTGGAACGCTACGAGAGACAAGGATTCATGAAGCTTGAAAATTTTTCGTTCGAGCAGTTCCGCGAACGCGGAGAAGAGGTAAACGCCGCAGGAGCGGCAGGTTTTGCGTCATACACCATCGAATCGGGTGACATCCTGATGCAAAACGGCGTCAGGCTGGAAGTTGAATCCGAAGATATCGTAATAGAAACAAATCACCTTGAATGGAAAGATTCCCCCCGGCTTCTGTCGTCAGGCGAAAATGAGGAAGTAAACATCTATCAGCAAAACGGAACTGTAATAACAGGCGTTGGACTAATCGCGGATGTACGCAGACGCGCATGGGAATTTTCAAATGCTGTCAGCGGCACGTATGTGCTTGAAGAAGAAGGAGAGGAAAACAATGAATAAGAAAAATTTCTTGTTGTTAATGTTTTTTATTTGTTTTGGACTTCAATATATTGCAGCTAACACTTTTTCGTTCAGGGCGGACAGAATGTCAGGCTCAAGGGCGCTTGGACGCGAAACAACCATATTGATCGGGAACGCCGAAGTGCGCTCCGACAATTTAATCCTGCGGGCGGACAGAATCGAAATTCAAGGGGAAAACAACCGCTACATCGAATGTATCGGAAACGTATGGGGTCATGAAGAGGAGAAAAACATCCTCTTTTCGACAGACAGGCTCAGATATGACCGCAGACTGAAAATCGCGCGGCTTGAAGGAAACTCGTCTTTGGAAGACAGGCAAAACCAAGTTGTCGCAAGAAGCCGATTTATCGAATACGATGATACAAACGAAGTCGCGGCTTTTCAAATTGCCGTTCGTTTGTTTAAGGACGACATGGTTTGCCGCTCGGAATACGCAATATATCACCGCAGGCAGAAAATGCTCGACTTGTCCGGCTTCCCCGTCGTTTACAAGAGCGAAGACGAATTCCGCGCGGACAGAATCCGCGTAGACCTGGAAACAGACGACGTAATAATGGAAGGTTCCGTCTCGGGAACAATAATCAATTAAAACCTGAGGGATCGATGGAAACAGAATTGCGGCCGGAATGGCCAATTGACGGTCCTCTTTATGAAGTTGAGTATATTCCCGAAGTTCACACCCTTGGCGTTTCAAATCTGCATAAAAGTTTCGGCAAGAAAGAGGTCGTAAAGGGTGTAAACTTTACGATGCAAAACGGCGAAGTTGCAGGCCTTCTGGGTCCAAACGGAGCGGGCAAAACCACTATCTTCTATATGATTGTCGGTTTTTATACGCCCAACGAAGGAATTGTCACAATGGACGATATCGATATAACCGATATGCCGATGTACCGTCGCGCCCGAATGGGCATTGCGTATCTTCCACAGGAAGCCTCGATTTTCCGCAAATTGACCGTAGAACAGAACATTTGGGCTATTCTGGAAAGCCGCGAAGACCTCGATTTGAGCGAAAAACAGGCAAAATTGGAAAAACTTCTTGATGAGTTCGGCATCGGCAGAATTCGCTCGCAATTTGGGTATACTTTGTCGGGCGGCGAACGCAGGCGAACCGAAATTGCGCGAGCTTTGGCAACAGAACCGAAATTTTTGCTTCTGGACGAGCCTTTTGCCGGTATCGACCCCATCGCCGTCTTTGAAATCAAGCAAATAATCCGCAGACTCGCCGAAAAAGGCATCGGCGTATTGATTACAGACCACAATGTCCGCGACACTTTGGAGATTACAAGCGAAGCCTTTATCATCGCGGACGGCCTTATTTTCTCCAGAGGGCACAGGGATGCGATTTTAAGCGACGAAAGAGTGCGAAAAGTCTACCTTGGCAGCGAATTCCGCATGTAAATTTGGAATATCGTTAACTGTTATCATTTAATTATGGTAAAAATTTTACTTTTCCTTGACATTCGCTCATTTTTGGTCTATTCTTAAAGAGAATTTGAATTTTCTTCGGTAAGGGGTACATGATGTGGATATGGTTTATTATCCTCCCTCTTACCGGGTTAACCT